>NZ_JBEXNE010000038.1:0-60501 GCF_040610915.1 Streptomyces sp. NPDC003300 | reverse complement strand
ACGGCCGCGCCCACCAACACCCCCACCAAGTCGGCGGCCCCCAACATGCCGCCCGCCCCCCCCCACTCGGCCGCCCCGGGGGGCCCGCCCCCCGCCCCCGGGCGCGGGCCACGCGCGTCCACCCTGCGGGTGGGCTGTGCCCCGCCGGGGGCGCGGGGAACCGCGCGCTCGGCCACCGGTGGTGGCGCGGCCTGGGAACCGGCCCCAGCGGGGCAGATGCGGTGGTCTTCGGGCTGACATCCCGGTGGGGGCCGGCCGCGCAGTTCCCCGCGCCCCTAAAAACATGCCCTTGCGCGATGGCAGCGCACTTTGCCGGTGCCGTGACGGGGCGCGCGACCGTTCACGGGTGCGGGAGGGCGGATTTGACCGGGCCGGAGGCCCTCCGTAGTCTTGACCTTCGGCGTTTGTGCGCCCACTTCTGAGCAAATCCCTCCCGGTCCGCCGGGAGAGGCCCCCCGCGCACCATCGGGACGGCTGGCATCAGGGGTCCGATTTCAAGAGCGAGAGAGTGAGATCCGCGTGTACGCAATCGTGCGTAGCGGTGGTCGTCAGCACAAGGTGGCTGTCGGCGACATCGTTGAGGTTGACAAGATTCCCACGGGCAAGGTGGGCGACGCGATCGAGCTCTCGACGCTGCTCGTCGTCGACGGCGACGCCGTCACCAGCGACCCGTGGGTGCTGGCCGGTGTCAAGGTCGAGGCCGAGATCGTGGACCACCACAAGGGCCAGAAGATCGACATCCTGCGCTACAAGAACAAGACCGGCTACCGCCGTCGCCAGGGTCACCGCCAGCAGTACACGGCGCTGAAGATCACCGGCATCCCCACGGCTGCGAAGTAAGGGACTGAGGAGAGATGGCACACAAGAAGGGCGCATCGTCCACTCGGAACGGTCGCGACTCCAACGCTCAGCGGCTCGGCGTCAAGCGCTTCGGCGGCCAGGTCGTCAACGCCGGTGAGATCATCGTCCGCCAGCGCGGCACGCACTTCCACCCCGGCTCCGGCGTCGGCATCGGCAAGGACGACACGCTGTTCGCCCTCTCCGCCGGTGCGGTCGAGTTCGGCACCAAGCGTGGGCGTCGTGTAGTGAACATCGTTCCGGCCGCCTGATCCAGGCACCGTAGAGCGACACAGTTTCACCTCCGAGGGCGGACCTCGCTTCCCGACCAGGGAAGCGGGGCCGCCCTCGGCGTGTTACGTCTTGGAACGCGTGAAAGCGCGCGTACCGCACCACCCCGTGCACATCCGCACCACCCCGTACGTATCTGGAGGAATGCCATGACCACCTTCGTGGACCGCGTCGAGCTGCATGTCGCCGCGGGTAACGGAGGCCACGGCTGCGCCTCCGTTCACCGGGAGAAGTTCAAGCCGCTGGGCGGCCCCGACGGCGGGAACGGCGGCCGGGGCGGCGACGTGATCCTCGTCGTCGACCAGGACGTCACGACGCTGCTCGACTACCACCACAGCCCGCACCGCAAGGCGACCAACGGCAAGCCCGGCGAGGGCGGCAACCGGTCGGGCAAGGAGGGTACGGACCTGGTGCTGCCGGTGCCCGACGGCACGGTCGTGCAGGACAAGGACGGCAATGTGCTGGCCGACCTCGTCGGCCAGGGCACCACCTTCATCGCGGGCCAGGGCGGTCGCGGCGGCCTCGGCAACGCGGCGCTGGCCTCGGCCCGCCGCAAGGCGCCCGGCTTCGCGCTGCTCGGCGAGCCCGGTGTGGCGCGGGACATCGTCCTGGAACTGAAGACGGTCGCGGACGTGGCGCTGGTCGGCTACCCGAGCGCGGGCAAGTCCTCGCTGATCTCGGTGCTGTCGGCCGCCAAGCCGAAGATCGCCGACTACCCGTTCACCACGCTGGTGCCCAACCTCGGTGTGGTGACGGCCGGTTCGACCGTCTACACGATCGCGGACGTACCGGGTCTGATCCCCGGCGCCAGCCAGGGCAAGGGCCTCGGCCTGGAGTTCCTGCGGCACGTCGAGCGCTGCTCGGTGCTCGTGCACGTGCTGGACACCGCGACGCTGGAGTCCGACCGCGACCCCGCCAGCGACCTCGACATCATCGAGGAGGAACTGCGGGCGTACGGCGGCGGGTTGGAGGACCGGCCGCGGCTGATCGTGCTCAACAAGATCGACGTGCCCGACGGGCGCGACCTCGCCGAGATCATCAGGCCGGAGCTGGAGAGCCGCGGCTACCAGGTCTTCGAGGTGTCGGCCGTCTCCCACGAGGGGCTGCGCGAGCTGTCGTTCGCCCTGGCGAAGATCGTCGCCGAGACGCGGGCCGCCAAGCCGGTGGAGGAGTCCACCCGCGTCGTCATCCGCCCGCAGGCCGTCGACGACGCCGGGTTCACCGTCACCCACGACGGCGAGAGCCTGTACCGCGTGCACGGCGAGAAGCCCGAACGCTGGGTCCGCCAGACCGACTTCTCCAACGACGAGGCCGTCGGCTACCTCGCCGACCGCCTCAACCGCCTCGGCGTCGAGGACGCCCTCCTCAAGGCCGGCGCCAACGCCGGCGACGCCGTCGCCATCGGCCCCGACGAGGACGCCGTCGTCTTCGACTGGGAGCCCAGCATGGCCGCAGGCGCCGAAATGCTCGGCCGCCGCGGCGAGGACCACCGTTTCGACGCCCCCCGCGCCGCCGTCACCCGCCGCCGCGACAAGCAGGCCGAGCGCGACGACGCCGAAGAGGAGTACCACGGCTTCGACCCGTTCAAGTAAACGCGCGACCGGCCCCCTGGGAAGGGGGCCGGTCGGGGTGGGTCAGGCGTCCGCGTGGGCCGGGGAGGGGCGGTTCGGGTCGGGCTCGGCGAGCGCGGACGGCGGGGTGAGGATGCGGCGGCTCAGCAGGTAGGTGAAGGGGATGGCGGCTGCCGCGGCGGCCAGCGGGGCGATCTTGTCGTTCATGCCCGCCCACTCCACGAGGGCGTAGACGCCGACGCTCGTGACCACGTAATTGGTCAGGTTGGTCAGCGGGAAGAGCAGGAACTTCCGCCAGGTGGGCCGCGTCCGGTACGTGAAGTACGTGTTCAGGAAGAACGACCCGATCATGCTGAGCACGAACGCCAGGGTGTACGCGGCGAAGTACGGCATCCACGGGTGCAGGGCCAGGTAGAAGCCGTAGAAGGTGGCGGTGTTGACCCCGCCCACGAGGGCGAACCGCACGATCTGGAGCAGTTGCGGTGAGCGGGTGCCGGCCAGGCTCAACGGATCTCCATCCGGGGCAGCGACGCGCTCGTCGGTGCGGCGCCGGCCTGCCGTGCCACCCCGAAGGCCCGCGGCGCGTTCGTCTCCTTGACCAGGAAGTGCGGCCGTCGCTTGGTCTCGTAGTAGATGCGCCCAATGTACTCGCCTATCAACCCCAGCATCAGCATCTGGAGCCCGCCCAGACCGACGACGGCGACGAGCAGCGTCACATAACCGGGCGCGTCGGGCCCCTTGATCATCGCCATGACGGTGACGACCACGGCATACGCCGCCGCGACGGCACTGAGCGCCATTCCCAGATAGATGGCCAGCCGCAGCGGCCGGTTGTTGAACGAGATCAGCCCGTCCATGCCGTAATTGATGAGCGCGCCGAAGTGCCACTTCGTCTCGCCCGCCTCCCGCGCGGCATTGCGGTAGTCGAAGGTGACGGTGTCGAAGCCGATCCAGGAGAAAAGGCCCTTGGAGAAGCGGTTGTACTCCGGCATCGCGAGCAGCGCGTCGACCGCGCGCCGCGACAGCAGCCGGAAGTCCCCGACGCCGTCGGTCAGTTCGACGTCCACCCACTTGTTGATCATCCGGTAGTAGAGCCGACTGGCGGCCGTGCGCAGCTTCTTGTCGCCCTCGCGGGTGCGCCGCGCGATCACCTGGTCGTGCCCGGCGCGGTGCAGCTCCAGCATGCGCGCGATCAGCTCCGGCGGGTGCTGGAGGTCGGCGTCCATCACAACCACCGCGTCCCCGGTCGTCTCCTTGAGCCCGGCCAGGATGCCCGCCTCCTTGCCGAAGTTCCGGCTGAAGGACACGTATCGCGTGCTCGCCTCGCGGTTCTCGGCCAGGGCCCGCAGCCGCTCCAGCGTGCGGTCGGAGCTGCCGTCGTCGACGTAGCACAGCTCGTAATCGACGGAGAGCGCCGTGAGGGTCTCCCGGATGCGTACGTCGAAGAGCTCGATCACGGCTTCTTCGTTGTAGCAGGGAACTACGATCGACAGTCGCATGAGATCACTTTCGGCGCCGTACGCGGATGCAGGGCGGATGCGGTGCGGATTCAGGGCGAGCGCTGGGTAAGTGCTGAGTGAGTGCTGAGTGAGTGCTGGGCGAGTGCGGTCCCGGCGGACGGATCCGCACGTGATCCCGCACGCTCTGCGTCAGCGTAGGACGGCCCGTGGCCCTGCTTTGGGCGCCGAACAAGGCGTCGGGGAAAGTTACGCGAAGCGCCCTTGCGGCTCAATGAAGAATTCACCCAACGATGGGCAACCGAATTCCTGATTCCGCATTACGTGTAACGTCGCGCGCGGCCGGAGTTCCGGACAGGTATACCGCACGCGGCCCCTTGGAGAACGCAAGGCATACTTGAGGTATCGGCCCGGACCACCGTACGGGCCGTCGTCGTACGTCAACGGCCCGCGTCGCGGCGGGCCCCGCAATCGATGAGGAGCCGCCCGCCGTGCGTAATCCCGAGGCACCCCGACTGCTGGGGGTCTACCGACGAGCAGTACCGGAGAGCGCCCGACGGAAGATCGCCTCCCGCGTCGACTCGGACTTGCGCAAGCAGGTGAAGCTGCGCATCGCGGGCGCGACCGCTGCCGCCGAGCGGGCCAGGGCGGCCAGGGTCGGCAAGCGCCACCAGGCGCTGGTGGACCGTCCGGACCGCACGGTGATCACGGTCAACCGCGAGGCGAAGGTCGCGCTGATCGTCCCCGGCGTGACCCCGCTGGCGGCCCGCAGGGCCAACCTCGACGCGGTCCTCGGCTGCCTGTCCGCCGCCGGTCTCGACCACTTCTGCGTACGGGGCCGCTCGCACACCGCCTCGGCCGTGGCCGTCCACGAGAGCGACCGGGAGGCGGTGCTCGCCGCGCTGACCGCGCTGTGCGCCGAGGAGCCCGGCTACGTGACCGCGGTCAAGGGGAACTCCCCGGTGCCCGAGGAGTCGCTGCCGGGCTACGAGCAGCCGTCCTGGCGCCGTCTGGCGGGCGCCGGGGTCTTCCGCCTCACCTGGTACCGCACCGACGAGAGCAAGGGCCTGGCGCTCGGCACCCGCTACGGCTGCGACATCGAGTTCTGGCGCGAGGAGGACGGCGCGCTCGTGGCGCCGCGCCCCGGCAAATTCGCCGAGGCCGTCCCCGCCGACGCCAAGACCGTGCAGGCGCCCGAGGCGTTCTTCACCGACCTCGCGCCGCGCGACACCGGCGCGGGCCCGCGCTTCGAGGTCCGTACCCGCGAGCACTTCGCGATCCACACCACCGACGAGATCCGCTTCCCGGTCGACGTCGTCTACACCTGGGTGGACGGCGCGGACCCGGCGTGGCTGCGCCGCCGCGCGGACTTCACCGGCGCGGCGTACCACGACGAGGCGGCCAACGCGGCGCGCTACCTCAGCCGTGACGAACTGCGGTACTCACTGCGCTCGTTGCACATGTACGCGCCGTGGGTCCGGAAGATCTTCCTGGTCACCGACGACCAGACGCCGTCCTGGCTGAAGACCGAGCACCCCGGCATCGAGGTGGTCAGCCACCGGCAGATCTTCCGCTCGCCCGGCTCGCTGCCGACCTTCAACTCGCACGCCATCGAGAGCCAACTGCACCACATCGAGGGCCTGTCGGAGCACTTCCTGTACTTCAACGACGACGTGCTGCTCGGCAACGAGGTGACGCCGCAGGACTTCTTCCTCGCCAACGGCCTGACGAAGTTCTTCCCCTCACCCGCGCTGGTGCCGCTGGGCGAGAAGACGGAGGCCGACCCGCCGGTCGCGGCGGCCGGGAAGAACAACCGGCGGCTGATCGAGGAGCGCTACGGCGCCGTCCTCGTGCAGAAGATGAAGCACATGCCGCACGCCCTGCGGCGCAGCGTCCTGGACGAGATCGAGGACGAGTTCGCCGCCGAGTACCGGCACACCGAGTCCAGCCACTTCCGCAGCATGGACGACATCTCCGTCGCCTCGTCGCTGCACCACTACTACGCCTTCCACACCAGGCGCGCGATCCCGTCCAACGACCTGCCGTACACCTACCTGGACCTGACCCACCCCTGGACCGAGACGCGGCTCGGCCGGTTGCTCGCCAACCGCGACAAGACCGTCTTCTGCATCAATGACACGGTCTCCACGGAGAACGACGCGACCGGCCAGAAGGACCTGATCACCCCGTTCCTCGACGCGTACTTCCCGGTGCCGAGCCCCTTCGAGAAGGAGTAGCCCGGCACCGGGCGGGCTGTCGCCGGCGCCTGCCCCGTTCAGTCCCGCTCGAAGCGGGACTTCACGGGGTAGTAGGCGTTGAGGAAGGCGTACATCACGCGCGCCTGCTCCTCGGCGGGCACCTCGGCGTCGGGCGACTCGCCGATGCAGAAGACATCGTAGTTGCGGGACGCGAGCAGTCGGCCGAGCACCGAGTGGTGGTCGTAGTTGCCGACGTTGACGTAGCTGCACGAGATCCTGCCGGGCGCGCAGCGGCCGGTCAGGTAGCCGTAGTGGTGGTGCAGCGACGACGTGATCGACAGGTCGCTGTTGCCGCGGAAGGGGTTGGCCGCGGTCCTGGCCACCTCCTCCGGGAACCTCTCGCCGATCTCCGCGAGCACGCTGCGGCGCAGCGCGTGCGGCGTGTGCAGGAAGCTCTGCGTGGCGGTCCGTCCGAAGGCGTCCTCCAGCAGCTTGCGGTTGTTCTTGGCCGCTGCGAAGTAGCCCTCGTCCTCGTCCGACGGCTCGGTCGGCGGTACGGCGGTCGGCGACCGGAAGAAATTCGCCATGCCGTTGCTGAGGAAGAACAGTTCGGGTGTGACCGGGCGGCCCATGAAGACGTCGTCGTTCAGATAAAGGAAGTGCTCGGACAGGCCCTCGATCCGGTGGATCTGGCTCTCGATGGCGTGCGAGTTGAAGGTGGGCAGGCAACTCGGGTCGGCGAAGATGTCCCGGTGGCTCACCACCTTCACATCGGGGCACGACGTGTCGAGCCAGGGCGGCACCTGGTCGTCGGTCACCAGATAGATGTTGCGCACCCAGGGCGCGTACATCTCCAGCGACCGCAGTGAGTAGCGCAGTTCGTCACGGTTGCGGAACCTCACGTCGCCGTTGTCGACGTCCGTGTTCTCCGAGACCGGCAGTCCGCGTCGGCGGCGCGCCTCGTTGCGGCGGTCCTGCCATGCGGTGTCGTCGCCGTCCACCCAGGTGTAGACGACGTCGATGGGCTGGTCGACATCCCACATCAACTGCTTGGTGAACTGCGAGAGCGTCGGGTAGTCCCGCTCGCCCACCCGCAGCTTCGCGGTGGGTTCGAGGGACGGCAACCGGCGCCCAAGGAGCGTCGTCGCCCGTGGGGTGGAACGCCAGCCGTCTTCCTCGTCGACGGACCAGAACTCCACGCTGCAGCCGTACGCGGGCCCGTAGCGCAGGGTACGGCTGCCGGTGACCACCGGCTTGAAGATCCGCAGCCCGGCCACCTCGCCGACGTCCCGCAGCCGTTCCGCCAGCACCGCTCCGGGCGCGGCGCCACGCGGGGAGATCAGCTCGGCGTAGACCGCCTTGCCGTGCAGGGCGGTGGCCAGCGCCTCAAGCACCCGGGGCCGTTCCTCGACCGGTACCGCGAGCCGGTGCTGGACGCCGTCGGCCCGCAGCAGGACGTACGGAATGCCGACGTCCTCAAGGACGGTGGCGCTGATCTCCAGGTTGGTCGCGAGCATTTGGGGCCCGTTGACGTCGTCGCGGACCTCGGCGAGCCGCCCCGCGGAGCGCACCAGCTTGCGGTCCTGCGCCTGGATCATCACCTCCCGGGCCTTCTGCTCGTCGGTGGAATTCGCCAGCGGCGAGACGGGCGCGGCCACGGTGAAGTTGCGCGTGCCGCCCGCCACCACCCGCAGCGCCGCCCGGTCGGCACGTCGTCCCAGGCGCTGCGGGTTGTCGCGCTCGGCCACCAGCCGGGTGAACAACTCCTCCCAGCGGGCGGTGATGTCCTCACCGCTGAAGCGCTCGTAGACGCCCTCGCGCGCCGCCTTGCCGAAGGCGTGCCGAGTCTGCTCGTCACCGATCAGCCGGGCCATCGCCTCGGCCAGCAGGTCGATCTCACCGGGCGGCACCAGCAGCCCGTCCACGTCGTGCCTGATGATCTCGGCCGGGCCGGTGACGATGTCGTAGGCCACTACCGGCACACCGGCGGCGAACATCTCCAGGAGCACCAGCGGGAAGGCTTCGTTGCGCGAGGGCAGGACACAGAGCCCGGCCTTGGCCCACTCCTCGTCCATCTGCTGCGAGCGGCCCACCAGTTCGACCCGCAGTTGCAGGCCGAATCCCTCTACGAGCTGGCGCAGCCGCACTTCCTGTGGGCCGTCGCCGAATATCCGGAGCTTCCAGTCGGGGAAGTCGCCGGAGATCTGGTGGAACGCCTGGATGGCGTGGTTGAGCTGTTTCTCCGGGGTCATGCGGGCGGCCAGCACGATGACCTTGTTCTGGAGGTCGGAGCGCGGGCGGTAGCCGTCGGACACCGCGTTGGGAATGGTGACGAGCTCGGGCGCCGCGTCGCCGAGCGAGTCGGCGAACCAGTCGTTCGTGCGCTCGGTCAGCGACACCAGGGCGTCGATCCGCGGGCCGTACACCAGCAGCGGTTCACCGCCTACGCCGCGCAGTTGGGAAGCGCGGTGCTCTTCGTGCACGGTCACCACACGGGCCGGAGCCAGTTCCGCGGCGGCGGCCATCAGGGCCGGGGAGGTGGTGATCAGCACATCGCAGTCGAGCGCGGGCAGCGCGGCGGTCATCTCGATGTCGGAGAGCTGGTCGAAGGTGTTCTCCCAGACCGGCTTGATCAGTTCGCTGGGCAGCGACTGCAGCGTCCTGCACGCTTCCTCGTCCAGCGTGCTGCGGCGTACCGGACGCCCGTAGGCGCCGGTCCTGTCCACCAGGTAGCGCCGCTTGATCTGCTTCGCCTCCGCGAAGAACGGCTCCAGGCGGGTCTTGAAGACGCTCAGCACTTCGACTTCGTGCCGGGCGGAGAGATGGATCGCCTGGGTGTAGGCGGCCATTTCCGTGCCGCCCATCTCGTCGCCCCAGGTGAGCAGAAATGTGATCTTCATGCGTCCTCGTTGGTTCCGATGGCCGCGCAGGCCACCGCAAGGGCACCGGCAGGCGTGAGATAGACGTGCGCACGGGTCAAGGAACCGTCGTCCAGGGCGATGATGCGAAAGGGAGTCCGGAAGACCTGCTTGGGATGACGCACCTGGGTGAGCCGCTTGGCGACCTTCAGCTTGGCGCGCCCCCCGCGCAGTTGGACGTCCCAGGTGCGCTGGACGCCCGGACCGTCGGTCATGGCTCGCAACGGCAGGTCGAAGGTGAAGTTGTCGCCGTCCCAATCGAGCGCCGCCGAGACGGATTTGTTGGCTCCCCGGCGTACGACCTCGGCGGTGTACTCGGTCACCGGGTGCCGTGCGGCCAGCAGCCGGCCGTGCACGGTCACCCGGTCCCAGAGCAGGTCGAATCTGACGAGTTCGGCCTGGTGGGCGGGGGCTGTGACCTTGAGCATGGCGCGGCCGTCCACCGAGCGCACCGGCCGGAAGACCGCGCCGCTGGACTCGGACGGCGAGGTCGGGAGCATCGGGCCGTGCACCGCGGCGAACGCCAGGGCGGCCAGGTCGGATCTGGTCTCACGACCGCCCTCGTCCGTGACGACGACACAGAACCGCCAGAGCCCCGCACTGAGCAGCAGCCCGCGCCCCGTGTCGTTCTCACCTTCGGTGTACCGCAGCGGTACCGTCGCGGTGAGCAGCAGGGACGTGTCGGACTCCGGCTCCAGGGCGAGGTCGACACTGACCCGATGGTTGCCGTGGATCAGTTCGAGGCGGGCCGCGGAGGGGTCGGCGGTGTGCCGGGAGACGGGCACCGCGAGGTTCAGCGTGCGGCCGCCGAGCACTGAGAGGTGGACCGGGGTGATCATCGGTCGCGGTCTGATGCCTGTACCGAGTGCGGGCACAGTGTTCATCCGCTCGACCTTGCGGCGGGCTCGTACCGCCAGGGTGCGGGCGCGCTTTACCGCGCCCACCGCGTAGGGCAGGAGCGAATCACTCACGGCGCACGTGTCTCCCATTCTCATTGGTCAGCCAACGCATCCTGTCAAGGATGCCAAACATCAGCAAGTTGGCCGAATGTTGCAATTCCTGACCATGGCTGTTCACCTGCGGGCCAATCGAATGTGTGAAGTGGATCACTGGTTCCGCCGGAGCCGTGTCACTGCCACCCGCTGTGAGTCGAGGCGGTGGAAATGATCGCACAGCGGGTGAACGCGGCGGGAACGCCGAGTCGATTCCCGGAGTCGTCCGTGCGGTCCCGCTTGCCGTGCGCGCCCTGGGCGGCGGCTCGGTCCGGCAGGTCTTCCCCGTGGCCGCCGTTGGTAGGGTTCGGCCATGACCTGGATGATTACCGGCGGCGCTGGTTATATCGGTTCGCACGTTGTCAGGGCGCTCGTTGCCGATGGACAGCAGGTGGTCGTCGTCGACGATCTGAGCACCGGAGATCCCGAACGCCTGCCGGCCGGTGTGCCGTTGGTGCGCGGCACCGTCCTGGACCGGGCGCTGCTCGACCGGACGCTGGGCGAACACGACGTCCGGGGCATCGTGCACATCGCGGCGAAGAAGCAGGTCGGAGAGTCCGTCGAGCGCCCGCTGTGGTACTACCGGGAGAACGTCGAGGGTCTGCGGACCGTACTCGAGGCCGCCGTCGAGGCGCGGGTGCAGCGCTTCGTCCTGTCGTCTTCCGCGGCCGTATACGGAATGCCCGACGTGGACCTGGTCACCGAGCAGACCCCGTGCGAGCCGATGAGCCCGTACGGCGAGACCAAGTTGGCCGGCGAGTGGCTGGTCACCGCGGTCGGGCGGGCGCACGGGGTGGCCACCGCGTCGTTGCGCTACTTCAACGTCGCGGGCGCGGCCGCCCCTGAGCTGGGCGACCCGGGGATCTTCAACCTGGTGCCGATGGTCTTCGACCGGCTCTCCCGCGGCCGGACTCCGCTGATCTTCGGCGACGACTACCCGACGCCGGACGGCACCTGCATCCGCGACTACATCCACGTCGAGGACATCGCGTCCGCGCACGTCGCCGCCGCCCGCCGGCTCACCGAGGACTCGAAGGCGGCCCTGGTGCTGAACATCGGCCGGGGCGAGGGCGTCTCCGTGGCAGAGATGGTCGGCATCATCCAGGAGATCTCGGGTCACACCGGGATCGCCCCGGAGGTCACCGCGCGTCGGCCCGGCGACCCGGCCAGGGTCGTGGCGTCCGCCGACGCGATCGGCAGGGAACTGGGCTGGAAGGCCGTCTACGACGTGCGCGAGATGGTGGCCTCGGCCTGGGCGGGCTGGCAGTTGCGACACCCGGAGTAACCGGGGCGCGCCATTCCGATTCGGGGAGTCGGACTCACTCACGGTGAGTCCGGCTCCCCTTTTTCATGCGGCTGACCAGCCGGTTCCGCAGGTCAATGCATTCCGGCCTTTTCGGCTTTTGCTTCCGGTACTTGCCTGACCCGGACATGTGATGACGGTCACATCAAAGCGAAGAAACCCCGGCTCGAAATTGTCCCTCTTGTGCAGCGGGTGGTCGAAATGATCACACGAGAGGTGAACGGAGCCGGAACGTTGGACCGAATGCTGGAACAAGCAAGCAGGGGTCCCGGACGCCGGGTCGTGGTGGGTTCGATGGCGGGCGCACTCGCGGCGGCCACGGTCGCGGGTTGTACGGGTCGGAGCACCGCGGCCAAGCCGAGGATGACGGGAGCGCCGGTCGTCTTCGGGCCGCCCCCGACCGGCGGTGTACTGCCCGCCTCCGCGCGGGTCACCTTCGGCGCCCCCGCCGCACCGCTCGTGATGCAAGTGGTCGCGCACCCCGACGACGACCTGTACTTCATGAATCCGGACACCGCCGCCACCCTCGACCGTCATGTGCCGGTCGTCACGGTCTACGTGACCAGCGGCGACTCCTTCGGCGTGAACCGCGCCCCCGGCCACCCGCGCCCGCTGCCGAACGTACCCGCGTACGTCTCCGCGCGGCAGCAGGGGCTGCGGCAGGCGTACGCGCGGATGCTCGGCGCGGAGATCTTCACACCGTGGACGCGTACCGCGCTCGCCCTGCCTCACGGCGGCGCCGCCGAGGTCAACACCCTCGAACACGACGGCAGGCGGGCCGAGTTGGTCTTCCTGCGGATCGACATGCACACTCCGGTGCGCGGCGGCGGCACCTTCGGCATCGACAAGCTCTGGGCCGTGGACGGGACGGTACGGACCGTACCGCTGCCCGACGGCCCGGTACGCGCCGCCCACACCTTCGACCGGCAGACGCTGATCGACGCGCTCGCCTTCCTGTTCACCACCTTCCGGCCGACGCTGATCCGCACCATGGACCCCGACCCGGACATCCAGGTCCACAACGCGCGGTACCCGCGCGACAGCGACCAGGTCGGCTACTCCGACCACCGTGACCACACCGCCACCGCGCTGTTCACCTGGCGGGCCATGGCGCAGTGGACCGAGAAGGCCGCGGCGAGCGGCGGCCCGGTCCCGACCTTCCTCACCGAGGCCTACCGCGGCTACTACAACCAGCGCTGGCCGCACAATCTCCCGCAGGCCACCGTCCGCTTCAAGGCGGACGTGCTCGATGTGTACGGCGGCGCTCCGGGCTGGAAGTGCGGCGACACCGGCGGCTGCGGTGACTACAGCGTCGGCCAGGGCGACGCGCTGAAGTCCCCGCGCGGCTGGGTCCGCAGCACCCACTACCGCTACCCGACCTCTGGTCCGCAGGCGGTGGCCGCCAAGGACGGCAGGCTCACCGTGTACGGCGTGCTCGGCACCCGGGCCGCCCGCTGGACCGAGACCGCGCCGGCAAGCGGACACTGGAATGCGCCTGAGGACCTCGGCGGGGGCCCGCTGACCCCCGCGCTCAGCGTCGTCACCGACAAGCACGGCCACCATCTGCTGTTCGGCCTGCGCTTCTCCGGTCTGTCGGCCGCGCCGGGCGACAACACCCGGGAAGTCGTGGTGCTCGACCAGCAGGTGGGTGCCTCGGGCAAGTCCGCCGGCGAAGACGGCGACCGGGCGATCCGGGGCTGGCGCAGCCTCGGCAGCCCCGAGGCGAATCCGGTCCGCGGCCGCAGGGTCGGGCCGCCGACCGCTGTGATCGGCAAGGACGGCCGGATCCACGTCTTCGTCCGCAACGCCTCCAAGGGTCTGAGCACGCGGGTCCGCGACGCCTCCGGTCAGTGGTCGCCGTGGCAGCAACTCGCCGGCGGCCAGGTCCAGGAGGGACTGACCGCGACCGTCGACCACGACGGCCGGATCCACGTCTTCGCCGCGGGCCACCAAGGGGTCCACCAGTGGACTCAGTCCACCCCGAGCGCCGAACTGGTCGGCCGTCCCCTGCGGCACACCGGCGTGCCCGGCGAGGTGCCCGAAGCGGTGACCGCGGCGGACGGTTCGCTGCTGCTGGCCTTCCGCAGGCCGGAGACCGCCGAGATCGCGGTCGAACGCCTCACCGCGGGACGGCATGGTCGCTGGATTCCGGCCTCCGCCGTGCGCGACGCGGGCTTCGGCCCGGTCGCCCTGCTCAGCGGTCGGGGCGCGGAGACCAACCCGCTGCTGGCCGTACGCGCCGACTTCGGCAACGCGCTGCTGGTGCACGGTGAATACGGCAAGGGACCGGCCGCCGCCACAGCCAGTACCCCGACGGAGCCCTTCGCGGTCGGCCGCCCCGACGTGCTCGTCGCGGGCACCGACCGTACGGCCCTGGTCTCCTTCACCGTGAACGCCACCCCGGGCGTCACCCGCGTCCACGGCACCGGCACGTTCACCCAACTGGCCACGAGATAGCACGGGTTGTCGGCCGTGACGCGCGAGGGCGCCCGCACCGGATAGGTGCGGGCGCCCTCGTCCGTCCACTCAACAGGCGGCGGACACCACAGGACGTCTCAGAACAGGCGGCTGTAGCCGTTCCAGCCGCCGCCCTGCTTCACCGGAGCCTTGAACTGGCCCGTGCCGGTGGAGCTGTAGCTGAACAGATTGCCGCTGGCGTCCACACCGAGCAGGTCGGCGCGGCCGTCACCGTCCATGTCGCCCGGCGACGCCAGCTTGTTGTAGCGGTTCCAGCCCGTGCCGATCTTCACGCGGGTCTCGAACGGGCGGGAGCTGACGCCCGTCCCCTTGTACAGGTAGAGCGTGCCGTCGCTGGTGCGCGCGACGATGTCCGCCAGGCCGTCACCGGTGAAGTCACCGGCGCCCACGATGGCGTTGTACGCACCCCAGCCGGGACCGACCAGCAGGCGGCCGGTCAGCGCCGCGCCGTTGCCCTGGCCCCGGTAGAGGTACAGGTTGCCCGAGGTGTCACGGGCCAGCAGGTCGCCCTTGCCGTCACCGCTGAGGTCACCGGGGCCGACGAAGAGGTTGTAGCCGCCCCAGCCGGTGGCCAGCGGGCTGCTCACGTCGGAATCCAGGTTCCATAGGTTGGTGCCGTCCCGGAACAGCAGGTCGGCGTACCCGTAGTCGCCCAGCGACGAGGCCAGTGCGAAGGTGCTGTACCCCCCCGAGCCGCCCGACACCTGCTGGCGCGCGGCGAGCGTCCCGTTGTTGTTGGTGTAGTACCAGTAGAAGGTGCCGCCGGTCGACAGGCCGTAGAGCTCCTTCTTGCCGTAGGCCGGGTTGGAACCCGCGCCCGCGAACAGCTCCACGTTCCAGTCTTTGTAGCCGCCCTGCTTGGGCGCGAAACCGCCCGCGCCGTTCTGCCGGTAGATGTAGAGAGTGCCATTCGTGGCCCTCGCCAGGACCGAGCCGTCACCGGTGCCGACGAGCTGGTTGTACGCGTTCCAGCCCGTGCCGATGGCGACGCGGGCCGCGTACGGACCGGCGGCGTTGCCCGTACCGGCGTAGAAGTACAGCGTGCCGTCCGTCTTACGGGCGATCAGGTCGCTGATGCCGTCGCCGTTCATGTCACCGGGGCTGGTGAGCTGGTCGTACTGGTTCCAGCCGGAACCGACGAGCACCTTGCCCTTGAACGGAGCGGAAGCGTTGCCGGTGCCCTCGTACAGATAGAGCTGACCGGCCGGCGTGCGCGCGACGATGTCGGGCTTGCCGTCCCCCGTGATGTCGTCGGTCGCGACCAGCTTGTTGTAGACGTACCAGCCGGTGCCGGTCCACCGCGCGGCGCCGTTGGGGAAGCTCCCCGCCCCGAAGTACGACAGGCGGCCCGAGTTGGTCAGCGCGAGGATGCCGGTGCCCTGCCCGTCCAGGCTGCCCGGGGTGAGGACGTCCTTGTACAGGGTGCCGTCGCTGCTGGCGCCGAGGTCGCCGTCGTCGTCGTTGTCCTTGGTGAGCAAGTTGTAGTAGTGCCGGTTGTTGCCCCGGTAGAGCTGGTCGGCGTAGCCGTCCCCGTCCGGGTCGTACCGCAGCGGCCCCGCCGCCGCCTTCGTGGAGTACTGCTTGGCCTGCTTGGGCAGCGTGAGCGTCGGCGCGGGCCCGCTGGGCGCCGTCGGCCGGGTGATCCTGTGCTGCGGGCCGCTGTCGGCCTGCGCGTTCGTGCTCAGCGCCAGAGCGCCGAGAGCGAGGACGCCGGTGGTGCACACCGCGACGAGGCGGCGGCGCTTGGAAAAGCGCACCGGCTGTGCTTCGGACACAATCCCCCCTGGGATGTGAGTGTGATGAATGCCGAACCCGATGCGAAGACCCGTCCGGTTCGGACGCGGCGAGTCTAGGTGAGGGGTCCGACAGACCTTAGACCGCGTGCCGATCAAGCGCCCCTGAATTCACCGCGGCAACGCCGACTAGACTGGGGCGATGACCTGGCTGATCACCGGCGGAGCCGGATACATCGGATCGCATGTCGTCAAATCGATGGTGGACGGCGGAGAAAAGGTGGTCGTCCTCGACGACCTCACCGCCGGTGACACCGAACGGCTGCCGTCCGGAGTTCCGGTGGAGCGCGCCAGCGTCCTGGACCGGGCCGCGCTCGACCGGGTGCTGGCCGCGCACGCGGTCGAGGGCATCGTGCACATCGCCGCCCGCAAGCAGGTCGCCGAGTCCGTCGAGCGACCGCTCTTCTACTACCGGGAGAATCTGACCGGCCTTCAGACCCTGCTGGAGGCGGCGGTCGACGCGCGCGTGCGGCGCTTCGTCTTCTCCTCCTCCGCCGCGGTGTACGGCATGCCGGACGTCGAACTGGTCACCGAGGACACGCCCTGCGCGCCGATGAGCCCGTACGGCGAGAGCAAGCTCGCGGGGGAGTGGCTGATCGCCGCGGCCGGCCGGGCGCACGGCATGGCCACCGCGTCGCTGCGCTACTTCAACGTGGCGGGCACCGCCGCGCCCGAGCTGGGCGACCGCGGCGCCGCCAACATCGTCCCGCTGGTCTTCCAGCGGATCTCGCAGGGCCGCCGCCCGCTGATCTTCGGCACCGACTACCCGACGCCCGACGGCACCTGCGTGCGCGACTACGTCCACGTCCAGGACGTGGCCGGCGCGCACCTGGCCGCCGCCCGCCGCCTGACCCGCGACCCCGAGGCGTCGCTGGTGCTGAACATCGGCAGCGGCCAGGGCGTCTCGGTGGCCGAGATGGTCGACCTGATCCGCGAGGTCTCCGGTCACACTGAGCTGGAACCCGAACTGGCCCCGCGCCGCGCGGGCGACCCGGCCCGTGTCGTGGCCTCCGCCGAGGCGATCGGCAGGGAGCTGGGCTGGACCGCCCAGTACGACGTGCGCGCGATGGTCACCTCGGCCTGGGCGGCCTGGCAGCTCCAGCACCCGCCGCGGTAGCCGGTCCTCCGGACGCGATCCGGAAACGGGCCGGAGACGGGCCGGAGAGGGACCGGAGACGGCCGGGTGCCGGGGCGCGCGACGGCACCGGCCGGAGCGCCGGTTCGGGACAGGCGTGACAGCGGCGATACGAGGGACGTACGTGACAACGGCACGGCAGGACGTGGTGGAGGCCCGCAGGGTCGTGGTCAAGGTCGGCTCGTCGTCGCTGACCACGGCCGCCGGGGGACTGGACGCCGACCGGGTGGACGCGCTCGTCGACGTCCTGGCCTCGGTCCGCGGCTCGGGCACCGGCGCGAGCGCGGGACCGGGCGGCCGACCGGACAAGGAGATCGTCCTGGTCTCCTCCGGCGCCATCGCCGCGGGACTCGCACCGCTCGGCCTGGCCAGCCGGCCCCGTGACCTGGCCAGGCAGCAGGCCGCCGCCAGCGTCGGCCAGGGCCTGCTCGTCGCCCGCTACACCGCCTCCTTCGCCCGGTACGGCGTCCGCGTCGGCCAGGTGCTCCTCACCTCGGACGACGTCAGCCGCCGCGCCCACTACCGCAACGCCTACCGCACCCTCGACCAGCTGCTGGCCATGGGCGCCCTCCCGGTGGTCAACGAGAACGACACCGTCGCCACCGACGAGATCCGCTTCGGCGACAACGACCGGCTCGCCGCCCTCGTCGCCCACCTCGTCCGCGCCGACCTGCTGGTCCTGCTCTCCGACGTCGACGGGCTCTACGACGGCGACCCGCGTACGCCGGGCGCGACCCTGCTCACCGAGGTCGCCGGACCCGAGGACCTGGCGGGCGTCACCATCGGCAGCGCGGGCAAGGCCGGGGTCGGCACCGGCGGCATGGTCACCAAGGTCGAGGCCGCCAGGATCGCCGCCGAGGCGGGCATCCCCGTCGTCCTCACCTCCGCCGTGCACGCCGCAGACGCGCTGGCCGGGCGCCCCACCGGCACCCACTTCCACCGCACCGGCAAACGCTCCGCCGACCGGCTGCTGTGGCTCGCGCACGCCTCCACCCCGCGCGGCGCGCTGCGGCTGGACGCCGGGGCGGTCCGCGCGGTCACCGAGCGGCACAGCTCGCTGCTGCCCGCCGGGGTCACCGCCGTGGACGGCGACTTCGTCGCGGGCGACCCCGTCGACCTGCTCGACGAGGCCGGGCACGCGGTCGCCCGCGGACTGGTCAACTTCGACGCCCGCGAACTGCCCCGGCTGCTCGGCCGCTCCACCCGCGACCTCGCCGTCGAACTCGGCCCCGCCTACGAACGCGAGGTCGTCCACCGTGACGACCTGGTACTTCTGCGCCCCTGAGCCCCCGGAACCCTCGACTCCCCGGTCAATGTCCGGGGATCTCCTCAGGACCTTGGTTCGGGCCTTCTTGCCGAAAACGCCCCCGCGGCCCGCCGGAGCCTGGTCAACTTTGATGCGGAGGAGTCGTCAGCGCCTACCGGTGCGGACGGCGCTCGCGGAACGCAACCCACAGGGAGGCCGCCGGTGAGACGAGGGCGCCCAGGGCCATTGACCAGGGGTACGGGGGAACGCACGCTGGTCAGCGTCGGCAACGACATCAGTGACGACATCGACGGGGACCCCGAGCGGGAAGCGCTTCCCGCCGAACGAGCGATATCCCGGCTGTGGCACGTCACGCTCAGCGTCTCGGGCCCCGAGACCCCGCTGACCGAGGTCAGACGCGGTCTGGAGCAGCTCGCCCACGACCACCCCTTCCTGCTCACCAGCCGGTACGCCACCGACCACGCGGAGATCCGCTACTGGGAGGAGGCCCGCGACCTGCACGACGCCGCCGCCATCGCGCTGCGGCTGTGGGGCGAGCACCGCTCGACGGCGGGCCTGCCGCCCTGGGAGACCGTCGGCCTGGAAGTCATCGACCGCGCGACCTACCACCAGCGCGTCGCGGAGGGCTACGGACCGCCGCCGGCCGTCCCGGTGGGCGTACACCCGTTCTAGGGCCCGTCCCCGCGGAGCACTGTCGCGGGACCTGCCAACCGGCCGGTGGCGGGCCGGTACCCTGCTTCCATGACCCACCCGCCGCTGCCCTCGCCGCTGCCCAAGTCCCCCGTGCTGCTCGCCGCGTACCGCGCGCGGGCCGCCGCCGCGGACCTGGCCCCGCTGCCGCGGTCCGTCAAGGACGACGCCCTGCTGGCCATCGCGGACGCGCTGATCGTCCGCACCCAGGAGATCGTCGCGGCCAACGCCGAGGACGTGGCGCGGGCCCGCGCCGCCGGGACCGGCGACACCGTCGTGGACCGGCTCACCCTCACCCGTGAGCGGGTCGCGGCCATCGCCGCCGACGTCCGGCACGTGGCGGGGCTGCCCGACCCGGTCGGCGAGGTGCTGCGCGGCTCCACCCTGCCCAACGGCCTGGAGCTGCGGCAGGTCCGCGTCCCGCTCGGCGTCGTCGGCATCATCTACGAGGCCAGGCCCAACGTGACGGTCGACGCCGCCGCGCTCTGCCTGAAGTCGGGGAACGCGGTGCTGCTGCGCGGCTCCTCCTCCGCGTACGCCTCCAACACCGCTCTCATCACCGTGCTGCGCGACGCGGTCGGCGGCGCGGGACTGCCCGCCGACGCCGTCCAGCTCGTGCCCGGCGAGAGCCGCGATTCCGTCACCGAGCTGATGCGCGCCCGCGGCATGGTCGACGTGCTGATCCCGCGCGGCGGCGCCGCCCTGATCCGTACCGTCGTCGAGGGTTCGACCGTTCCGGTGATCGAGACCGGCACCGGCAACTGCCATGTGTACGTGGACGCCGAGGCGGACATCGACATGGCCGTGGAGGTGCTGATCAACTCCAAGGCACAGCGCCCCAGCGTCTGCAACTCGGCGGAGACCCTGCTGGTGCACCGCGACATCGCCGACCGCTTCCTGCCGCGCGCGCTGGACGCGCTCGCCGAGGCCGGGGTCACCGTGCACGGCGACCCGCGGGTGCAGGCGCTGGCCGAGAGCAGCGGCAGCAAGGCCACCGTCGTGCCCGCCACCGCGGAGGACTGGGAGACGGAGTATCTGTCCTACGACATCGCCGCCGGGGTCGTGGAGAGCCTGGACGCGGCCGTCGAGCACATCCGGCTGTGGTCCTCCGGCCACACCGAGGCGATCGTGACGTCCTCGCAGGCCGCCGCGCGCCGCTTCACCCAGCGGGTGGACGCCGCCGCGGTGCTGGTCAACGCCTCGACCCGGTTCACGGACGGCGGCCAGTTCGGCTTCGGCGCCGAAATCGGCATCTCGACCCAGAAACTGCACGCCCGCGGCCCCATGGGACTGCCGGAACTGACCTCCACCAAGTACGTCGTCACGGGTGACGGACACATCCGCTGACACCCGCCGACACGCGGAAGTGTCCTCCGGACGGCCCACAGACAGTCCGGATTCCCCTGCCCAAAGGACCAACTTCCGCATTACTCTGGACAGATGCCGGACGATGACGAGTTCGCCTCCGTAGTCCTCGACGAAGAATTCGTACGGTCCGCTCTGTTCCATGAGCCCTCGGCCAAGGAACGGATGCTTGCCGTCGCCGAAGGTCCCGCGCTACCGCCCGGCTGGCCGGGTCGGAATCGAGCCGGTGCTCACGCCGCTGTCCCCGAACTGGACGAAGCGGGAGTACCGGATTCCGACGACCTCTACCCGGCCGGACGGCCGTACCGCGGGAGCAGTACCCGCTGGCACCGTCCGGTGGCCTGGGCCCTGGCCGTGGTCATGGGCATAGGGGTGGTCGCCCTGACCTTCGCCGCGGTCTACCGCGGCGCGGGCGGCGCGACCCGACCACCGGTGGTCCCCCCGCCGTCCAGCGGCCCGGTCGGCACACAGAGCAGCCTGCCTCCGGTCGCCGCGAACCGGCTTCCCTGATCTCCTGTCATAAGTTGACCGGTACCAGGGCGTTTATTCGCACGCCCAGAGACTTAACCTTGTGATATGAGCGGGCCTGGAAATCCTCCTGAGGGCACGCCCGAGGGCGTCCCCGGAGGCGGTGAGGACGAGTACCGATCCGTCGTGTTCGACGAGTCGTTCGTCCGGGCTGCCCGGATCCAGGAGTTCTCCGCCCAGGAGCGGCTGGACGACGCCGACCGGGCGGTCCGCGTCCGGCACGCGCTGCCGCGCGGCCTCGCCCGGCAGGCGGTCGCCCTCATCACGCTCATCGTCGTCGCCTTCGGCTTCGCCATCTACATGGGCGTCAGGCACCCCTACAAGGGCCGCGGCCAGGACGCCACGGAACAGCTCAGGGCCACCGTCATCCCGCTGGTCCCGTCCGGCAAGGTCGCCTCGGTCTCCGCGACCGAGCCCTTCCGCGGACAGCGCGCGGAGGCGTACCGGGTCGGCGCCGAGGGCATCACGATGCCCGCGATCCACCGGATCGGCGACTACGGCGTGGGCGAGGTGACGCAGGCCTTCAGCACCGCGAAGCTCTATCTGACCGACTCGTCGATCAATCAGGAGACGGTCACCGGCGGCGATGTGAGCAGTGTCCGCGCCCTGCTCGACCCCGGACAGCTCGACCAGTTCGACAGCAGCCTGACCCGGCCGTACACCGACGGCACCCACGAGGCGACCGGCTGGCTGGTCCGCTTCGACCCGGCGGCGCGGGTGCGGCTGGTCCGGGACGGCATCCGCGTGCAGGGCACCCTGGACGCCACCGAGACCGGCGACGACGAGCTGGAGATCGCCGCGGACCACACCTTCGTCTACGCGCTGTACCGGCCGGGATTCGCCGACAACGCCGTGTCGCTGTTCACCGTGCGCCGCCAGATGCGATTCCGCTTCAGTCACGCCGACCTGCGCCAGCGCCAGATCCAGGTCGTCCAGGCCGATGTGGCGGCGGGACCGCTGGCCTGCGGCGCGGCCGTACAGAACTACTTCCGGCCGATACTGGCCGGCCAGTCGGCGCCCGGCGCGGTCGCCGGAGCCGATCCGTACCGCCACGACCGGCCGGTCGGCGCGGTCTGCGCCCCGCTGACCGACGCCACCACCGGGCAGCCGCCGGCCACCGCGAGCACGACGGCGCAGGGCGTGCGGCCGAGCGGCACGACGGCGCCGGGCGTGCTGCCGAACGCCACATGGCTGCCGCGGGGCGCCGCGGGCGCGCCCGGCGGGCCGGGAAGCCCCTCGGTCAGCCCATCCCCGGCTGCGGCTCGGACGGCGGCCCCGAGTCCTCGGGCGAGTCGCCCGAGCCTTCTGACGCCCCCGCCGCCCCGTTCGTCGAGCCCGAGCCTGTGAAGCGGTCGCGCAGCTTGCCGCCGATGTCGCCCGCCCCGGACGAGATGTCCCGGATCAGCCCCATCAGCGGGTCCTTGCTGCTCTTCACCGTATCGGCGTAATGCGTCGCGGACTCCTTGAAGGAGTCGTACACCGAGGTGTCCTTGTCCTCCTCGCGCCGCGGGTAGTGGCCGTCCATCAGCCGCTGGTAGTCCCGGCTGCCCGCCCACTTGCGCAGCTCGGCGGCGCGCACCGTGGTGAACGGGTGACTGCGCGGCAGCACGTTGAGGATCTTCAGCACCGAGTCGCGCAGATCGCCCGCCGCCTCGAACTCGTCGGCCTGCTTCAAGAACGCGTCCACGTTCATCTCGTGCAGATGGTTGCCGCCCGCGATCTTCATCAGACCGCGCATCGACGCCTGCACGTCCTGACCGACCAGCAGACCGGCGCGGTCCGCGGACAGTTCCGACTTGCGGAACCACTCGCGCAGCGCGGTGACGATCGCCAGGATCGCCAGATTGCCGAGCGGGATCCACGCCACGCGCAGCGCCAGGCTGGTGAGGAAGAGCAGTATCGTCCGGTACACCGAGTGGCCGGACAGCGCGTGGCCCACCTCGTGGCCGACGACCGCCCGCATCTCCTCCTCGTCGAGCAGCTCGACCAGGCCGGTGGTGACCACGATGATCGGCTCGTCCATGCCGATGCACATCGCGTTGGGCTGCGGGTCCTGCGTCACGTACATCGCCGGGACCTTTTCCATGTCCAGGATGTAACAGGCGTCCCGCAGCATCGCGTTGAGATGCGCGAACTGCTCGTCGCTGACCCGCACCGAGTCCGACAGGAACAGCAGCCGCAGCGACCGCTCGGGCAGCAGACCGCTGAGCGCCTTGAAGACCGTGTCGAAGCCGCTGAGCTTGCGGAGCGCCACCAGCGCGGACTTGTCGGCCGGGTGCTCGTACGCCCGCGACGAGATGCCGGGGAAGCGCTTGCGGTTGCGCCCCGGCAGGTTCTTCTGACCGTCCTGCGTGTCGTTCGGTCCATTCGGCACGGACATACTGGCCCAACCCCCTGATAGCCAACCGGTACATACTCTGGACGCGCGGAGCCTGCGCGAAGTTCCCTTCCGCCCGCCCGTACGATGTGCCGAGAGTCTTCTCCCCCGTCCCCGATATCGCAAAGGGTCCCGCTGATCATGTCGTCCAACGCAGCCTCCGCCCTGACCACACTCGCCGAGGGGGGCGGCAACCACAACAGCCTCAGCCCGTACGTGACCGGCTTCGGCGCACTGGCCGCCCTGCTGCTCCTGCTGTGGATCGTGACCCGCTTCAACCGGGACTGACCATGCCGGACGCGAAGCACCGCATCGGGGTGATGGGCGGCACCTTCGACCCCATCCACCACGGTCACCTGGTCGCCGCCAGCGAGGTCGTCAGCCTCTTCCACCTCGACGAGGTGGTCTTCGTGCCGACCGGCCAGCCGTGGCAGAAGAGCGACCAGAAGGTGTCGGCCGCCGAGGACCGCTACCTGATGACGGTGATCGCCACCGCGTCCAACCCGCAGTTCTCGGTGAGCCGCAGCGACATCGACCGCGCGGGCAAGACGTACACCATCGACACCCTGCGCGATCTGCGCGCCGAGCACCCGGGCGCCGAGCTGTTCTTCATCACCGGTGCCGACGCGCTCTCCCAGATCTTCTCCTGGCGGGACGCGGAGGAACTGTTCTCTCTCGCGCACTTCATCGGGGTCACACGCCCCGGGCATACGCTGTCGGACCCGGGCTTCCCCGAGGGCGGTGTCTCGCTCGTGGAGGTCCCGGCGCTGGCGATCTCCTCCACGGACTGCCGCCAGCGGGTGGCCAAGGGGGATCCTGTCTGGTACTTGGTTCCGGACGGTGTAGTGCGCTACATCGACAAACGCGCGCTGTACCGGGACGCGACCGGGTAGCTCCGCAACGAACCACGTGAAGGGGTTCCTCGTGAACGACGCAAACCCCCGTTGGCAGCAAGCCGAGGGCGGTCCTGAGAACGAGAGAGACCCTTACGCGCAAGACCCCTACTACCAGCAGCAGCCCTACGGTTACGACCCGTACGCACAGCCCCATCCCGCGCAGCAGCAACAGGGGCAGCAGCCGCAGCAGCAGGCCGCTCAGCAGGCGCCGCCGCACGTCCCCCAGCAGCAGCCGCACCCCGGTTACCAGGACCCGTACTACGGCGACCCCTCGCAGACCTACGCCGGCCAGCAGCAGGGCTGGATCCCGCAGCAGCCCCAACAGCCGTACTACGAACAGGGACCGGGCCCCGGCGGCTACGGCCAGGGCCAGGGTCAGGGCCACGCGCCGGGCCAGAGCCAGGGACAGGGCCAGGGTTACGGCGCGGGGCAGCCGCAGGCGTACGACACCGGGCAGCACACCGTCTACGAGACCGGCCAGCAGCCCCCCGTGTACGACACCGGCCAGCACGCGGTCTACGACACGGGGCGGCAGCAGCCGGTCTACGACACCGGTCCACAGCAGCCCGTCTACGACACGGGCCAGCAACCGGTCTACGACACCGGCCGGCACGCCGTGTACGAGACCGGGCAGCAGCCGCCGGTGTACGAGACAGGGCAGCAGCCGCCCGTGTACGACACCGGGCAGCAGCCGGTCTTCCACGAGGAGCCCGGGACGCGGCAGGCGCCGACCGGCGCGGGCGGGGCGAAGGGACCCGACGGGCAGTATCTGACCGAGCAGTTCGCCTTCATCGACGAGGACTCGGAGGAGTCGGAAGAGGTCATCGACTGGCTGAAGTTCTCCGAGTCGCGCACCGAGCGCCGCGAGGAGGCCAAGCGGCGCGGCAAGAACCGCAAGGTCGGCCTGATCCTGCTGGTCGTGCTCGCGATGCTCGGCGGCGTCGGCTACCTGTGGCAGGCGGGCAAGCTGCCCGGCCTCGGCGACTCGAAGGGCCCGGCCGCGGCGGCGGGCGGCGCGCAGAAGCGCGACGTCATAGTCGTGCACCTGATGCCGGTCGACAAGGGCGCGCCCGCCACCGCGCTGCTGGTGGACAACGAGACCAAGGGCCGCGGTACGACGGTCCTGCTGCCCAACTCCCTCAACGTCACCACCGAGGACGGCACGTCGACCACCCTGGACAAGGCGGTCGGCGACGGCGTCGGCCCGACCAGGGACGCCCTCAACTCGCTGCTCGGCTCCGACATCAAGGGCACCTGGCGGCTGGACACCCCGTATCTGGAACTGCTGGTCGACTCGCTCGGCGACGTCTACGTCGACACCGACGCCGAGGTGAAGGGCACCGGCAAGGACAAGGACAAGACGCTGGTCCGGCAGGGCAAGCAGACCGAGCTGACCGGCCAGGCGGCCGTCGCGTACGCCACCTACCTCGCGCCGGGCGAGCCGCAGACCAAGCAGCTCAGCCGCTTCGGGCAGGTCATGCAGGCGCTGCTGAAGAAGATGCCCAGCGACGCGGCGTCCGCGACCAAGACCGTCCAGTCGCTGGCCCAGATCCTCGACCCGTCACTGACCGACCAGCAGCTCGGCGCGTCGCTCGCGCAGCTCGCGGAGCTGGCCAAGACCGGCGCGTACGACACGGCGATGCTGCCGGTGCAGAAGGACGGCACGCTCACCGCGAAGACCAGCGACAGCGTCGTCAAGGACATCCTCGGCGGCACGGTCAAGACCTCCGACGCGACCGCGCAGGCCCGCGTGCAGATCAAGGACGCCACCGGCGACAAGAAGTCGGGCCCGATGGCGCAGGCCGCGATCGTCAACGGCGGCACGTACACCTATGTGCCGGGCGGCACGGCGGACAAGTCCCAGGCCCTCTCGCAGATCGTCTACGGCGACGACGCGCGGCTGGCCGCGGCCAAGGACGTCGCGTCCACCCTGGGGCTGCCCGCGAGCGCGGTGAAGAAGGGCACGGTGCCGGCGACCGCGGACATCTCGGTGGTGCTCGGCAAGGACTACAAGCAGACGGGCCAGTGAGCGCCCGCCGCGGGCTCCGGTCGCCGGTGACCGAGCGTGGTGACCGGTCCGTGGTGACCGAGCGTGGTGACCGGTCCGCGGCGATCGGCGCATGGTGACCGGCGCGCGGGCTCCGGCCCATGGTGACCGGCGCGCGGTGATCGAAAAGGGGTCGGGGGCTGTCCGAGGGTCGTGAGACCCTTGGGTGACCAGCCCCCGACCCGAAAGTCTCCTCAGTGACCGCCACGGACCGTTCCATCGAGCTGACCCGTACCGCCGCCCAGGCCGCGGCCGACAAGCTCGCGCACGACATCATCGCCTACGACGTCAGCGACGTCCTCTCCATCACCGACACCTTCCTGGTGGCCTCCGCGCCCAACGACCGACAGGTCAAGGCCATCGTCGACGGCATCGAGGAGACCCTGGCCAAGGAGCTGGACGCCAAGCCGGTACGGCGCGAGGGCGAGCGGGACGGCCGCTGGGTGCTGCTCGACTACATCGACATCGTGGTGCACGTGCAGCACTCCGAGGAGCGGGTCTTCTACGCCCTGGAGCGGCTGTGGAAGGACTGCCCGGAGATCGAGCTGCCGCAGGACGCGGTCGCGACCCGCGGCAAGGGCGCCGAGCACGCGCAGGCGCAGGAGGCGCAGGACGAGGGAGACCTGAACTGAACGGGAACAAGGGCGGCCGTGGCCGCCGGATCGTGCTCTGGCGGCACGGCCAGACGGCCTGGAATCTCGAACAGCGCTTCCAGGGCAACACCGACATCGAGCTGACCGCCGAGGGCACGGCGCAGGCGCGCCGCGCCGCCCGGCTGCTCGCGGCGCTGCGGCCGGACGCGATCATCGCCTCCGACCTGCGCCGGGCCGCGGGCACCGCCGCGGAGCTTGCCGCGGTGACCCACCTGCCGGTCACGCACTACGAGGGCCTGCGCGAGACCTTCGCCGGAGCCTGGCAGGGCCTGACCCACACCGAGATCGTCGAGCGCTACGGCGAGCAGTACGCGGCCTGGAAGCGCGGCGAGCCGGTGCGGCGCGGCGGCGGCGAGCTGGAGACCGAGGTCGCCGACCGGGCCGCCCCCGTGGTGCTGACCGCCGCCGACAAGCTCGCCGACGACGGCGTCCTCGTCGTCGTCAGCCACGGCGGCACCATCCGCACCACCATCGGACGGCTGCTCGGCCTGGAGTCCACGAGCTGGGAGTCGCTCGGCGGCCTGACGAACTGCTGCTGGTCCGTCCTCGGCGAGGGCGCCCGCGGCTGGCGTCTCCTTGAGCACAACGCGGGCACCCTGCCGGAGCCGGTCCTCGGCGACGACACCTGAGCGCGCGCCGGACCGTGCTCGCGGCGGCCTCCGGACGGCCCTCGACCGGGTCCGGGACGCGTCCGCGCGCGGCGGTGCAGCGGATTTCGTTTCCGGCGCGCTCACCGGCTATGCTTCTTCTCGTCGCCGGGGAAACCCGCGCTGACGCGGGGCTGTAGCTCAGTTGGTAGAGCGCTTGCATGGCATGCAAGAGGTCCGGGGTTCAATTCCCCGTAGCTCCACAAGGTCGAGGGCGGAGTGTGCTCGCGGAAAACGCGAGTCACTCCGCCCTCTGTCGTTTCTGCCCGGCCGCGCCTCGCGCCGCGGGGGCTTCGCCACCGTGGGGTCGGCCGGGCCGGGCGCCGAGGCGGGAGTACCCGGGGACACGGTCCACCCGCCACGTACGAAGGTCCCGTTCCCTCACCGGGGGAGCGGGATCTCTGCGTTCCGGCCCTCCCGCGTGGCCTGCTCGGCCTTCTCGCGCAGGATCTCGGAGAGCGGGCGGCCGTGCTCGGGGCAGCCGACGACCGGGTCGGGGATGGCGCGCAGGCGCTCGATCCGGCGGGTGTCCTGCGCGCCGAGCGGGGTGTAGACGACGACGCGGTGCTCGGCCATGCCGTCGATGCTCAGCGAGCTGGACGACAGATTGACGGTGCCGACCGCGTGGTGCCGGAAGACCTTGACCCGCCTGCCCGGCGCGGCAACGGGCGCAGGGACCCCGGGGGCGGCGGGGGCGGTGCGGCGCGGTCTCGACCTGCCGGGCCTGGTCGTGCTCGGCGCCGCGGTGACGCTGCTCACCGTGCCGCTCGTCCTCGGGCAGGAGGAGGGCTGGCCGCTGTGGGGCTGGTTCTCGCTGGGCCTGAGCGTGCTGCTCTTCGCGCTTCACGGTGCTCGAAGCGCGGCTCGCCCGGCGCGGCGGCGCCCCGCTGGTGTCCGCGCGTGTGCTGCGGGCGCCGGACATGCCACGCGCGGTGACGGTGATCTCGCTGACGATGGCGGCCAACGCGGGTTTCCTCTTCGCCATCGCCCTGCACCTTCAGTCGGGCCTCGGCGACAGCGCGCTGCGCACCGGTCTGACCTTCGCGACCTGCGCGGTCGCCTTCGGCGCCGTCGGCCTCAACTGGCGTCGGCTGCCGGTGTCCTGGCGGCCGTGGCTCGCCCCGGCGGGCCTGCTGGTCGCGGCCGGGTCCTTCGCGGGCCTCGGGCTCGCGCTGCACGGCGGCGGCCACGGCGGGGCGCTGCTCTACGGCACGCTGCTGCCCCTGTGCACCGGACTCGGTCTCGCCTTCAGCCCGACGCTCACCCTGGCGCTCGGCAAGGTCGCGCCGCGCGACGCGGCGGAGGCCAGCGGCCTGCTCGCCACCGTCACCCAGCTCGGCCAGCTCCTCGGCGTCGCCACCCTCGGCACGCTCTACCTCAACCGGCTCGACCTGCCCGGCGCCCACCCCTCGGCCCACGCCTACGCCGTGACGTCGGCGGCCATGGCGGCGGTGTCGTCGGTCGGCGCCGTGGCCGCGGTCGAGTGGCGGCGGAGCGGGCGGCGCCGGGCCTGAGGCACGGGGCCTGTGCCGGTGCGTCCTACGCGTCCTGCGCGGCCTCCGCGTCCAGGAACGGGTAGTCGGTGTAGCCGCGCTCGTCGCCGCCGTAATACGTGGCCCGGTCCGGGGTGTTGAACGGTCCGCCCGCGCGGAGCCTGCGCGGCAGGTCGGGGTTGGCGAGGAAGAGTGCGCCGTACGAGAGCATGTCGGCGGTGCCGTCCTCGATCAGCGCCAGCTCCTCCGGGCCCGAAGGGCGGCCGACCGTACGGGCGTTGAGGATGAGGGCGCCGGAGAAGCGTTTGCGCAGCTCCAGGGTGAGCGCCCGGTCGTCGTTCTCGATGAGGTGCAGATACGCGGGGCCGACCGCTTCGATCGCCTGGACCAGCGCGACATACGTCGGTCCCGGCTCCGGCTCGTGGAGGTCGCCGAGCGGATTGCCGGGCGAGACGCGCAGGCCCGTACGGTCGGCGCCGATCGCCCCGGCCACCGCCGTGACCAGCTCGACCGCGAACCGTATCCGGCGCTCGGGGGAGCCGCCCCAGTCGTCGGTGCGGACATTGGAGTTGGGCGCTAGGAACTGGTGCGCGAGATAGCCGTTGGCCGCGTGCACCTCGACGCCGTCGAAGCCCGCCGTGATCGCGTTGCGGGCCGCGGCGGCGTGGTCGGCCACGGTCTGCCGGATGCCGTCCTCGGTCAGCTCCTCGGGGACGACGAACTCCTTCGGCCCGTCCCGCGTGTAGACCGTGCCCTGGGCGGCGACGGCCGAGGCGCCGACCGGTACGAGGCCGTCGGGCAGCAGGGAGGGGTGGCCGATCCGGCCGGTGTGCATGAGCTGCGCGAAGATCCGGCCGCCCGCCGCGTGCACGGCGTCGGTGACCCGGCGCCAGGCGGCGATCTGCTCGTCGCTGTGCAGACCGGGAGTGTCGGGATAGCCCTGGCCGACGGGGGAGGGCTGGGCGCCCTCGGTGACGATCAGCCCGGCGGAGGCGCGCTGCGCGTAGTAGCGCACGGCGGCGTCGGTCGGGGCGAGTCCGGGACCGTACGCCCTGCTGCGGGTCATCGGTGCCATGACGATACGGTTCGGCAGCCGCACACCGCCGAGGTCGAGGGGGTCGAACGCGGTGGTCAAAGCGGTCTCCAGGCTCGTCCGGCGGCGGGGCTCGTAGTCGGCCGAAAGCCACCGTAACCGCGGATCCGCCCCGGAAATGTTGAGGATTCATGAACTTCCGGCCGGAGCGGCCGGGGCGGGGGCGGGCGCCGTGACCAGGGGCGGCGCGGGGTCGGGAGCCGCCTCCGGAATCGGCGCCGGACGACGGCTTTCGGCGGTTGACACGCGCCTGGAGGGCATGGTGTACAGCGCGCGGACGGCCAGCGTGCCCGCCAGCGCCAGGAACGCCACGGCCGCCAGCGGATAACCGGCCGACAGCAGTATCTGCGGCCCGCTCTGCCGCAGCTCCAGCCGTCCGGGGCCGTGCGGCACCGCCCACAGCGCGAAGGAGCAGAAGAGACCGCAGGCCGCGGCCGTCCCGGCCGCCCACCGCCAGTCCCCGCGGCGCAACGCCTCGGAGCCGAGCAGCACCAGTATCGGCACCGCCCACACCCAGTGGTGCGACCACGACACCGGACTGACCAGCAGCGCCGTCATGGCGCAGGCCACCGCCGCCCACGCGGGCCCGTACGGCAGCCGGTCCCCGGCCAGCAGCGCCGCGACGGCCACCGCGAGCCCGGCCAGACCCGCCACGGCGGCGCCCGCCAGCCAGACCGTCCCCGGGTCCCCGGTGTGCTGGAACCGGGCGACCACCCCGCGCAACGACTGATTGGCGGTGTCCTCGCCGAAGCCGACCCGGTCCGGCGCGAGCACCACCCCGGTCCAGAACCGCCGCGAGTCGTACGGCAGCGCGAGCGCCGCGACCGCGACCGTACCGGCGAAGGTGCCGCCCGCCACCAGCGCGCGCCGCACATAGGGCGCGCCGCTTCCCTCCCGGCGCAGCGCCGCCGCCCCCGCCACGGCCAGGAAGACGGCGAAGAGCGCGGGCGTCAGCTTGATCCCGGCGGCGATCCCGATCCCGGCCCCCGCCCAGCGGTGCGCGGCAGGGCGGGTCAGGTCCCACAGCACCAGCACCGCGAGCAGCAGATTGACCTGCCCGTAGCGCAGGGTCGTCCACACCGGCTCGCACCACACCGCCGCCGCGGCCACGGCGAGCACCGCCGCGGCCCGCGGCGCGCGTACCGGACGGCCGGCCAGCCGCAGCGACAGCGCGACCAGCGCCACCAGCAGCAGCAGATTCCCGGCCGTCGCCGCCGTCCGCATCGCCCCGGGCCGCAGCCACGTCAGCGGCACGAACAGCAGCGCGGCGAACGGCGGATACGTCGTCGGCAGCCGCGCGTACGTCGCGCGCATCGCGTACAGGTCACCGCCGCCGCGTACCGTCAGGCCCTCGGCCCGGTACACCATGAGGTCGATCATCGACACGTGCGCGCCGCGCTGCGCCGCCCAGAATCCGGCGAAGGACGCGAGGCAGCCGACCCCGGCCGCGGTCACCGCCGCCCGCCGCCGCCGTACCGCGCCCACGCCACCACGCTCCTCCCGCCGTCACAGAACCCCGAGGTCGGAGGCCCGCCACCGGCCGGAAACGAGTTGGCGGTCCCGGCCCGCGGCCGTGTAATGTATCCCGAGTCGCCGGGCCCACCGCCCGACACCACGCGGGGCTGTAGCTCAGTTGGTAGAGCGCTTGCATGGCATGCAAGAGGTCCGGGGTTCAATTCCCCGTAGCTCCACGAGTGAGAGAGCGAGACCTGTCCGCAGAAGGCGGACGGATCTCGCTCTTTTCCGTTGCGCGGCGGCCGGCTCCTGCGGCGCCCGCGGGGCGCGGCTTCGGACCGGCCGCGGGCCCGGTCTGTTCTGACCGGCCGCGGGATCCGTCACCCGACCGGCCTGACGGCTGGTCAACTACCCTGGGCGCACAGGGCGGAAGCGACGGGGGAGAGACCTCTTGGACCAGCTGGACTGGCAGTTGATCGACCGTGAGTTCCTCGCCGGTCGGCGCGAGGCCTCGCGGGAGAGTCTGGTCCGCTACTTCGACGGTGCCCTGCCGACCTGGGAGACGGTGCTGGCGGACGTGCCGCGCCGCGAGGCGGTCTCGCGTATCACCGGGAATCTGCTGTACGAGCGCGGCTCGGCGAGCACCGTGCACCTGGTGGTGGGCCCCAGCGGCGAGGGCAAGTCGACGCTGATCCGGCAGGTCGCCGTCGATCTCGCGAGCAGCCACGAGGACTGGCGGGTGTACTGGCGGGACTCCGGCGACACCCTGGACCTGAAGTGGATCGCGGAGCTGGACCCGGACCGCAACACGCTCTTCGTCTCGGACGACGCGGAGAAGATCGCGACCGGCTGCTTCGACGTCCTGCGGCGGCTTGAGGGCCGCTCGGACCTGCACTTCCTGCTGGCCGCGCGGGACACCGACTGGCGGGCCGTCAGGGCCGACTCGCTGCCGTGGAACACGCTGAACGTCACGCCGAAGCGGATCGCCCTGCGCGGCCTCGGCAAGGACGGCGTGGACGCGCGGGAGATCGTTGAGGCGTGGACGCGGTCGCAGGCGCTCGGCCAGCTCGCCTCGTACAACCAGGTCGAGGACCGCGTGGCGGCGCTGCTCGCGGCGGTCCGCGGCGAGGAGGCCAGCCTGGAGGACGGCGCGCTGCTCGGCGGCATGCTCCGGGTCCGCGTCGGCGACCGGCTGGACGGCCATGTGCAGCAGATGCTCGGACGCCTGGTCCACTACCCGTTGAGCAACGGCCGCACGCTCGCGTACGCCTTCTTCATGATCGCCGCCCTGCACGGCATCAATGTGCGGGAGATGTCGCCGCGGCTGCTCGCCGAGGCGCTCAACATCGACGTGAGCCGGGTCGAGGAGGAGATCGTCATCCCGCTCGGCGAGGAGGCGGCGGCGGCCCGCGCGGGCGACCGGCTGCTCGTCAGGCACCGCGCGGTCGCCGAGTCGGCGCTGCGCGTCGCCCGCAGCCTCGGCGTCGACATGAAGGACATCTACGCGCGCCTGACCCGCGTCGGCATCCGCGTGGCGACCCGGCCCGGAAGCGGCCTGGACGCCAAGGAGTTCCGGTACATGTCGCAGAAGCTGAGCAGCTCGCCCGAGTACGCGATCGGCTCCGCCCGCGCGGCCGTGGAGGAGGAGCCCGACGACCTGCGCCGGGTGGTCAACCTCGTCGTGGTGCTGCGGCACAACGCCATGAACGACGAGCTGACGGCGGTCGCGCAGGAGCATGTCGGCCGGATCCGTACGATGGTCAACTCCCGTGAGGCGGCCCGGCGGTTCTTCTACGAGTGGTCGATCGCGGAGGGCAAGTCCGGCCGCCCCGAGATCGCCTGCTGGCTCACCGCGGTGTCGCTGGCCGATCTGGCGTGGGCCGATCCGCTGCGCGACGAGCGGGACGTCGAGTGGCGGATGGCCGGTTTCGTACCGGGGTTCAAGGCGCTCGCCGCGCGCACCGGGGACGAGCGGTTCGCGCGCGGGGTGCGCGCGGTCGAGACGCTGCTGCGCGGCTGGCCGGTCAGCCCGCGTACCGAGCGGGACATGGTCATGTACCGCTCCTACGCCAAGAGTCAGGGCGTGCCGGAGATGGACCGCGACACCTGCCGTACGGAGTTGACGGCCGCGGTCGTGGCCGCCTGGCGATTGCGGTCGCGTGAACTTCCCGACGTTCCCGCGGGATCGACCTTGCGCTTCCACCGGCTGTTCCAGAAGCTGGACGAGCACCCCGCCTGACCGGGCGGGCGGCCCCGACGGGCCCCGTGCCCGATCGGGCACGCGACCTGAACGGCCATACGCACGACGGGCGGTGGCTACCGTTCCTTGACCCGCTCTTGGGAAAACCATGCCCCTGACATGAACCGATCAGCGAAAGAGTGTCGCTCTGCGGTACGAGCCGTACGGATAGCGGCGACACCGCACTTCGCGACAACTCGCTTCGCATGGGGGTTTCATGAGATTTGAGCGCAAGAGAACGCGTGTGGGACTGGTGGCGGCCGCCGCGCTGCCCCTGGTCGCCGGCGCGCTCGCGCTTGGCACCCAGTCCGCCACGGCCGACCAGCCCAGCGGACGCCAACTCCTCTCCGGCACCAAGCCGCAGTGGGCCACCACCCAGGCAGACAAGGGCGCGACCGCGAACACCGGCAAGGTGTCCGTCCGCGTCTATCTGGCCGGACGGGACGCGAAGGGCCTCGCGGCCTACGCCAAGTCCGTCTCGGATCCGAACTCGGCTGACTACGGTCACTATCTGACCACCGCGCAGACCCAGTCGCGCTACGGTGCGACGAAGGCCCAGATAGCCGAGGTCACCGACTGGCTGAAGTCCTCCGGCCTGAAGGTGACCGCGACCTCCCAGCACTACATCGCCGTGACCGGTGACGTGGCCGCCGCGGAGAAGGCTTTCGGCACCCAGCTCCACAACTACTCCAAGGCGGGCCACACTTACCACGCCCCGGCGACCACGGCGTCCGCGCCCGCCTCGCTCAAGGGCGCGGTGCTGACCGTCACCGGCCTGGACAACGCACCCAAGAAGTCCAGCCACGACGACACGCTGCCGCCTCCGGACGCGGTCTTCAAGAACGCCGGACCCTTCTCCACGTACTTCGGCTCGAACACCAACAACAAGCTCCCCAACGCGTACGGCACCAAGGCGCCTTACGCGATCAAGGGCTACACCGGTGAGCAGCTCCGTGCCGCGTACGGCGCCGGCAAGTACACCGGCAAGGGCGTGACGGTGGCCATCACCGACGCGTACGCCTCGCCGACCATCGCCGCCGACGCCTCGCAGTACGCCAAGCGCAACGGCGACCAGAAGTACAAGAAGGGCCAGCTCTCGCAGGTCCTGCCGAGCGAGTTCACCAACACCGACGAGTGCGGCGCGTCCGGCTGGTACGGCGAGGAGACGCTCGACGTCGAGGCCGTGCACGCGGTCGCCCCCGACGCGAACATCGTCTACCTCGGCGCGGCCTCCTGCTACGACGACGACTTCCTCGACACGCTCAACAAGGTCGTGGACGGCCACCTGGCCGACATCGTCTCCAACTCGTGGGGCGACGTCGAGGCCAACGAGACCCCGGACGTGGCCGCGGCCTACGACCAGGTCTTCCAGCAGGGCGCTGTCGAGGGCATCGGCTTCTACTTCTCCTCCGGTGACAACGGCGACAACGTCGCCTCCACCGGTGTGAAGCAGGCCGACACCCCCGGAAACTCCGACTGGGCCACCTCCGTCGGCGGCACCTCGCTGGCGGTCGGCAAGAACGACAAGTACAAGTGGGAGACCGGCTGGGGCACCGAGCGCGCCCCGCTGTCGGCCGACGGCAAGTCCTGGGTGGGCTTCCCCGGCCCGTACACCTCGGGCGCGGGCGGCGGCACCAGCAAGCTGTACGCGCAGCCGTACTACCAGCGCGGCGTCGTCCCCGACTCGCTGGCGCTCGCCAACGGCGGCACCGTCAAGCAGCGTGTCGAGCCCGACATCGCCGCGGTCGCCGACCCGAACACCGGCTTCCTCGTCGGTCAGACCCAGACCTTCCCCGACGGGTCGCTCCAGTACAGCGAGTACCGGATCGGCGGCACCTCGCTCGCCGCGCCGGTGATCGCGGGCGTCCAGGCGCTGTCGCAGCAGGCCCGTAACGGCATCGCGATCGGCTTCGCCAACCCGCTCATCTACAACAAGTACGGCACGTCCGCGTACCACGACGTGACCGACCACCCGCTGGGCCAGGGCCAGGGTCTCGCCGTCGTGCGTGTCGACTTCGCGAACGCCTTCGACGCCTCGGACGGCACGATCACCTCGCTCCGTACCCTCGGTGCGGACGCGTCGCTGCACGCCACGGTCGGCTACGACGACGTCACCGGCGTCGGCACCCCGGGTGCCGACTACGTGAAGTCGTACCTGCCGCCGAAGAAGAACGGCAAGCACTGAACGGTGTGACGCGGTTCTGAGAACGGTGTGACGCGGTTCTGGTCCGACGCGCCTCCGCGTTTCGGACATGGTTCTACGCCGATCCGGCGCGGATCCGAGGCGTGCGGACGCGCTTCGGAAGCGTTTCGGACGCGGTGAAGCGGGGCCCGTACCGGGGAGCGATCCTCGGTGCGGGCCCCGCCCCCGCTGCGGTAACCTGATGCCATGCGAGCTGTGAGCCTCCTGCTTAGCGAGCCGCGCTGACCGAGAACCCCGTCAGTGCGGCACCCCTCCTGCGCGAGGGGCTTTTTTGTTTCCGCAGGCAGCGACGGGCAGCAGGCTTCCGGGCCGCAGCCGTCAAGACATCGATGGAGTACCGAGGACGATGAGCGAGATCACCCCGGCCGCCGAGACGGCTGCGCCCCACCGCTACACGGCCGAACTGGCCGCGGACATCGAGGGCCGCTGGCAGGACTTCTGGCAGGCCCACGGCACCTACGAGGCGCCGAACCCCAGCGGCGACCTGGACGGCGACCCCGAGACGGCCGCGCGCCCCAAGAAATTCATCATGGACATGTTCCCGTACCCCTCGGGTGCGGGACTGCACGTCGGCCACCCGCTGGGCTACATCGCGACCGACGTCTACGCCCGCCACCAGCGGATGACCGGCCACAATGTGCTGCACACCCTGGGCTTCGACGCCTTCGGCCTGCCCGCCGAGCAGTACGCCGTACAGACCGGCACCCACCCGCGGGTCACCACCGAGGCCAACATCGTCACGATGACGGCGCAACTGCGGCGGCTGGGCCTGGGCCACGACAAGCGCCGCTCCTTCGCCACGATCGACCCGGAGTACTACCGCTGGACCCAGTGGATCTTCCTGCGGATCTTCAACTCCTGGTACGACGAGGAGGCCGCCCGCGCCCGCCCGATCAGCGAGCTGGTCGAGCAGTACGAGGGCGGCGTCCGCGCGACCCCCGACGGCCGCGCGTGGGCGGAGCTGACCGTCGCCGAGCGCGCCGGTGTCCTGGACAGCCACCGGCTGGCGTACGTCGCCCAGTCGCCGGTCAACTGGTGCCCCGGACTGGGCACCGTGCTGGCCAACGAGGAGGTCACCGCCGACGGCCGTTCCGAGCGCGGCAACTTCCCCGTCTTCAAGGCCAACCTGCGCCAGTGGATGATGCGCATCACCGCGTACGCCGACCGGCTGCTGGACGACCTGGACCTGCTGGACTGGCCCGAGGCCATCAAGCAGCAGCAGCGCAACTGGATCGGGCGCAGCGAAGGCGCGCGCGTCGACTTCCCCGTGGCCGGCGCCGACCGCCCGATCACGGTCTTCACCACCCGTCAGGACACGCTGTTCGGCGCCACCTATATGGTGCTGGCCCCCGAGCACGACCTGGTGGACGCGATCGTCCCCGACGCCTGGCCCGAGGGCACCCACCAGGTGTGGACCGGCGGCCACGCCACGCCCGCGGAGGCCGTCGCCGCCTACCGCAAATTCGCCTCCTCGAAGTCCGACGTGGAGCGGCAGGCCGACGCCAAGGAGAAGACCGGCGTCTTTACCGGCGCCTTCGCCGTAAACCCCGTCAGCGGTGAAAATGTCCCCGTCTTCATCGCGGACTACGTGCTGATGGGCTACGGCACCGGCGCCATCATGGCCGTGCCCGCCCACGACACCCGCGACTTCGCCTTCGCCCGCGCCTTCGAACTGCCGATGCGCTGTGTCGTGGCCCCCACCGACGGCCGCGGCACCGACCCTGCCCAGTGGGACGACGCCTTCGGGTCGTACGACGCGACGATCGTCAACTCGGCCGGGTCCGGGGTGTCCCTGGACGGCCTGGGCGTGGTCGAGGCGAAGGCCGTGATCACCGCCTGGCTGGCCGAGCGCGGCATCGGCGAGGGCACCGTCAACTACCGGCTGCGCGACTGGCTGTTCAGCCGTCAGCGCTACTGGGGCGAGCCCTTCCCCGTCGTCTACGACGAGGACGGCGTCGTGCACGCGCTGCCCGACTCGATGCTGCCCGTCGCCCTGCCCGAGGTCGACGACTACAGCCCCCGCACCTTCGACCCCGACGACGCGGACACCTCCCCGGAGCCGCCGCTGTCGCGCAACGAGGACTGGGTGACGGTCGAGCTGGACCTGGGCGACGGCGTCCGCACGTACCGCCGCGAGACCAACACCATGCCCAACTGGGCCGGTTCCTGCTGGTACGAGCTGCGCTATCTGGACCCGCACAACAGCGAGCGGCTGGTCGACCCGGCCATCGAGCAGTACTGGATGGGCCCGCGCGAGGGGCAGCCCGCGGGCGGCGTCGACCTGTACGTCGGCGGCGCCGAGCACGCGGTGCTGCACCTGCTGTACGCCCGTTTCTGGCACAAGGTGCTGCACGACCTGGGCCACGTCTCGTCCGTGGAGCCGTTCCACCGGCTGTTCAACCAGGGCATGATCCAGGCGTTCGTCTACCGTGACGCGCGCGGCATCGCGGTGCCCGCCGTCGAGGTCGAGGAGCGGGACGGCGGCTGGTTCTACCAGGGCGAGCCCGTCAGCCGTGTGCTGGGCAAGATGGGCAAGTCCCTGAAGAACGCCGTGACGCCCGACGAGATCTGCGCCGAATACGGCGCCGACACCCTGCGCCTGTACGAGATGGCGATGGGCCCGCTGGACGTCTCCCGCCCCTGGGACACCCGCGCGGTCGTCGGCCAGTACCGGCTGTTGCAGCGCCTGTGGCGCAATGTCGTGGACGAGGCCACCGGCGCGGTGACCGTCTCCGAGGCCGAGCCCGACGAGGCCACGCTGCGCGCGCTGCACAAGGCGATCGACGGTGTCACCGGCGACATGGCGGGCCTGCGCTTCAACACCGCCATCGCCAAGATCACCGAACTGAACAACCACCTGACGAAGACGGGCGGCCCCGTGCCGCGCGCCATCGCCGAGCCCCTGGTGCTGCTGATCGCGCCCCTGGCGCCGCACATCGCCGAGGAGCTGTGGAGCAGGCTGGGCCACACCTCCTCCCTGGTGCACGAGCCCTTCCCGGTCGCCGACCCCGCCCTGGCGCAGGACGAGGCCGTCGTGTGCGTCGTCCAGATCAAGGGCAAGGTCAGGGCACGGTTGGAGGTTCCTCCGACCATTTCCGACACCGAGCTGGAGGCCCGGGCGCTGGCCGACCCGGCCGTCGTCGCGGCGCTGGGCGGTGCGGCGGTGCGCAAGGTGATCGTGCGGGCGCCGAAGCTGGTCAACATCGTGGTGTGAGGCCGCGGCTTCTTCGCAGGGGCGCCGCCTCGCGGAGCGCGACCCTTAAGGGGCAGGTTGGGGGATCGGCCGGATCCCGCGGCCTGCCCCTCCCGTTTACGGTGGAGACGTCTACGGTGGATGGTGGAGTGTCCGCCGTTCGAGGTTGGAGGAGAGCGCCCGTGGAAATCGCAGGCTTCGTCGTCCTGGTGCTCTTCCTCGCCTTCGTCACGCTCGGGGTCGTGGCCACCGTCAAGACCGTGCGCGCCGCGCGCCGCGGTGTCGCCCGCGCCTCGGCCCAGGCGCGCCGCGCCATCGAGGACACCCAGCTCAAGGCCCGCCGCTACACCACGACTGGCCCCGCGGGCCAGGTCGCGCAGCTCCGTATCGACCTGCGCACCGCCATCGACAGCACCTTCCGCGCCCTCGAACACGACCCGTCGCTGACGGAGGCCGCCGGTCTCATGGCCCGCCTCAACGACCACGCCCGCACCCTCGACCGCGAGCTGGCCCTCCTGGAGCGCGAGCCCGACCGCGCCCGCCTCGCCGCGCTTCTCCCCGACCTCTCCACCCGCGCCCACCGCATCACCCACTCCGCGGACTCCCTGCGCTGGGCCGCCCAGGACCGCGCCCACCAGTTCGCCTCCGACGACCTCACCGCCCTCCGCCACCAGATCGACATCGAATCGGCCGCCCTCCGCCACTGGGAGCCTGCGGCTCCGCCGAAGCTGAGCCCGACTGCGGAGTAGGCCCTTTGGCGGGGTGCGAGGGGTGAGCCTGGCGGGGTGTCAGGGGTGAGCCGTTGGCGGTTGTGGCAGGCGTGAGCCCTCGGAGGGCCGCCAGGGGTGAGCCTTTTTGGCGGGCCGCCAGAAGCCGAATGCGGCCCGTTCGGCGTGTGCGGCCGAAGCCCGAGCCTGGCGGGGGTGCCGGAGGCGACGTGTCAGCCCGTCCGGCGTGTGCGGGCGGGCCCCGGGGCTGGGGCGGGGCGCCAGAAGCGAACCATCAGCCCGTCAGGCGTTTGTGGGGGCACTGCCCGCGGCAGCCGGGGGAGACCGGCCCGCCCGGCAGTGAGGGCCCGAGTACCGCCCCGACCTGCGCACCGGTAACCTCCCCGTCATGTCCCCGCATGTCGCCATCGTCACGGATTCCACGGCCTACCTCCACCCCGAGGCCGTGCGCCGGCACAACATCTCCGTCGTGCCGCTCACCGTGGTCATCGGCGACGAAGCCCTCGAAGAGGGCACCGAAATCTCCGCCCCCGCCGTGGCACGAGCCCTCCAGCGGCGACATCCGGTCACCACCTCCCGCCCGTCCCCGGCCGAATTCGCCGCCGTCTACGAGGCCGTCGCCGACGCGGGCGCGGAGGCGATCGTCTCGCTCCACCTGTCCGGCGAGTTCTCCGGCACCTACGACGCGGCGCTGCTCGCGGCGAAGGAGGCGGCGGTACCGGTGCGGGTGGTCGACACCGGAATGGTCGCGATGGCGCTCGGCTTCACCGTCCTCGCGGCGGCCGAGACGGCGGAAGCGGGCGGCACCCCGGACGATATCGTCGCCGCCGCCGAGAAGCGGGCCGACGCCACCTCCGCGTACTTCTACGTCGACACGCTCGACTATCTGCGCCGGGGCGGCCGGATCGGCGCCGCCCAGGCGCTGTTCGGTTCCGCTCTCGCCGTGAAGCCGCTGCTGCGCCTCGTCGACGGCCGGATCGAGCTGATGGAGAAGGTCAGGACGGCCTCCAAGGCGATCACCCGGCTGGAGGAGATCGTCGTCGAGCAGGCGGGCACCCGCCGGGTGACCCTCGCCGTCCACCACCTCGCCTCCGCCGACCGCGCGGCGGCCCTCGCGGACCGGCTGCGGGAGCGGGTGCCGGGCCTCGACGACCTGGTGGTCAGCGAGGTGGGCGCGGTGATCGGCGCGCACACCGGGCCGGGGCTGCTCGGGGTCGTCATCTCGCCGCACTGAGCGGGGTGGGTGCCCGTTGGGGGCATGGGGCTTCGGCGGCGTGGGCGACCTGCGCGGTGTGAGCGGTGTGCGCGGCCTGCGAGGTGCGCGGCCTGCGCGGTGCGCGCGGTGTGAGCGGTCGGCGGGGCCGTCGGCCGGGGGCCTGAATCACCCTCACGGGTGACGGAGTTATCCACAATCGCCGAGTTGTCCACAGATTCAGACCAAGATCATCTATCGGCGGTGATCGGGTCCAGCATCGGACCCATGAACTCTCTGGAACCGATCCGCACCGCCATCCGTCCGCGACGAAAGTCCGGCCCCGACCCGGCCGAGGTGCGCGAACGCGCCGCCGCGCTGTTCGGTACGGCGGTGGAGCGCGGCGCGCGGGAAGGGCCGCCGGGGGCGCGGTCGGAACCACCGGAACGGTCGGGGCCGTCGCCTGAGTCCACGCCTGAGTCCACGCCTGAGCCCTCGCCTGAGTCCACGCCTGCGCTCTCGGCCAAGCCCTCGCCTGAGCCGCTGCCGCTGCCGCTGCCTCTGTCCGAGCGGCCCGCGGTGGCCGAGGAACCGACCGGTCCGGTACGACGCCTGCGCACCTGGCTCTTCGTCCGCTGCGGGCTGGAGTTCAAGACGGTGCTGGCGTTGGTGGCCGTACTGGTCATCGCGGGTGGCCTCGCGGTGCAGCACTTCGTGGCGGGCCGTCCCCGGACGATCGCGGTGCCGCCGCCGCTGTCGTCGTCGGGGAGGCCGCTGACGGCCGTGGGCGCCTCGGCCATGGCGTCGGCGGCCACGACCACCCCCGCGCCGAAACTCACCGTGGACATCGCGGGCAAGGTCGCCAAGCCGGGGCTACGGCGGCTTCCTTCCGGCTCGCGCGTCGCCGACGCCCTCTCCGCCGCCGGCGGCGCCCTCCCCGGCACGGACACCAGCACCCTCAACCTCGCCCGCCCCCTCACGGACGGCGAACAGATCCTGGTCGGCATCGCCCCGGCCCCCGGTGCCCCGGCCGATCCCGGCGACCCCGCAGCCGCCGCCCCCGCCTCCCCGGTCAGCCTCAACTCCGCCACCGCCGCCCAACTCGACGCCCTGCCCGGCGTCGGCCCCGTCCTCGCCCAGCACATCCTCGACTTCCGCACCCAGCACGGCTCCTTCACCTCCGTCGACCAACTGCGCCAAGTCCCCGGCATCGGTGACCGCAAATTCACCACCCTCAAGCCCCTGGTCCACCCATGACCCGCCCCGTGCCCGGCAGCGACGACCCGGAGGGCGCTGGGCCCGCGGCGAGCGAGCGGGCCGCTGTGCACGCGGCGGCGGCTTCGCGGCTCGGGGCCGCGAACCCACGGCAGGAGGGACCGCCGGATTGGCGGTTGGTGTGCCCCGCGGTCGCGGCGTGGGGCGGGGCGGCGGTCGGGCCGGGACTGGGGACGCGCGTCGGGATCGGGGTGGTGCTGGCGGCGCTCCTCGCGGGCGCGGCGCTGTTGATGGCGGCAGGCGTGAGGGGCGGCGGGCGGCGGGAGTTGGGGGCGGCGCTGGCGGCGGTGGTGCTGTGCGGGGCGGTGGGGGCGGGCGCGGCCGTGCTCGGGGAGGCGGACCGGTATCGGGGGCCGGTGGCGGGGATGGCCGAGCGCGGGGCGGTGGCGGAGGTCGAGCTGCGGGTGACAGGCGACCCGACGGAGGCCCGCCCACGGGTCCGGGGAGCCGCACAGGCGCCACGGACGGCCGTCGTCGGGGGAGAGGCGTTACGGGTCGGCGGCACGCGCGTCCGGACGCCGGTGGTGGTGCTGGCCGAGGGCGACGTCGGGCGGTGGCTGAAGCTGCTGCCCTCCACGACGATCGCGGTCACGGCCCGGCTGGCCCCGGCGGACCGGCCGGGGGACAGGGCCGCCGCCCTGCTCAAGGCGCAGGGACCGCCCCGCGTCCTGACACCGCCGAGCCTGCCCCAGCGCGTCGCGGGCCGACTCCGCGCGGGCCTGCGGGAGGCGAGCCGCCCACTGCCCGCGGACGCCAGAGCGCTGCTGCCGGGGCTGGTCGTGGGCGACACCATGGGCCTCACACCCGACCTGAAGGCTGCCTTCCGGGCCACCGACCTCACCCACCTCACGGCCGTCTCCGGAGGCAACCTCACGATCGTCCTGATCCTGCTGATCGGACCGCCGGGTGTGGCGATCAGGGCCGAACGACGGGGCCTGGCCGCCTCCTTGGGGCTGCCGCTCCGGCTGACGGCGCTGCTCGGCACGGGCCTGACGCTCGGATTCGTACTGGTCTGCCGACCGGACCCGAGCGTGTTGCGGGCCGCAGCCTGCGGGCTGATCACGCTGCTGGCCATCGGCACCGGCCGCCGCCGGTCCCTGCTCCCGGCGCTGGCCGCGGCGGTGCTGCTGCTGGTGCTGTACGAGCCGGAGCTGGCCCGCTCCTACGGCTTCGCGCTGTCGGTGCTCGCCACGGGCGCGCTGTTGACGCTGGCGCCCCGCTGGAGCGAGGCGTTACGGGCCAGGGGGGTGCCGCCGAGGCTGGCGGAGGCGCTGGCGGCGGCGGGGGCCGCGCAGGCGGTGTGCGGCCCGGTGATCGTGCTGCTGTCGGCCCGCCTCAGCCTGGTCGCGGTGCCGTGCAATCTGCTGGCGGAACCGGCGGTGGGTCCGGCCACGGTCCTCGGGTTCGGGGCACTGGCGCTCGCCCCAGTCGCGTTGCCCGCCGCCCGCGCGCTGGCGTGGCTCGCGGGCTGGCCGACCGGCTGGATCGCGGCGGTGGCCCGGCACGGCGCCGCGCTGCCGGGCGCCGAGGTCGCCTGGCCGGGCGGCTGGGCGGGCGCGGCGCTGCTGGCGGTGCTGACGGCGGCCGTCGTGGTCGGCGGCGGGGTGCTGCGGCGCAGGCCGTGGCTGTGCGTGGTGTGCGCGTTCCTGCTGCTGCTCGCGCTGGTGCGGCCGGTGGAGCTGCCGAGGTTCGTGGCGGGCTGGCCGCCGGGCGGCTGGCGGTTCGCGATGTGCGACGTCGGGCAGGGCGACGCCCTGGCGCTGTCGGCGGGTCCGGGCGCGGCGGTTGTGGTGGACGCGGGGCCGGAGCCGGACAAGGTCGACCGCTGCCTGCGCGATCTGCGCGTCACCTCCGTGCCGCTGCTGATCCTGACGCACTTCCACGCCGACCACGTGGACGGTCTGCCGGGGGTGCTGCGGGGCCGCAGGGTGGGCGCGATCGAGACGACGGTGCTGGGCGAGCCGCCGCGGCAGGCCGGGGCCGTACGGCGGGAAGCGGCGGCGGCCGGGGTGCCGATGGTGCTCGCGGCGGCGGGGGAGCGGCGCGGTCTCGGCCCGCTGGAGTGGCGGGTGCTGTGGCCGCCGCCCAGTGCGGCGGCGCTGCCCGACAACGGGCCGAACGACGCCAGTGTGGCGCTGCTGGTCCGCACCGGAGGTCTGACGCTGCTGCTGATGGGCGACCTGGAACCGGCCGCGCAGGAGCGGCTGTTGGCGCAGGCGCCGGATCTGCCGCGGGTCGATGTCCTGAAGGTGGCGCACCACGGTTCGGCGTATCAGGACGAGGAGCTGTTCGACCGGGTGCGGCCGCGGCTCGCGGTGATCTCGGTCGGCGCGGACAACCCCTACGGTCACCCGGCGGCCCGGACGGTCGCGGCGCTGCGGGCGCTGGGGGCGGTGGTGCTGCGGACGGACACCGACGGGTCGATCGCGGTGGCCGAGGACGGGCGGGGGGAGCTGCGGACGAGCGTGGCCGGGAAGGGGGCAGGGATTCTTTGTAAAGGAGTGCTTGTAAGGGAAGCTTTCTAAAGATAGCTTTAGATACATGGAGGACAAGCCGATGGAGTCCAAGGTCCAGCTCACCGACCCGCGCGCCCTGCGCGCCTACGCGCACCCCACGCGGATGTCACTCGTCGGGCTGCTCCGCCGCGAGGGGCCGTTCACGGCGACGCGGGCGGCGGAGCTGACCGGCGAATCCGTCGCCAGTTGCTCGTACCACCTGCGGATACTCGCCAAATACGGCCTGGTGGAAGAGGCACCGCCAGGACCCGGGCGGGAGAAGCCGTGGCGGGCGACGGCCGAGTTCACGAGTTGGCCCGGCTACTCCGAGGACACGGCGGTCGCGTCGGCGGCCGAGGCGCTGACGGTGGCCGTCGCCGAGAACTACTTCCACCGGATGACGCGGGCCATCGAGACGCGCGGCGCACTGCCCCGGAAATGGCAGGAGGCCGAGCGCTTCACGGACACGTCCCTGTATGTGACGCCCGACGAACTGACCGCGCTCGGCGAGGAGATCGACGCGCTCCTGGCCCGGTACGCCGACCGGATCAACGACCCGGCCCGCCGCCCCGAGGGCGCCCGGCGGGTGCCCTACCTCCAGATCGGCTACGTCGACCCCGAGCACCCCGAGCACCCCGAGGACGGCCGCCCTCCGGAACCCGACCCCGAGGAGAGGTGAGCGCCGTGGTGCCGGAACTGCTCAGGCAGCGCCCCTTCCGGCGGTACTGGACGGGCCAGACCGTCTCGCTGCTCGGCGACCAGATCACCTTCCTGGCCATTCCGCTCGCCGCCGTCCTCGTGCTGCACGCCGACGCGGCCCAGATGGGCTGGCTGTCGATGGCGGGCCTGCTGCCCGCGCTGCTGTTCTCGCTCCCGGCCGGGGCCTGGGCCGACCGACGCGGTCGCCGCAGGCAGACCATGATCGCCGTCGACCTGCTGAGGGCGGCCCTGATGGTCTCGCTCCCGGTGGGTTACGCCCTCGGGGTACTCACCCTGGCGCAGCTCTACGCGGTCGCCTTCGCCGTCGGCACGCTCGCCGTCGTCTTCGACGTCTGCAACGCCACGCTGTTCGTGTCGCTGGTGCGCCCCGAGGAGTATGTGCGGGGCAATTCGCTGACCAGCGGCAGCCGGGCCTTCTCGTTCGTGGCGGGCCCCAGCGTCGGCGGCCTGCTCGTGCAGGTGCTCGCCGCACCGCTCGCGCTGCTCGCCGACGCCTGCTCGTATCTGGTCTCGGCCGTGCTGCTCGCGCGGATAGACCCGGTGGAACCACCGGCCGCGCCGCCGCGCAAAGGGCACTTCACGGCGGGGCTGCGCTTCATCGTCCGCTCCCGCGTGCTGCGCCCGCTCGCGGCGGCGGCTGCGACGGTGAACTTCTTCAACTTCGTCTTCCACACCCTGGTGATCCTCTACGCCGTCGAACAGCTCGGCCTGAACGCGGGGCTGTTGGGCATGGCCATCGGGGCCGGCGCGGTCGGCAGCGTGATCGGCGCGGTGCTCACCGGACGGATCGCCCGGTCGATCGGGGTCGGGCCGACCCTGGTCCTGGGATTCATAGGGTTCCCCGCGCCGCTGATCCTGATCCCGTTGGCGACCGGGCCGACACCGATGCTGCTCGCCGCCTTCTTCGCCGCCGAATTCGCTTCCGGCTTCGGCCTGATGCTGCTCGACATCGCCAGCGGCTCCTTGCAGAGCGCCGTCATACCCGACGCCCTGCGCTCACGGGTCAGCGGCGCCTTCCGCACCGTCAACTACGGTGTCCGCCCGCTCGGCGCGCTCGTCGGCGGCACCCTCGGCAGCGCGATCGGACTGCGCCCGACGCTGTGGATCGCCACCGTCGGCGGCCTGCTCAGCGTGCTGTGGCTGCTGCCCTCGCCGATACCGCGCATACGCGAACTCCCCGACGAGGAGCCCGACCCGGCGGCGGAAGCGCAAGCGGAGACGGAAGCGGCGGCGGATCGGAAGACGGCGGCAGCGACGTAGGCCCGCGCACGCCGCCCCGCGCAGGCCGCCCCGCGTACCCCGCCCCGCGTACCCCGCCCCACTACTCCAGCCAGCCCTCGAACTGCGCGGCCAGCGCGTCCAGCGCCGACGTGTCGAGACCGCCGTTGCTGTCCTCGACGACCACCAGCCACTGGGCGTCCTCGGCGTCGTCCTCGCCCGCGAGGGCGTCCCGGACCAGGTACGGCTCCTCGCGCAGGGCGAAGCGCGCGGTCAGCAGCTCGGCGACCTCCTCCGCGGCGTCGCGGTCGGGCAGCACCAGCACATGTCGTACGTCGCTCACCGCACCAGTGTCCCCGACGCGGTGCGGCGATGTCCGACCCCCGTGGGATGCTGGGCGGCGATGGCCAGGAAGACTGCTTCAGACGACCCGCTCGCTCCGCTCACGCTCGCCGTGGGCCAGGAGGACCTGCTGCTCGACCGCGCCGTGCGCGAGGTGGTCATGGCGGCCCGCGCGGCCGACGCGGACACCGATGTGCGGGATCTGGCCCCCGAGGCGCTCCAGCCGGGCACGCTGGCGGAGCTGACCAGCCCGTCGCTGTTCGCCGAGCGCAAGGTCGTGGTGGTGCGCAACGCGCAGGACCTGTCGGCGGACACGGTCAAGGACGTCAAGGCGTATCTGGCCGCGCCCGTCGAGGAGATCACGCTGGTCCTGCTGCACGCGGGCGGCGCCAAGGGCAAGGCGCTGCTGGACGCGGCGCGCAAGGCCGGGGCGCGCGAGGTGGCCTGCCCGAAGATGACGAAGCCCGCGGACCGGCTGGCGTTCGTGCGCGGCGAGTTCCGTACGCTGGGCCGCTCCGCGACGCCCGAGGCCACCCAGGCCCTGGTCGACTCGATCGGCAGCGACCTGCGGGAGCTGGCGAGCGCCTGCGCGCAGCTCGTCGCCGACATCGAAGGCACCATCGACGCGGCCGTGGTCGCCCGCTACTACACCGGCCGCGCCGAGGCCACCGGCTTCGAGGTCGCCGACCTCGCCGTCACCGGCCGTACCGCGGAGGCGCTGGAGCGGCTGCGCTGGGCGCTGTCCGTCGGCCAGCCGCTGCCCGGCATCACCTTCGCGCTGGCCTCCGGCGTCCGCGCCATCGGCAAGCTCGCCTCCGCGCCGCGCGGCGCCAACCCCGGCCAGCTCGCCAGGGACCTCGGCATGCCGCCGTGGAAGATCGACCGGGTCAGGCAGCAGATCCGCGGCTGGTCCGCGGACGGCGTCTCGACCGCCCTGCGGGCCGTCGCCGAGGCCGACGCCGCCGTCAAGGGCGGCAGCGCCGACCCCGCCTACGCCCTGGAGAAGGCCGTCGTCACCATCGCCCAGGCGTCCCGCGCCCGCTCCTGACCGGAGACCGGACCGCGCGCCCCTCGGACAGCGGCCCTCGGACAGCGACCCTCGTGGAGCGGCAGCACCCCTCCGACAGCGGCCCTCGTACAACAGAACCGCCCGTCCGGGACTCCCGGACGGGCGGTTCACGTCAGTGCTCTCACTGGGTGCGGTCGCGCCCGCGTGGCGAACGCAGATCGTGCGCGACCGCGGTGGTGCGAAGTGCGGGTCCGGGCGGTAGAGGGGCCGCTGGGTCCGGTTGCCCGCGATGAATCGAAAGAGCGGAGATCAGAGAGCGGAGACCGACTGAGCCAGCGCCGACTTCTTGTTGGCGGCCTGGTTCTTGTGAATGACGCCCTTGCTGACGGCCTTGTCGAGCTTCTTGGCGGCGAGACGAGCGGCCTCGGTGGCCTTCTCGGCGTCACCGGCGGCCACGGCCTCGCGGGTGCGACGGATCGCGGTCTTCAGCTCGGACTTGACGGCCTTGTTGCGCAGGCGCGCCTTCTCGTTGGTCTTGTTCCGCTTGATCTGGGACTTGATGTTCGCCACGAAAGAGCCTTCTCAGGTTCGATTGATACTTGGGTTGCTGCTTGGGGTGTGCTGCTCGGGGTTTGCCGCTTGGTACTGAAACGAGCAGATGCCTCGGGTTAGAGGGCACGAGGCACAGTGCTCCAGGCTACCAGCCGTTCACAGGACGGCCCAAACCGGTGCCGGTGCCGCAACCATGGGACGATAGCCCTTACGCCAGCCCCGCTCGCCCCGAGCAACCAGCCCGCCCGACCCGAGAAAATGGACCCTGCGTGCCCGCGACCCCTTCCCATGTGCCGGAGCCGAGCCGTACCGACCCGGCGTTGATCCGCAACTTCTGCATCATCGCGCACATCGACCACGGCAAGTCCACCCTCGCCGACCGGATGCTCCAGCTCACCGGCGTCGTCGACGCACGCCAGATGCGCGCCCAGTACCTCGACCGGATGGACATCGAGCGCGAGCGGGGCATCACGATCAAGTCGCAGGCCGTCCGGCTGCCCTGGGCGCCGACCACGGGCGACGGCACCGGCAGCACGCACATCCTGAACATGATCGACACCCCGGGCCACGTCGACTTCACCTACGAGGTCTCGCGGTCGCTCGCCGCCTGCGAGGGCACGGTCCTGCTGGTCGACGCGGCGCAGGGTATCGAGGCGCAGACCCTCGCCAACCTCTACCTGGCGATGGAGAACGACCTGACGATCGTTCCCGTGCTGAACAAGATCGACCTGCCGGCCGCCCAGCCGGAGAAGTTCTCCGAGGAGCTGGCCAACCTCATCGGCTGCGACCCCTCCGATGTGCTCAAGGTCTCGGCGAAGACCGGCGTCGGCGTGGACGCGCTGCTCGACCGGGTGGTCCAGGACGTGCCGCCGCCGGTCGGCGTCGCCGACGCGCCCGCCCGCGCGATGATCTTCGACTCGGTCTACGACTCCTACCGGGGCGTGGTCACCTACGTCCGTGTCATCGACGGCCAGCTCACCAAGCGTGAGCGGATCAAGATGATGTCCACCGGCGCCACCCACGAACTGCTGGAGATCGGCGTCTCGTCGCCCGAGATGAAGCCGCACGACGGCCTCGGCGTCGGCGAGGTCGGCTATCTGATCACGGGTGTGAAGGACGTACGGCAGTCCAAGGTCGGTGACACCATCACCACCTTGAACCGCGGCGCGACCGAGGCGCTGGGCGGCTACAAGGACCCCAAGCCCATGGTGTTCTCCGGCCTCTACCCGCTGGACGGCTCCGACTACCCCGAGCTGCGCGAGGCGCTGGACAAGCTCCAGCTCAACGACGCGGCGCTGGTCTACGAGCCGGAGACGTCCGCCGCCCTCGGCTTCGGCTTCCGCGTCGGCTTCCTCGGCCTGCTGCACCTCGACGTGATCCGCGAGCGCCTGGAGCGCGAATTCGGCCTCGACCTGATCGCGACCGCGCCCAACGTGGTCTACCGCGTCGTCATGGAGGACCGCACCGAGCACACAGTCACCAACCCCAGCGAGTTCCCCGAGGGCAAGATCGCCGAGGTCTACGAGCCGGTGGTCAGGGCGACGGTGCTGGCGCCCACCGAGTTCATCGGCGCGATCATGGAGCTGTGCCAGAACCGGCGCGGCTCGCTGCTCGGCATGGACTACCTCTCCGAGGACCGGGTCGAGATCCGCTACACCCTGCCGCTGGCCGAGATCGTCTTCGACTTCTTCGACAACCTGAAGTCCAAGACCCGCGGCTACGCCTCGCTCGACTACGAGCCCACCGGCGAGCAGAGCGCCGACCTGGTCAAGGTCGACATCCTGCTGCACGGCGACAAGGTGGACGCCTTCTCCGCGATCACCCACAAGGACAAGGCGTACGCGTACGGCGTCCGGCTGGTGGCCAAGCTGCGCGAGCTGATCCCGCGGCAGAACTTCGAGGTGCCGATCCAGGCCGCCATCGGCGCCCGCGTGATCGCCCGCGAGACCGTCCGCGCCATCCGCAAGGACGTGCTGGCCAAGTGCTACGGCGGTGACATCTCGCGTAAGCGCAAGCTGCTGGAGAAGCAGAAGGAAGGCAAGAAGCGGATGAAGATGGTCGGCAACGTGGAGGTGCCGCAGGAGGCGTTCATCGCCGTCCTGTCGACCGACTCCGAGGGCGAGTCGAAGGCGAAGAAGTAGAAGAAGCAGGTGAGGGGCGGGGTCCGGGGCCGAAGCGGCAGGGGATGAGGCGAACGGGGCATCCGGGGCAACCGGCGGGCCTTCCCCTCTTACGCGCCGGGCGTCGGCCCTCTACCCTGATCCGACGTAGGTTACTGGTGAGTTAAGAACACAGGCGCGGGCCCGGAGGTTGTCGTGACCGACACACAGACGTTGATCGAGAATCGGCCGCCCTCCGTGGCGACGCTCTTTCTGGAGCGCGTGACGGCGACCCCTGACGCGGAGGCGTACCGCTTCCCCGTCCCGTCCGAGAGCGGCCAGGGCCCCGACACCTGGCAGGCGCTCACCTGGGGCGCCGCCGCCGAGCGGGTCTACGCCATCGCCGCCGGCCTGATGGACCTCGGCATCCGGCCCGAGGAGCGGGTGGCGATCTCGTCCAACACCTCGGTCGACTGGATCCTCGCCGACCTGGGCATCCTGTGCGCGGGCGCGGCCACCACCACCGTCTACCCGAGCACCAACGCCGACGAGACCGCGTTCATCCTCGCCGACTCCGGCAGCCGCGTCCTGATCGCGGAGAACGCGGCGCAGCTCGCCAAGGCCCGCGAGCGCCGCGCGGAGCTGCCCGAGCTGACGCATGTCGTGGTCATGGACGCGGCCGGGGCGGCCGACACGGACGGCGACGGCTGGGTGCTGTCGCTCGACGAGCTGATCAAGCGCGGCGCCGCCTACCTGGAGCGGCACCCGGCCGCCGTCACCGACGCCGTCGCCGCCATCACCAAGGACCAGCTCGCCACCCTCATCTACACCTCCGGCACCACGGGCCGCCCCAAGGGCGTCCGGCTGCCGCAGGACTGCTGGGCGTACATGGCGCGCGCCATCGAGGCGATCGGGCTGCTCGACGAGAACGACGTTCAGTACCTGTGGCTGCCCCTCGCGCACGTCTTCGGCAAGGTGCTGACCGCCGGGCACATCACCGTCGGCCACGTCACCGCCGTCGACGGCCGCGTCGACAAGATCATCGAGAATCTGCCGGTCGTCCAGCCGACCTACATGGCCGCCGTGCCGAGGATCTTCGAGAAGGTCTACAACGGGGTCGCCGCCAAGGCCAGGGCGGGCGGGGGCGCCAAGTACAAGATCTTCCTGTGGGCGGCCGAGGTCGCCCGCGAGTACGCCAAGGCCGCGCAGAACAGCATGCGGCTGACCGGCGTCCCGACCGTGCCGGTCGGCCTGCGCACCAAGCACGCGATCGCCGACAAGCTCGTCTACGCCAAGATCCGCGAGGCGTTCGGCGGGAAGCTGCGCGCCTGCGTGTCCGGCTCGGCCGCGCTCGCCCCCGAGATCGGCTACTTCTTCTCCGGCGCCGGAATCCACATCCTTGAGGGCTACGGCCTCACCGAGTCCAGCGCCGCCAGCTTCGTCAACCCCGGCGAGTCCTACCGCACCGGCACCGTCGGCAAGGCGCTGCCCGGCCTGGAGGTCCGGATCGCCGAGGACGGCGAGATCCTGCTGCGCGGCCCCGGCATCATGCAGGGCTACCACGGGCTGCCCGAGAAGACCGCCGAGGTGCTGGAGTCCGACGGCTGGTTCCACACCGGCGACATCGGCGAACTGTCGCCCGACGGCTTCCTGAAGATCACCGACCGCAAGAAGGACCTGATCAAGACCTCGGGCGGCAAGTACATCGCGCCCGCCGAGGTCGAGGGACAGTTCAAGGCGGTGTGCCCCTTCGTCAGCAACGTCCTGGTCGTCGGCGGCGGCCGGAATTTCTGTACGGCGCTGCTCGCCCTCGACGAGCCCACCATCCTCGTCTGGGCCGCGGAGCACGGCCTCGAAGGCCGCTCGTACGCCGATGTCGTCGGCACCGACGAGGTCCGCGAACTCATCGCCGGCTACGTCCAGCGCGTCAACGACAACCTCCAGCGCTGGCAGCAGATCCGCGAATTCCGCGTCCTGCCCCGCGACCTCGACATCGAGCACGGCGACCTCACCCCGAGCCTGAAGCTCAAGCGCCCGGTCGTCGAGCGCGAATTCGCCCCGCTGATCGAGGAGATGTACGCCGGAGCGCGCGAGGCGTAAGCCCCCGCGAGCGGCGCGCAGGGTACCCCTCGCGGGCGCGCCGCGCCCGGAGTTGGCCGGGCGGGGACCGATTCGGGGGACCCGGGGGTCACGCGGCGCGTTCGGACGGGTTCGGTGTGTCACGGTGTGTGCGTTGTCGCCGCATCCTCGGGAGCCGCCTGTGAGGCTCGACCCGCCACGCCCCCGCGAGGGCACCGGCACCCGTACCGCCAGCACCCGTACCGGCGCCGGTATCAGCACCGGCACCGCTGCCGGGACCACGCTGCCCGGCAATCAGCTCGCGGCGGGCGCCGCCCGGCGCTTCCTGCGGGCCGCGCTCGCCGACTGGACGAGCCAGGGCCTGCCGGAGGCCGCCGCGTTCACCGAACAGGTCGTGGACGACGCGATCCTGCTGGTCAGCGAGCTGGTGACCAACGCGGTGATCCACGCGGGCACCACCGTGGGCGTCCTGTGCCGACTGGAGACGAGAGCGCAGGCGGCGGCGGAGGCGTTCGGGGACAGCGGGTCGCGGGAGCCCGGTCTGGTGATCGAGGTGTCCGACCAGTACCCGGCACGGGTGCTGCGCGGCGACGACCGCCCGGACCCCGGCGACCACAGGGAAGGCGGTCGCGGCCTGCAACTCGTCGCCGCCCTGTCCGACGCCTGGGGCATCAGCTACCGCCGCGACCGTAAAACCGTCTGGTGCCGCCTCGACCTCACCGGCCCGCCCCCGCCTGACGGGAGCGAAGACGAGAGCGAGGAGCCGCTCCGGCGCGGCCTGCGGGCCGCCGAGATCCTGGCGCCCGCGCCCTCCGGCTCCGCCCGGAAAGCGGACTCCGACTGGATCAACCGCGGCTCCCTGTCCTTCCTCGCCGAGGCGTCCGATCTGCTCGCGGGCCAGCTCGACGAGGACAACGTGGCCGTGCTGGCGACCCAGCTCCTCGTGCCGCGGCTCGCGGACTGGTGCGCGGTCTGGCTCTACGGGACCGGCGGCCGGCCACGGCTGTCCAGCGTCTGGCACGGCGCGGAGCACCGTATCGACGGCCTGCGCGCCGTACTGGAGAAAACCCCGCCCCCGCCGGGCCTGCGCTCCGGCACCCGCCTCGGCGGCGCCATGCCGTGGCCCTGGCCGGCCACCGACGACATGTGGGAGCACGGCGGCGCGCTGGCCGTACCGCTGGTCGCCGCCGGGCGCTGGCACGGCACGCTGCTGCTCGGCCGCACCGGCCTGCTCGGTCTGCCGGGCGAGGTCGTCGGCCTGGTCGAGGACTTCGGGCGCCGGGTCGCGCTCGCCGTGGACACCGCGCGGCAGTACGCCCGCCAGGCGATGATCAGCACCGTCCTGCAACGCGGCCTGCTGCCGCCCGCCGCGGGCCGCATCCCCGGCGTCGACCACGCCGTGGTGTACGAGCCCACGGCCGGCGACTGGGTCGGCGGCGACTTCTACGACCTGTTCCCCGCGGGCGACGGCCGCTGGTGCTTCGCCCTCGGCGACGTCTGCGGCAACGGCCCCGAGGCCGCCTCGCTGACCGGCATCGCCCGCCCGGTCCTGCGGCTGCTGGCCCGCGAGGGCTACGGCGTCCCCGACGTCCTCGACCGCCTCAACAAGGCGCTCGCCGACGAGGCCGCCACCGCCCTGATCGGCGAGACCGGCGACTGGGAGGGCGGCCAGGCCCGCTTCCTGTCGCTGCTCTACGGCGAGATCGTGCCGTACGCCACAGGCCGCGGCGCCCGCTGCACGCTCGCCTCGGCAGGCCACCCGCTGCCGCTGGTCCTCACCCCGGACGGGCGGGTACGCGAGGCCGCGAGCCCGCAGATGCTGCTCGGCATCGGCGACGACACACGGTACGACTGCGAGTCCTTCGACCTCACCCCCGGCGAGACACTGCTGTGCGTCACCGACGGCGTCACCGAACGCCGCCGCGGGCACCGGCAGTTCGACGACGACGACGGCCTGGCGGCGGCGCTCGGCGGCTGCGTGGGGCTCAACGCCGTCGCCGTCGCGGAACGCATCCGGCGCGCGGTCCACGAGTACGACGACGCGCCGCCCGCCGACGACCTGGCGCTGCTGGTCCTCCAGGCGAGGTGAGCGCGCCGGGACCGGCGTCCGAGCGGGGCCGGGACCGGCATCCGAGCGGGACGGGACCGGGACCCGAGCGAGGCCGGGACCGGGACCCGAGCGGGACCGGGGCCGCGACCCGAGCGAGGCCGGCGACCGTGCGGATTCGGGCACCTCGCGCGTACCGGATACTGGACAGATGCCTTCCGTACTGCCTGATGGTGAGCCCGTGCCCGCGGACGGGACGCTGCCCGCGCACGCGCTCGACGGGGCGGCGGACCGGCCGCTCGGCTTCTACCTGCACGTGCCGTACTGCGCGACGCGCTGCGGCTACTGCGACTTCAACACCTACACCGCCACCGAATTGCGCGGCTCGGGCGGCGCCCTCGCCTCCCGCGAGAACTACGCGGACGTGCTCACCGACGAGATCCGGCTGGCCAGGAAGGTCCTGGGCGACGACCCGCGCCCGGTCGAGACGGTCTTCGTCGGCGGCGGCACCCCGACGCTGCTGCCCGCCGCCGACCTCGTCCGCGCCCTGGCCGCGATCCGCGACGAATTCGGCCTCGCCGACGGCGCCGAGATCACCACGGAGGCCAACCCGGAGTCCGTCGACCCCGGCTACCTCGCGGAACTGCGCGCGGGCGGCTTCAACCGGGTGTCGTTCGGGATGCAGAGCGCGCGGCAGCACGTACTGAAGGTGCTGGACCGCACCCATACCCCGGGGCGGCCCGAGGCATGCGTCGCCGAGGCGCGCGCCGCCGGATTCGAGCACGTCAACCTCGACCTGATCTACGGCACGCCGGGGGAGTCCGACGACGACTGGCGCGCCTCCCTGGACGCGGCCGTCGCCGCGGGTCCCGACCACGTGTCCGCGTACGCGCTGATCGTCGAGGAGGGCACGCAGCTCGCCCGGCGGATCCGGCGCGGCGAGGTGCCCATGACCGACGACGACGTGCACGCCGACCGCTACCTCATCGCGGACGAGCGGCTGGCCGCCGCGGGCTTCACCTGGTACGAGGTCTCCAACTGGGCCACCACCCCCGCCGGGCGCTGCACCCACAACGAGCTGTACTGGACCGGCGCCGACTGGTGGGGCGCGGGGCCCGGCGCCCACAGCCACGTCGGCGGCGTGCGCTGGTGGAACGTCAAGCACCCCGGCGCCTACGCGCAGGCCCTCGGCGAAGGACGCTCACCCGGCGCCGGGCGGGAGATCCTCACCGCGGAGGACCGCCGCGTCGAGCGCGTCCTGCTGGAACTGCGCCTCGCCGACGGCTGCCCCCTCGACCTCCTCGCCGAGGAGGGCGCCCGCGCCGCCGCCCGCGCGGTAACGGACGGCCTCCTGGAGGCCGGTCCTTACGCGGACGGCCGCGCCGTCCTCACCCTGCGCGGCCGACTCCTGGCCGACGCCGTCGTCAGGGACCTGGTCGACTAGGAGCCGCCCCGGGGCGGCTTCCCTACGGCGCCGTCACGAAGTCGATCAAGTGCTCCACCGCGCCCAGCAGCTCCGGCTGGAGGTCCTTGTAGGTGTGGACCGAGGCCAGGATTCGCTGCCACGCCTCACCCGTCGTCATGTTCCAGCCGAGGCTGCGGCAGACCCCCGTCTTCCAGTCCTCGCCGCGCGGGACGCGCGGCCACTCACGGATGCCGACGGAGGACGGCTTCACGGCCTCCCACACGTCGATATAGGGGTGGCCGACGATCAGGACGTCCGCCCCGGTGACCGCCGCCGCGATACGGGACTCCTTGGAGCCCGGCACCAGGTGGTCGACCAGGACGCCCAGGCGGGCGTCGGGCCCCGGCGAGAAGGACTCGACGATGGCCGGGAGGTCGTCCACCCCCTCCAGGTACTCGACCACGACGCCCTCGACGCGCAGGTCGTGCCCCCAGACGCGTTCGACCAGCTCGGCGTCGTGCCGGCCCTCGACGTAGATCCGTCCGGCGCGCGCCACCCGCGCCTTCGCGCCGGTGACCGCGATCGAGCCGGAGGCGGACAGCAGGGGCCCGCGCGGGCCCGGCGCCTGCGGGCGGACGAGGGTGACCTGCTTGCCGTCGATGAGGAAGCCGCGCGGCTCCATCGGGAAGACGCGGTGCTTGCCGAAGCGGTCCTCCAGCGTGACCGTCAGCCCCTCGGCGGTCTTCTCCACCCGCACCACGGCCCCGCAGAAACCGGTGCCGACCTCCTCGACCACCAGATCCCGCTCCGCGGCCACCTCGGGCGCGGGCGTACTCCGCTTCCACGGGGGAGTGAGGTCGGGGTCGTCGTAACTCCTGCTGCGCATGAGGGAGATCGTAACCAGGGCGGCTACGCGACGGACCCGAAGCGGGCCGCCAGCGCGTCGCGCTGGGCCCGTACGAAGCGGGCGTCGACCACCGCGCCGTGGCCGGGCACGTAACGGGCCGTCTCGCCGCCGAGGGCGAGCAGCGCGTCCAGGGTGCCGGGCCAGCGGTCGGGCGCCGCGTCGTCGTCGGCCTGCGGCTCGCCCGACTCCTCGACCAGGTCGCCGCAGAAGACCACGGCGGGATCGCTCGGGGTGGCGCCCGGCACGACCACCACCAGGTCATTGCGGGTGTGGCCGGGGCCGGGGTGGACCAGCAGCACCGGACGGTCGCGGCCCAGGTCCAGGGCGTACTCACCGCTGACCGGGTGGCCGGGCAGCACCAGGGCCTCGGCGGCCCGCGCCGCCTCCGCCGGGTCGGTGCCGAAGGCGACCGCCGACTCGCGCAGCGCCTCCCGCTCGCGCCGCAGCAGCGCGGCCAGCGACGTCTGCCCGTACACCTCGGCGCCGGGGAAGGCCGCCGTGCCGAAGACGTGGTCGAAATGGCCGTGGGTGAGCGCGACATGGGTGACGGTCCGGCCGGTCAGCGCCTGGACCTGGGCCCGCAGCTCGGCGCCCTCCCGCAGCGTGGAGCCGGTGTCGACCAGCAGCACACCGTCGTCGCCGACCACCAGTCCGATGGTCACATCCAGATGCGGCAGCCGCCGCCGCGCGACACCGGGAGCCAGCTGCTCCCACCCTGTGCCCTCCACCGGCTCCGCCGGTTCCGCAGATCTCACGTGACCGACGCTATCGCCGCCGCGCCCGCGCCGCCCGTCGTCCGCCGCCGTCCCCTGCCGCCCGTCGCCGACCGTCGCTCCGTCGCCTCGTACCGCCGCCCATCCCGCCACACTTCGCCCACCCGTACGGTGCCCTTGCCTCGCCCTCGCTACCTCGCCGTACACTTGCTGCGGGGCGGCTGGCACTCGAAACGCAGGAGTGCCAGGCCAGGGCGGTTTTAAGGACCGGTAGACGGACGAGGCCATACGGCTGGAGGTGCGCGATGCTGAGCGAACGCAGGCTCGAAGTGCTGCGTGCCATCGTCCAGGACTATGTCGGGACCGAGGAGCCGGTCGGCTCCAAGGCGCTCACCGAACGGCACCGGCTGGGCGTCTCGCCCGCCACCGTGCGCAACGACATGGCGGTCCTGGAGGACGAGGGATACATCGCCCAGCCGCACACCAGCGCTGGCCGCATTCCCACCGACAAGGGCTACCGGCTCTTCGTCGACAAGCTCGCGGGCGTCAAACCGCTGTCGTCGGCCGAGCGCCGCGCGATCCAGAACTTCCTGGACGGCGCGGTCGACCTCGACGACGTGGTGGGCCGTACGGTACGGCTGCTCGCGCAGCTCACCCGGCAGGTCGCCGTCGTGCAGTACCCGTCGCTGACCCGCTCGTCGGTCCGGCACGTGGAACTGCTGCCGCTGGCGCCCGCCCGCGTGATGCTCGTGCTGATCACCGACACCGGCCGGGTCGAACAGCGGCTCATCGACTGCTCCGCGCCGATCGGCGAGACCGTGCTCGGCGACCTGCGCGCCCGGCTCAACAGCCGGGTCGTCGGCCGCCGCTTCGCGGACGTGCCCCCGCTGGTCCAGGACCTGCCGGACGGCTTCGACCCGGACGACCGCCCCGCGGTCACCGCCGTGCTCGCCACGCTCCTCGAAACGCTCGTCGAGGAGACCGAGGAGCGGATCATGCTCGGCGGCGCGGCGAATCTCACCCGGTTCAACCACGACTTCCCGCTGACGATCCGGCCGGTGCTCGAAGCACTCGAAGAGCAGATGGTGCTCCTCAAACTGCTCGGCGAGGCCAAGGATTCGGGCATGACCGTACGGATCGGTCATGAGAATTTTCACGAGGGGCTCAATTCCACTTCGGTGGTGGCGGTCGGCTACGGTTCGGGCGACGAGGCAGTCGCCAAACTCGGCGTGGTCGGACCGACCCGCATGGACTACCCCGGAACGATGGGAGCGGTACGCGCAGTGGCACGTTACGTCGGACAGATCCTGGCGGAGTCGTAAGTGGCCACGGACTACTACGCCGTTCTCGGCGTGCGCCGCGACGCAGGCCCGGACGAGATCAAGAAGGCGTTCCGCCGGCTCGCCCGTGAGCTGCACCCGGACGTCAATCCGGACCCCAAGACGCAGGAGCGGTTCAAGGAGATCAACGCCGCCTACGAGGTGCTCTCCGATCCGCAGAAGAAGCAGGTCTACGACCTCGGCGGCGATCCGCTGGCCGCCGGTGGCGGAGGCGGCGCGGGCGGCTTCGGCGCGGGCTTCGGCAACTTCAGCGACATCATGGACGCCTTCTTCGGGCAGTCGCAGCAGCGCGGGCCGCGCTCGCGCACCCGGCGCGGCCAGGACGCGATGATCCGGCTGGAGATCGAGCTGGACGAGGCCGCGTTCGGCACCACCAAGGACATCCAGGTCGACACCGCCGTGACCTGCGGCACCTGCAACGGCGAGGGGGCCGCGCCCGGCACCGCCGCGCAGACCTGCGACATGTGCCGCGGTCGCGGCGAGGTCTCCCAGGTCACCCGGTCCTTCCTCGGCCAGGTCATGACGTCCAGGCCCTGCCCGCAGTGCCAGGGCTTCGGCACCGTCGTGCCCACCCCCTGCCCCGAGTGCGCGGGCGACGGCCGGGTCCGCTCCCGCCGTACGCTCACCGTCAAGATCCCCGCGGGTGTCGACAACGGCACACGTATCCAGCTCGCGGGCGAGGGCGAGGTCGGCCCCGGCGGCGGCCCGGCCGGTGACCTCTACGTCGAGATCCGCGAGGTCCCGCACCCGGTCTTCCAGCGGCGCGGCGACGACCTGCACTGCACGGTCACCATCCCGATGACGGCCGCGTCCCTCGGCACCAAGTGCCCGCTGGAGACGCTGGACGGCCTGGAGGAGATCGACATCAGGCCCGGCACGCAGTCCGGCCAGTCCATCCCGCTCCACCAGCGCGGTGTCACGCACCTGCGCGGCGGCGGGCGCGGCGACCTCGTCGTGCACGTCGAAGTCCTCACCCCCAGCAAGCTCGACGCCGAGCAGGAGAATCTGCTGCGGCAGCTCGCCGTCCTGCGCGGCGAGGAGCGGCCCCTGGGGCAGTTCGCGCCGGGCCAGCAGGGCCTCTTCTCCCGTCTCAAGGACGCCTTCAACGGGCGGTAGCGCGCCCGCGCTCCGCACGAGGGTGCCCCCCGCGGGGGGGGGGGGGGGGGGTAGCCGTTGATTATAGGGGCGCGGGGAAACCGGGACCCGCCGAATGGGTACCGGGGGTAACCAACGGCCCCAATGTGGCGGGGTAGGTTTTTAC
>NZ_JBEXNE010000037.1:0-60767 GCF_040610915.1 Streptomyces sp. NPDC003300 | reverse complement strand
TCCTTTTTTTTTTTTTCTTTTTCTTTTTTTTCTGTTTATCTTTTTTTTTTTTTTTTTTCTTTAAAACTTTGGTGGGGTGGTCCGCCCCGCGAGGGGCGGACACCGCTCAGTGGCAGGTCGAAGTGCGTCGCTACCAGCGGTACCAACGGCCACGGCTGCCACCGGAATTCGTCGAGCGGACAACGAATCCCAGCAGCCAGACCACCAGGACAACGATCGCCACCCACCACAGAATCTTGAGGGCGAACCCGGCGCCGAAGAGAATCAACGCGAGCAGAAGAACGAGCAGAAGCGGTCCCATAGTTTGTACCTCCCACTCGCGCGCTTGCCCCACGCCCACACTGACATGCGCGGATAATGTCACGGAACGGTATCCATCAGCTGGTGACAGGTGTCCTGGCGATGAGCGGGACAGGCGGTCGGGCGCCATAGTCACCGTGCCTCGACGACAGGCGCACTCGATTCCGAGTGCGCGCCAGACCCGTATCACCCCGTACCGCTCCGCAATTCCTTGTCCTCACGATGACGACCGGACGCTGCGGACTGTGGCGCGGACACCGCCGCGGGGATCCGGGCTGTTTCCGACCTCTGGTGCGACCGGTGGTGTCTCGCGCTGCGTCAGCGCGGTGACGGGACGGGGCGCGGCCGTCGAGGTGCGTCGACCGGAGTGACACACCGCCGACCGGCGCGTGCGGCCCGTGCGGCCCGTGCGGCGTATTGACGCATACACGACCAATGGCTAGCTTCAGAGAGCGCTCTCTCGCCTCGTCGCGCCGGTCAACTCAACTCCGCTTTCCGCACGGCGAATTGGACCATGGACAACGATGTCAGGCTCTGTCGAGGACTACGGAAGGCATGCCCATGCGCCCACGCCGCGTCGGATCACCTCTCTCGCCCCGCAGGAGCCGGGCGCTCGTGCTGAGTTCATGCCTGGCGCTGCTGTCGGTCACCGCCGTCGACAGCGCGGTGGCGCGGCAGGCCGCCCCGCTAGCGCGGGCCGCGGCGTCGAGTTCCGTCGTCACCGACGGGAACGCCCGCTTCGAGGTGCTCAGTCCGACCCTGGTGCGGCTGGAGTACGCGGGCGACGCCGTCTTCCAGGACGGGACGACGTTCAACGCCGTCAACCGGTCCTTCCCCGTATCCGACGTCACCACGGACGTCACCGCGGACGGATACCGCGAGATCACGACGTCCGGGCTGACGTTGCGCTACAAGCGGGGCAGCGGCCCTTTCACGGCGGCCAACCTCACGGTGACGATGGCGGGCACGGGGGTGACCGCCAAACCGGCGTTTCCTTCCTACTGCCCGGTCAACTCCGCCTGCGAGGCTGAGAATTCGCTGCTCAGCGGCTACGGCGTCGCCGCCTACGACCACACCGGGCACACCGGCTCCGGCTTCGTCGCCGGATACGAGCACACGGGCAGCGGCCTCACCCAGGACGTCTCCGCGGTGCCGTCGACCGGCGACTACCGGCTGTGGGTGCGCTACTCCAACGCGGCGGGCGGCACGGGCACCCTGTCCACCCGGGTCGGCTCGACCGCGGGCCCGGCGCTCAGCCTGCCCGCCACCTCGTCGTGGAACGCCTGGTCGACCGCGTCCGCCACGGTGCACCTGACCGCCGGCACCAACACGCTGAGCATCGTGCAGAACGCGGGTGACACCGGCCGGGTCAACATCGACAGCCTGGCGGTCACCCCGGTCGGCACCACGGCGTACCCGGCCGCGTCGACGGCGCTCACCACGACCGGCTACGGCGCGGGGCCGACGAACACCCTCGGCGGCTGGTCCCGGACACTGGACAATCCGGCGGCCGTGCCGGTGCCCGAGCACCCGGGGATCCTGGATCGCGACGGCTGGTACCTGCTGGACGACACCCGGACGGCTCTGTTGTCGGGCGCGCACGCGGTGACCGACCGTCCCTCGCACGGCGCCCAGCCGTACCAGGACGGCTACTTCTTCGGCTACGGCCAGAACTACAAGCAGGGCCTCGCCGACCTCAACTCCCTGACCGGCGGCGCCAATCTGCTACCGGAGTCGGCCTACGGCGTGTGGTACTCGCGGTACTACGGCTACTCGACGGCCGACTACGAGAATTCGCTGCTGCCCACCTTCCGCAGCACGAACACGCCGATCGACTGGCTGGTGGTGGACACCGACTGGAAGTCGCCGACGCAGTGGAACGGCTGGAACTGGAACAGTTCGCTCTTCCCCGATCCGCGGGCATTCCTCGACTGGACCAAGCAGCAGGGTCTCGCGGTGTCGATGAACATCCACCCGACCATCGACAGCGCCGACCCCAAATTCGCCGCGGCCAACTCCCGCGCGGGCGGCCTCCTGCCCGACGGCGGCAGCACGTACGCCTTCGACTGGTCCAACCCGGCGCATCTGGCCGCCTATCTCGACCTGCACCAGCCCTTCGAGCAACAGGGCGTGCGGGAGTGGTGGCTGGACTACTGCACCAACTGCGGTGCCTCGACCGCGTCAGATCCGCATGTGGGGCCGGACAATCTGATCAACCAGGCCTATGCGGACGACGCGGCGGCCAAGGGGCTGCGCGGCTTCTCCTTCGCACGGATCGGCGGCTCGGAGGAGGGCGGCGACAACAGCAACTACCCGGTCGGGCCCTGGTCCGAGCGGCGCAACTCGATGCAGTTCACCGGCGACACGCCCGCGACGTGGGACATGCTCGCCTTCGAGGCGAAGTTCACCGCCGCCGAGGCCGCCGCGGGAATCTCCAATGTCAGCCATGACATCGGCAGCTTCCACGGCGGTCATCTCGCCGACGATCTGTACGCCCGCTGGGTGCAATTCGGCACCTTCCAGCCGGTGGACCGGCTGCACTCCGACCACGGCGACCGGCTGCCGTGGAACTACAGCGGCGCTGCCGCGGCGAGCGCCGAGTCCTTCCTGCGGCTACGGGAGGCGCTCGTCCCGTACACGTACACGCTCGCACAGCAGGCGAACGCGACCGGTGTGCCCATCGTCCGGCCGCTGTATCTCGACTACCCGTCCCAGGACGCCGCCTACAGCGCCACCGGCGAGTACCTGTACGGCGACGACGTCCTGGTCGCGCCGATCACCTCGCCCAACGACTCCAGCGGCAACGGCTCCGCGTCGGTGTGGGTGCCGCCGGGGAGCTGGACGGACTACTTCACCGGCCGTACCTACACCGGGCCCGCCACCGTCACCATCACCGGTCCGCTGTCCCGGATGCCGGTGCTGATCAAGGCCGGCGGCATCCTCCCCACCCGCACCGACTACGTCGACAACCAGGGGCAGCGGCCGTTGACGCAGGTGACGGTGAATGTCGCCGCGGGTGCCGACGGGGCCTTCTCGGTCTACTCCGACGCCGGCGAGGGTACGGGCTATCGCAGCGGCCAGGCGACCGAGGCGCCCCTGTCGTGGAGTGAGACGGCTCGGACACTGACGATCGGCGCGCAGACCGGTTCCTTCAGCGGCGCGCCGACCTCCCGGGCCTACACCCTGCGGCTGTCCAACTCGCAGGCGCCGACCGACGTTTCGGTCGACGGGGTGCAGGTCCCGGAGACCGCGTGGTCGTGGAACGTCAACCGCAGGACGGTGACGGTGACGACGGGCGCGCTCCCGCTCGGCTCCTCGCACACCGTGACGCTGTCCGGCAGCGCGTCCGCGAACCCGGCGTCCGGCGAGGTGATCGGCGCGGGCGGCCTGTGCCTCGACGTGCGCGGCGGGGTGGCCGACGACGGGACGGCCGTGCAGCTGTGGGGCTGCAACCACAGCGCGGCCCAGCAGGTCGCGTACCAGGCCGACAGTACCGTCCGGGTCCTCGGCAAGTGCCTGACGGCCACGGGCGGCGGGACGGCGAACCGTACGCCGGTGAGCGTCGCGGGCTGCTCGGGTGCCGCCTCGCAGACCTGGACGCACCGCTCCGACGGCAGCCTGCTCAACCCGGCCTCGGGACGCTGCCTCGACGTGCCGGACGGCAACACCACACCCGGCGCCGTACAGCTCCAGCTCTACGACTGCGCCGGTGTGACCGCGCAGTCGTGGAAGCTGCCGCCCGGTGCGGTCTCCGGCCCCGCTGCCCTGTGCGTGGACGTGACCAACGCCGATCCGGCCTCCGCCACGCCCGTGCAGTTGTCCGGCTGCAACGGCTCCGACGCGCAGCGCTGGTCCGCGCCCGGCGACCGCACGCTGCGGACCTTCGGCAAGTGCCTCGACGCGGTGGGCGGCAACACCGGCAACGGCACACGGACCCAACTGTGGGACTGCAACGGCACGGGCGCCCAGGTGTGGGAGAGCCGGGCCGACGGCACCTTGTTCAATCCGCAGTCGGGCCGCTGCCTCGACGACAAGGACAACGGCCAGCAGGCCGGGGATCCCGTGCAGTTGTGGGACTGCAACGGGACGGCGGCACAGCGCTTCCGCCTCGGCTGACCGGCACGTCCCGTCCGCTGTGACCCACCCCGTCGCGGACACGGTCAGACCGGCTGCCCGACCGTGTCCGCGACGGACCTCCGCGACGCTCTCGTCAGCAGCCGAGCGGCGCGGAACCGACGGCCACGTCGTCGAACCACAAGGTGTCGTCACCCGTGGCGTAGCTCTCCCAGCCGAGTCGCAGGGCGGTCGGCCTGGGCGGCGTGGTGCGCGAGAGCCACTGCTGGTCGATGTCCTGGGTCGGCACGCCGTCGGCGTGCAATCCGGGTATCTGCGTGTCATTGAGCCAGGTGTCGAGCTTCGGCGCCGTGGTGTCGACCGCGAAGCGCAGACACTGCCAGGTGAGGGTCGGCAGCGGACTGCTCAGCGAGACCCCGGCCGGACTCTGCGCCGGGAGGGTGGCGTCGTCACTCTCCCGGTTCCACTGCAGGGCGCCGTTCTGGCCGCCGATCCGCAGCGCCCGGCCGCCCTGCGAGGAGTCCGGCATGGAGACGAAGGCGACGTGCGAGGTCGGGAGCGCCGTGGTGTGCCGCACCCACATCCGGATGTAGACCACCGGGCCGACCGACGACAGATCAGCGGTGGAGGCGACGAAGGCGTGGTTGCAGTAGCCCGCCTTCCCGTCCACCCGCAGGGACTTCGAGCCGCTGTGCGCGACTGTCGTGTCGATGGCGGCCGTCCCCGTGCCTTGGCAGTCGGGCGCGGTGAAACGCCAGTCCCCGGCGGGACCGGCACCGCTCTGGTCCTCAAAGCCCGTGCATATCGTCGCGGAGTCGCATCCCGCGGGGGGCGAAGTGGGCGGCGGCGTGGTCGGGGGCGTCGTCGGCGGGGTGGTCGGGGGCGTGGTCGGCGGGGGCGTGGTCGGCGGGGTGGTGCTGGCACCTCCACAGGGCAGGTCGTTGAGGGCGAAGTCAGCCGGTTGCGCGCCCGCGGACCCAGCAGTTCCCTGCACGCCGAAGTCGACCGTGCCTCCTGCTGCCACGACCCCGTTGTAGGACGCGTTGACGGCGGTGACGGAGTGTCCGTTCTGGGTGACGGTCGCGTTCCAGGCCGAAGTGATCCTCTGATCACCGGCATACGTCCACGTCAGCCGCCAACCGCTCAGCGCCGCGCCGAGGTTGGTGACGTGCACCTGCGCGGTGTAGCCACCGGGCCATTCATTGAGCGTGTACTCGGCCCGGCATCCGGACGCCGACGCGCCGAATCCGCTGGTCGGCACCGAGATCAGGAGCGAGACGGCCAGCGCTATGGCGGCGGCGACCGCCGTCCACAACCTGGGTGGTAACCGGAGAGTGCGAGCGGGCATAGGTGCCTCTTTCGGGGTGCTTGCGTGGGGGGAGCACAACATATGGGAGCGCTCCCATCCATCACAGCGCCCTGGCTGCACACTGTCAACGGATGCGGCCCGACCCAAGCACGGCGCGACTCGGGCCGGTCTCGTCCGCAGGTGTTTACGAATTCTTGATCCACTGTTAGCTTCACAAATGGGAGCGCTCCCACTCGCAGACCCGTTCCCTCCCCCCACGCTGTCCCGGTGGCCCGGCCGCGGTGCGCCGCGGCCCCGGGAAAGCTCCCGGAAAGGTCATGATCTTGAAGCGAAAAAGAAGCTGGCAACTGTCGTTATTCGGTGTCTTCGCCCTTTTGCTCTCGGCTTTCGGCGCGGTCCTGCTCAGCCAGGGCTCCGCGCAGGCGCACGGCGTGGCGATGATGCCGGGCTCGCGCACCTACCTGTGCTACGAGGACGCCCTGACCCCCACCGGCGCCCTCACGCCGACCAACCCGGCCTGCGCCGCGGCGGTCGCCCAGAGCGGAACGACGTCGCTGTACAACTGGTTCGCGGTACTCGACTCCAACGCGGGCGGTCGCGGCGAGGGTTACGTCCCGGACGGAACGCTGTGCAGCGCCGGCAACAAGTCGCCGTACGACTTCTCGGCCTACAACGCGGCCCGCGCCGACTGGCCGAGAACGCACCTCACGTCGGGCTCCACGATCCAGTTGCAGTACAGCAACTGGGCCGCGCACCCGGGCACCTTCCGTGTCTATGTGACCAAGCAGGGCTGGTCCCCGACCACTCCCCTGGCCTGGGCCGACCTGGAGTCGATCGGAAGCACCACCAACCCGCCCGCGGTGGGGTCGCCGGGAACCGACGGCGGCCACTACTACTGGGACCTGACGCTGCCCTCGAACCGCACGGGTGACGCGATGGTCTTCATCCAGTGGGTCCGCTCGGACAGCAATGAGAACTTCTTCTCCTGCTCCGACATCGCGTTCGACGGCGGTCACGGCGAGGTCAGTGGCATCCACAACGGCGGTTCGACCACGAGCGGCACGACCACTGGCACCACGACCGGCACGACCACCGGCACTACAAGCGGCACCACAAGCGGCACCACGACCGGCGGCAGCACAGGCGGGACCGACCCCGGCTCCTGCATGGCGATGTACGCGGTCTCCAACTCCTGGAGCGGTGGGTTCCAGGGGCAGGTCACCGTGATGAACCACGGCGCCTCGCCGTCGAGTCACTGGAAGGTGAACTGGACGCTCGGCACCGGAACGCAGATCACCAGTCTGTGGAACGGAGTCCAGTCAGTCAGCGGAGGCAGCATCAGCGTCACCAACGCCGCCTACAACGGCACGATCCCACCGGACGGCGCTTCCACGACGTTCGGATTCACGGCCAACTCGACCGGCAACAACACGCCCATCGGCTCGATCACTTGCACGTTCTCCTAGCGCGCTGACGCGGCCGACGCGCCCCGTACGGCCTCCTGCCGTGCGGGGCGACGGGCGCGGGGCGGCCGTCCCCGAACGGCGACCGGTTCACGTACTTCATATTCGCGTGCGAACGCATCGTGCGCCTACGGACGAGCGTCCCTCTCTTCGGCGTCCCCGTTCGTGTCTTCCTCCAAGGCCACGGTCAGCTCGGTGTCGGTGTCGCGCCAGAAGGTCTCCGCGTCCCGCAGGATGTCCTTCACGATCCGCCACTCGCGCGGCTTGGCCGCCGCGTACTCCTGCCAGCCCTCGATCCGCAGCCGCCGCCCGTCGGAGCCGACCGGCCACCACGACAGGTCGGTGAGGCAGTCCGCGAGCGCGTCCCAGTTGCGGCCGAACCAGTCCGGCAGGTGCAGCCGCTCGGTGCAGCGGTCCATGAACGACTGGCGGTCGACGACCCCGGTCAGATCCAGTACGAGGGTGTCGCCCGGCGGTGTGGTGGCCGTCATCGCAGCACCGCCTCGAAGCTCTGGTAGTGGTCGGAGGTGTAGAAGATCTCGCCGTTGCGGCCGGTCACGATCCGCCGCGCGCCGCGGTCCGGGGCGTCCGGGGTCGGCACCGTGTACTCGTGGTAGTAGCCGCGCGTCCGGGCGGGCAGTTCCTTCTCGTAGTTGCCGAAGACGATGCCGTCCCTGCTGTACGGGTACGGTCCGCCGCGGTCGATCAGCGCCAGCGTGGTGCGGGCCTCGGGGGGCAGGTCGGCGGGGTGCACGACGTGGTGGCCGTCGGCCCAGGCGGGGGTGGACGAGGCGTGGGCGGCCCGCCCGGAGCTGTGGGCGGCCGGGACGACGGTGGGGGTCGCGCAGCCGCCGAGGAGGACTCCGAACAGAGCGAGCAGGCAGGTGGCGAGCACGGGGGCGACCGCGCGTGGAACGGACCGCAGCAGCATGCCGCCGATGCTGCCACACTTGATCACTTCCAGCGCGGAACGGCACTCCGCACGGGTCAAGCCGGGGGCCTCGCGGGTGGCCGTGGGTCGGTGCCGGTTGGCCGTGCCGGTTGCCGTCGGGTCGGGGCCGGTCGCCCGCGCCGGCTGTCCGTGGGTCGGTGCCGGGCCGGGGCAGCTCCTCGGAATGCGTCACACCTGGTCACACGGAATTCGGCACCCGGCTGTCAACGCACTCCTGCGGGGGCACCCCGGCCCGTCCCCTCCGGTCGTTCGGCGGGCTGGTGGCCGTCCCGTGCGGTCGAAGTATGAGGGGTCAGGGGCCGTCGGGGTCGGCGCGGTCGAGGGCGGGGCGGGGGGCGGGGGCGGTGGAGTGCAGGAGGTGGTCGGCGGCGGCGGTGTCGGTGACCAGGCTGGTGACGAGGCCGGAGCGCAGCACCGCGTCGATGGCGGCGGCTTTGCGGCGACCGCCCGCGATGGCGAGCACTTCGGGGATCCGGCGGAGCCGGTCGGCGTCGATGGTGATGCAGCGCTCGCCGAGGTCGCGGCCGACCCTGCGGCCCTGGGCGTCGAAGAGGTGGGAGGACATCTCGGCGGCGACGCCGAGGCCCGCGTAGTGCTCGCGCTCCTCGTCGGTGAGGGCGTCGTGGACGGTGGAGATGCCCGCTTCCCAGGAACCGACGGAGACCACGGCGACGGTGACCTTGTCGAAGTAGCCCATGGCGGCGGCGATGCCGCTCTGGGCGCGCAGGGCGCTGGCGGTGGCGGGGTCGGCGAGCACCATCGGCGCGTACAGCGGATGCGCCTCGCCGCCGGAGACGGCGGCGGCGGTGCGTACCGCCTCGACGGAGCCGCGCTCGGTGGTGCCGACGTCGTAGACGCCGGTGAGCTGGACGACGGTGCAGGGCGCGAGCCGGTCCAGCGCGTTGGCCATGGTGATGATGGAGCGGCCCCAGGCCAGGCCCAGTACATCGCCGTCGTCCACCAGCTCGCCGAGCAGGTCGGCGGCGACGGCGCCCAGATTCTCCGGGTCGGGCGCGTCCGCCTGGTCGGGCGGGGTCTCGACGACGACGGCGTGCCGCAGGCCGTAGTGGGCGCGCAGGGCGTCGGAGCGCTCGGCGTCCAGCTCGGCGGGGACGCGGATCTCGATTCTCACCAGGTCGCGTTCGAGGGCGGTCTCCAGGACCCTGGCCACCTTGAAGCGGCTGACCCCGAACTCCTCGGCGATCTGGATTTTGGACTTGCCCTCCAGGTAGAAGCGACGTGCCATCGCCGCCGCCTGGACCATCTCGCCGGGGCCCATGCGCACCTGTGTGCGGCCTGTGCTCACGTCGGTTCTCCCCAGTCGCCTATCTGATCCGCGTTGCCCCATGTGATCCGCTCCGCGCTCATCCTCGCAGATCGTGCCGTGTTACGGGCGCGTAGCGAAGACGCTTCCGCCCGTGGTAACCCCCGGTAGGCGCCCCCGTCACCGGGGCACTTCCGCGGCCTTCGCGGCGGCCTGCTCGCGCAGCGCGCGGACCGCGGCGGCGGGGTCGTCCGTGCCGTACACCGCGGAGCCCGCGACGAAGACGTCGGCGCCCGCCTCGGCGCACCGCTCGATGGTCTCGGCCGAGACGCCGCCGTCGACCTGGAGCCACATGTCGAGGCCGTAGCGGTCGATCAGCGCCCTGGTGCGGCGGATCTTCGGCAGCATGATGTCGAGGAACGCCTGGCCGCCGAAGCCCGGCTCGACCGTCATGATCAGCAGCATGTCGAGTTCCGGCAGCAGGTCCTCGTAGGGCTCGACCGGGGTGGCGGGCTTGAGCGCCATCGACGCCCGCGCGCCCTTCGCCCGGATCTCCCTGGCGAGCCGGACCGGGGCCGCCGCCGCCTCCACGTGGAAGGTCACCGAGCCCGCGCCGGCCTCCACGTACGCGGGCGCCCAGCGGTCCGGGTCCTCGATCATCAGGTGGCAGTCGAGCGGCGTCTCCGTCGCCCTGCTCAGGGACTCCACGACCGGCACCCCCAGCGTGAGGTTCGGCACGAAGTGGCTGTCCATCACGTCGACATGGAGCCAGTCGGCGCCCTCGACCGCCTTCGCCTCCTCGGCGAGCCGCGCGAAGTCGGCGGAAAGAATGCTGGGGTTGATCTGCACGCTCATGGGTCCAGCAAACCAGATCCGGAGGACGTGTGTTCCCACCCACCGGTCCCGCCAACCCTCGGACACGGCACGAACGCCAGTGCCATGCTGGTGCCGATCACTCTCCGGCACGGTCCGGCGCTCCCAGGGCGTCGCGTCGGACGGCGGGGGGACGACACCACGAGCGGGCCCGGGGGGCACTCATGGCGGGCGGAGCGGGACGGATAGCGCACGTCGTCTGCGGGCGGCGGAGCAAGTGGGTCGTGCTCGGCCTGTGGATCGTCGTGCTGGTGGTGGTCTCGCCGCTGGCCCAGAAACTCACCGACGCGCAGAAGAACGACTCGGCGAGCTGGCTGCCGAGCAAGGCGGAGTCCACCCGAGTGCTGGAGCTCCAGAAGCAGTTCGTGCCGGAGAGCGCGCCCGCGGTCGTCGTGTACTCCCGGCCCGGCGGCCTGACCGACGCGGATGTGGCGAAGGTCGGCGCGGACGCCGCCTCGGTCAAGTCGCTGACCGCGCACGGCATCGTCGGCAGCCGTACGGTCGGACCGCAGCTCGACCGGCGGACCGCGCCGCGCGCCGCGCTGCTCATCGTGCCGATCACCATCGACCCGAGCGGCTGGAGCACCATCGCGGACGCGGTCGAGCAGCTCAGGTCCACCGTCGGGCAGGGCGACGACGGGCTCCGGACGCACATCACGGGCCCCGGCGGCTTCTCCGCGGACTCCGCCGACGCCTTCGCCGGGATCGAGGGCACCCTGCTGTACGCGGCCCTCGCCGTCGTCGTCGTGATCCTGCTGATCACCTACCGCAGCCTGAGCCTGCTCTTCGTGCCGGTGCTGTCCGTGATCGGCGCGCTGTTCACGTCGGAGGCGGTGATCTACCTCCTCGCCGAGCACGCAGGTCTGGTGGTCAACGCCCAGAGCGCGGGCATCCTCACCGTCCTGGTGTTCGGCGCGGGTACGGACTACGCGCTGCTGCTCGTCGCCCGCTACCGCGAAGAGCTGCGCGATCATGAGGACCGGCACGAGGCGATGGCGCTCGCCCTGCACCGGGCGGGCCCCGCGATCATCGCGAGCGCGGCCACGGTGGCGCTGAGCATGCTGTGCCTGCTGGCCGCCGACATGAACTCGACCTCCGGGCTCGGCCCCGTCGCCGCGATCGGTGTCGCGGTGGCCCTGCTGGCGATGCTCACGCTCTTCCCCGCCCTGCTGGTGATCTTCGGCCGCTGGGTGTTCTGGCCCGCGATCCCGCACGTGGGCAGCGCGGAGCCGACCGAGGCCGGTGTGTGGTCGCGGATCGGCACGGCGGTCGGCCACCGGCCGCGGTCGGTGTGGATCACGACGGTGGTCGTGCTCGGCGCGCTCGGCCTGGGACTCTTCTCGCTGAAGGCGACCGGCCTGTCCAGCGCGGACAGCTTCACCGACACCCCGGACTCCGTGGTCGGCCAGAAGGTGCAGTCCCGCTACTTCCCGGCCGGTGGCGGCCAGCCGCTGGTGGTGATCGCGCGGGCGGGCGCCGCCGACGAGGTGCGTACGGCGCTGGCCTCGGTGCAGGGCGTCGTGCCCGGCTCGGTCGGCACCCCGCCGGGCGTGGCCGCGCAGAGGGACGGCCGGGTCTACCTGGAGGCCACTCTCGCCGACCGCGCGGACAGCGGGGCCGCCCAGCGGACCGTACGGCTGGCCCGCGACACCCTGCACCGCGTCCCCGGCGCGGACGCCCTGGTCGGCGGCGGGACGGCGGTGCAGAAGGACACGAATCAGGCGGCGAGCCGCGACAACAAGCTGCTGATCCCGCTGATTCTGCTGGTCGTCCTGCTGATCCTGGCGCTGCTGCTGCGGGCCCTGGTGGCGCCGCTGGTGCTGATGGCCACGGTGGTGCTGTCCTTCGGCGCCGCCCTCGGCGTCAGCTCGCTGGTCTTCCGGCACGTGTTCGGATACGCGGGCGAGGACACGGCGTTCCCGCTGTTCGTCTTCGTGTTCCTGGTGGCGCTGGGCATCGACTACAACATCTTCCTCATGACCCGCATCCGGGAGGAGACCGTCCGGCGCGGCACCCGCGACGGCGTCCGTACCGGTCTCGCCGCCACCGGCGGGGTGATCACCTCGGCCGGGCTCGTCCTCGCGGGCACCTTCGCGGTGCTCGGCACGCTCCCGGTGGTCGGCTTCGCCGAGATCGGCTTCGCGGTCGCCTTCGGCGTCCTGCTCGACACCTTCGTCGTCCGCTCGGTGCTGGTCTCCGCGATCACCCTCGACCTGGGCCACCGGGTGTGGTGGCCGAGCAGGCTCGACTCGCCCCGTGCCGACCCGGCGCAGGCGCGCGAGGAGGACCGGGAGCAGCCAGCGGACAGCCGTTAGGGCCTGTCCGGCGGATCATGGGCGCGTCAGCGCTCGCGGCGGGTGTTGAGCCGGGCCGCCTGCCGGGTCAGGTGGTCGCGCTCGGCGAGGTTCGGCGCCTTCGGGGCCGCCTGCGCGTAGAGCCGGGCCGCCGTCGCCAGGTCGCCGTCGCGCTCGTGGAGATACGCGGCCACCGCCGTGTAGCGGGGCAGCGTGTCGTCGAGGGCGGCGAGCGCCGCGAGACCGGCGCGGGGGCCGTCCGCCTCGCCGATTGCCACCGCCCGGTTGAGGCGGACGACCGGGCTGTCGGTCAGGGCCGCCAGTTCGTCGTACCACTCGACGATCTGCGCCCAGTCGGTCTCCTCGGCCGTCGGCGCGTCCGCGTGGAGCGCCGCGATGGCGGCCTGGGCCTGGAACTCGCCCAGCCGGTCGCGGGCCAGCGCCGCCTGAAGGATCTCGACGCCCTCGGCGATCGCCCCGGTGTCCCACCGTCCGCGGTCCTGCTCGGCGAGCGGTACGAGGCTGCCGTCGGGCGCGGTCCTGGCGGCCCGGCGGGCGTGGTGCAGCAGCATGAGGGCGAGCAGCCCCGCCACCTCGGGGTGGTCGATCACGGCCGCGAGCTGCCGGGTGAGCCGGACGGCCTCGGCGGACAGGTCGACATCGCCGGAGTAGCCCTCGTTGAAGACCAGGTACAGGACCCGCAGCACCGTGGCGACGTCGCCCGGCCGGTCGAACCGCACGCCGGAGACGGTGCGTTTGGCCCGGCTGACGCGCTGTGCCATCGTCGCCTCGGGCACCAGATACGCCTGGGCGATCTGCCGGGTGGTCAGGCCGCCGACGGCCCGCAGGGTGAGCGCGACCGCCGACGACGCGGTCAGCGACGGGTGCGCGCACAGGAAGTAGAGCTGGAGGGTGTCGTCCGCGCCGGAGGCGGGCCCGCTCGCCGGTTCCTCGTCCACCCGGTCCTCACGCCTGCGCCGGGCCGTGTCCGCCCGCGTCGCGTCGAGGAACCGCCGCCAGGCCACCGTCACCAGCCAGCCCTTCGGGTCACGCGGCGGATCGTCGGGCCAGACGCGTACCGCTTCGACCAGTGCGTCCTGCACCGCGTCCTCGGCCGCCGCGAAGTCGGCTCCGCGCCGGACGAGGATCGCGAGCACTGCCGGGGTGAGGCTCCTGATCAGAGCCTCGTCCATCAGTGGGGGCACCCCGTGACGGTGGGGTGGGCGCCGAGGAACGGACGCAGCTCCAGCCATTCGTGGATCGGCTTCCCCCCGGCGCCGGGCGCGGCCGACAGCTCCCCTGCCAGTTCGAGGGCCCGCTCGTAGCTGTCGACGTCGATCACCATCCACCCGGCGATGACGTCCTTGGTCTCGGCGAACGGCCCGTCGGTGACCGGCGGACGGCCCTCCCCGTCGTACCGCACGAAGGTCCCCTCGGGGGCGAGCGCTTGGCTGTCGACGTACTCGCCGGTCTCCTCGAGGCGGGTCGCGAAGTCGTTCATGTACGTCACGTGCGCCGAGATCTCCTCGGGCGTCCACTGCGCCATGGGTACGTCGTTCACCGGCGCCGGGGCGCCCCGGTAGTGCTTGAGCAGCAGATACTTCGCCATGGTGCTTCTCCTCGGTGCGGATGCGGCCCATTGTGGTCGCGCTTCACCTCGGGGACGGAGCCGTGCGCGGGTTCTCGACATCGCCGCCGGATGTTTTTCGCCCGCGCGGCTGAACGCGGGCGACCGGCTCCCGGCGGGTCAGGCCGTACGGCGCAGGAGGGCGAGGTACATCGCGTCCGTGCCGTGCAGGTGCGGCCAGAGCTGGATGTCGGGGCCGTCGCCGAGGGCGGGGACACCGGGCAGCAGTGGGCGTACGTCGATGCGCTCGGCGGCCGGGGCGCGGTCGTCGCGGAGGATGTCGTCCACGACGGCGCGGGTCTCCGCCAGGTGCGGGGAGCAGGTCGCGTAGCCGACGACGCCGCCGACGCGCACGGCGTGCAGGGCCTCGGTGAGCAGGCCGCGCTGGAGGGGGCCGAAGGTGGGTACGTCTTCGGCGCGCCGTCGCCAGCGCGCCTCGGGTCGGCGGCGGAGCGCGCCGAGGCCGGTGCAGGGCACGTCGACCAGGACGCGGTCGAAGGAGCCCTCGGCCCAGGCGGGGCGGGTGCCGTCGGCGACCACGACCTGGTACGGGCCGGGGTTGCCCGCCAGGGAGCGGGCCACGAGGCGGGCGCGGTGGGGCTGCTTCTCGGCGGCGACGAGTTCCGCGCCGCGCTGGGCCGCGAGGGCCGCGAGGAGCGCGGCCTTGCCGCCGGGGCCCGCGCAGGCGTCGAGCCAGCGGGCGTCCCGGCCGTCGAGCGGGACGGCGGCCAGCGCGGCGGCGACGAGTTGGCTGCCCTCGTCCTGCACGCCGGCCCGGCCCTCGCGGACCGCGTCCACGGCCGCCGGGTCACCGCCCTCGGCCAGCCGTACCGCGTACGGCGACCAGCGGCCGGGCTCCGTCGTGTCCGGCGGCAGCGACTCCATCAGCTCGCGCGCGGTCGACCGGCCGGGGCGCGCGACCAGCGTCACCTCGGGCCGCTCGTTGTCCGCCGCCAGCAGGTCCTCGATCCCGGCCCGGCCGCCGCCGAGCGCGTCCCACAGCGCCGAGACGACCCAGCGCGGATGCGAGTGCACGACGGCCAGGTGGTCCTCGGGGTCCTCGTCGTACGGCGGCGCGACCAGTTCGAGCCACTCGTCCAGGTCGTGCGCGGAGACCTTCCGCAGCACCGCGTTCACGAACTTCGCCCGGCCGTCGCCGAGCACCACCCGGGCCAGCTCGACGCTCGCCGAGACCGCCGCGTGCGTCGGGATACGCGTCCCGAGCAGCTGGTGGGTGCCCAGCGCCAGCACGTCGAGCACCGGCGGGTCCACCTCGCGCAAGGGCCGGTCCACGCAGGCCGCGATCACCGTGTCGTACGTTCCCTGCCGCCGCAGCGTCCCGTACACCAGCTCCGTCGCCAGCGCCGCGTCCCGCCGGTCGAACTCCCGGCCCTTCTTCACCGCCTCCGCCTCCGCCGCCTTGAGCAGGCCCGGCAGCACCAGATTCGCGTACGCGTCCCGCTCCCCCACCGCCCGCAGCGCCTCGAACGCCAGGATTCTGACGGGGTCATGCTGGGGTCGGCGGTACGGCTTGCCCTGCGGGCGGCGGCGCGGCTGGTCGTTCACGTGTGAAGGTGCTCCGATTTTTACGAAGGTCGGTCGCCGTCCACCCTAAGCGCCTGCGGCGCGGGGCGTACTTCTGCCCTGCGGACAGGCCCTAGGGCCGGTCCGCCCTAGGCCCCGAGGCGGGAGCCGGACGGGATGCGGGCGCCCCGGGCCCAGTCGGCGGCGGCCATCCGCTTCTTGCCCTGCGGCTGCACCTCTCCGAGGAGTACGGCGTGGCTCCCCGTCCCGACGTACACGGCGTTCTTGGCGACACTCAGCTCGCCGGGGGCGAGGTCGACGCGGTCGGGCTGGGGCCGGACGGGCCCGAGCTTGAGGCGTTCGCCGGAGGTCAGGGTCCAGGCGCCGGGCGCGGGGGTGCACCCCCGGATGAGGCGGTCGACGCGGAGCGCGGGCGCCGTCCAGTCGACGGCGGCGTCCTCGACGGTGATCTTGGGCGCGAGGGTGACCCCGTCGGCGGGCTGGGGCCGGGCGACGAGGCGGCCGTCCTCGATGCCGTCCATGGTGGCGACGAGCAGCCCGGCGCCGCTGCGGCCGAGCCGGGTGAGCAGGTCGCCGCTGGTGTCGGTCGGGCCGATCTCCTCGGTGAGGACGCCGTAGACGGGCCCGGAGTCGAGCCCCTGCTCGATGAGGAAGGTGGACGCGCCGGTGACCTCGTCACCTGCCATGACCGCGTGCTGCACGGGCGCGGCGCCGCGCCAGGCGGGCAGCAGCGAGAAGTGCAGATTGATCCAGCCGTGCGCGGGGATGTCGAGCGCGGCCTTGGGCAGCAGCGCGCCGTAGGCGACGACCGGGCAGGCGTCGGGGGCGATCTCCCGCAGCCGTGCGAGGAAGTCCTCGTCGCGGGGGCGCGCGGGCTTGAGGATTTCGACGCCGGCCTCGGCGGCCCGCTCGGCGACGGGGCTGGCCAGCAGCTTGCGGCCGCGCCCGGCCGTCGCGTCGGGCCGGGTCACGACGGCGACGACCTCGTGCCGGTCGGAGGCCAGCAGTGCGTCCAGTGCGGGTACGGCGACCTCGGGGGTGCCGGCGAAGACGAGCCTCATCGTGCGGGGTGTGCCTCTCGATGGTGGTTCACGGGCGGGCTTTTCGGCCTGACGGCGCGACGGCGTGACGGCTCGCCGCCGTCAGGGGGCGGGCGTCACTGCCCGCGCCCGAAGGTGTCGTGCGGCGAGATCTTCACCTGCGGCACGCCGTTCTCGCCCGGCACCCGCCAGATGCCGTCCGGGCCCTCGGTCGCCTCGCGGATCGCCTTGAGCGCGGCCTTGCGCTGCTCGGTGTCGAGCCGGTCGATGAAGATGACCCCGTCCAGGTGGTCCGTCTCGTGCTGGATGCAGCGGGCGAGCCGCTGCGTGCCCTCGATCGTGACCGGGTCGCCGTACATGTTGCGGCCCTTGGCGACGACGCCGTACGCGCGCTTGCAGTCGTACGTCAGGCCAGGCAGCGACAGGCAGCCCTCGGGACCGTCCTGCTCGTCCTCGCTGAGCGTCAGCTCCGGGTTGATCAGGTGGCCCAGCTCGCCCTCGACGAAGTAGGTGAACACCCGCAGGGAGACGCCCAGTTGCGGCGCGGCCAGGCCCGCGCCCGGCGCGTCCCGCATGGTGTCGGTCAAGTCCTGTACGAGCGTGCGCAGTTCCTTGTCGAAGGTCGTGACCGGCTGCGCCGTCATGCGCAGCACCGGGTCACCGAAGAGGCGGATGGGCTTGACGGACACGGCGGCGGTCTCCTGGAACGGGCGTACGGCGGCGGCTCCGGACGCCGGGTGCCGGCCGTCCTGACCGCCCCGGGGACGGGGCAGGGGTCAATTCTAGAGGCGCGTTCGGCCCGCCGTGGCGGGGGTGCGCGCCCGGCCGCGCGCCCCCCGAGGGGTGGGCTGCGCCCCTTGCTGCGTGACTCCATGGGCGGCTGGCGCGTTGGTCAAGAGAGTTTGCCCGAATTCGGGTCAATGCACACGGCCCATTCCTTAAGTAACCGCCGGTTGGAGAGGCTTGTTGATGCCCGACCACGCAACCCCTGACGCCCAGGCACGGGCCAGCCTGCACCTGCTGGTGCGGGACATCGAAAGGGTCCGCCGCCAAGTGGACGCGCTGCGGACCCTGACCGCCCAGTTGGGCAACGTCTACCGGCCGCGCCGCAGCGGCCCCACCGCCGGATTCGTCGTGTACGGCCGCGCGCCCGCCCCGACCGTCCGGCTCGCTCAGGAGCTGCGCGACAGCGTGGAGACCCTGGTCACCGCGGCCGTGGAGTTCGACCGCTCCCTGGGGTTCTCCTGGGACGCCGTCGGCTCCGCGCTCGGCGTGACCAAACAGGCGGTGCACCGCCGGTACGGCGGGCGCCGCAGCGCACCTCCCGGACCCGACGAGCAGGCCGCCTCCGGGCACGGGGTGGTGACCGGCAGCCCCGCGCCCCTCGCCTCCGTCCCCGCCGCCCGTTCCATGCCGGGGGCGCTTCCGCCGGGCCCGCTTCCGCTGGGGGCACTGGAAGCGCGTGAGCCACGCGACGACCGTGAGGACGCCGTCACGTCCTTCCCCGGGCCGCGCAACGGCTGACGCCGTCCCCTCCCCCCTCCCTCCTCCGCGCCGTAGTCCCGCCGCCGCCCGCCACGCCGACAGGTCGGGCACCGCGCGCCTGCGGCGCGCTTCCGGGAGGGGGCTTGCCCCCTTTTCCCCCACGAGGGCCCGTCGCGGCTTGCCGTGCCTTCCCCCACCCTCCCCCCAGGGCCCTGGGACACACGGTCCGCTTCCCACGACGGTCCGTCGTGGCTCGTCGCGCAGTTCCCCGCGCCCCTCAAAAGACCGGCGCCACCACCACGTGCACGACCACGTGCGCTCACTCCACGCGGCCGAGAGCCCCGTCAGGGGCGCGGGGAACTGCGCGACAAGCCACGACGAGCCGTCGTGCGCAGACGACAGGTACAGCCCCCTCCAGGGGCGCGGGGAACCTGCGCGACAAGCCACGACGAGCCGTCGTGCGCAGACGACAGGTACAGCCCCCTCCAGGGGCGCGGGGAACCTGCGCGACGAGGTACGACGAGCCCGTCGCGGGACAGGGGCCGTTCGGGGCGGTCAACCGGGTCACCGGGAACGTGGGGAACCCCCGGCGGAGCTGGTCAGCCGATGTTGGGGGGGTCCATGCGGACGTGGACCGGGTCGGAGGCGCCACGGGTGGCGCGAGCGATCTGGGCCTCTTTGAGGGCGGCGGCGAGGGCGGAGCCGGTGCCGGGGGGCACGCGGAGCAGAAGCCGTTCCCACTGCTCGCCGGGCGGCGGCTCTCCGTGGCGGCGGGTGCGGCCGGGGCCGGACGTGGGGACGGGCAGGGGCACGGGCCCGAGCTGGTCGGTACCCGGCGGGAGCCGCAAGGTGTCGAGGAGGTCGACCACGGCGGCCGGGGGCCCGACGACCGAGGCCATCCGGGAGACCGGCGGAAAGCGCAGCTCGGCGCGTTCGGCCAGCTCGCGCAGGGCGTGCCCGGCGGGGTCCCAGCGGACGAGGGCCTGGACGGGCCGCAGGGTCGGCTCGCCGAGGATGACGACGGTGCCGCCCTCGCCCGCGGGCCGTACGAGGGCGGCGGCGTGCGCCCAGCGCCGGAGCGCCTCCTCCCCGGCGCGCAGGTCGGGCCGGTTCAGCAGCGCCCAGCCGTCGAGCAGCAGGGCCGCCGCGTAGCCGGTGTCGGCGACGGGTTCGGCGCCGGGGGTGGCGATGACCAGCGCGGGGGCCGCGCCGACCGAGGCGAGGACGGTGTCGCGCCCCGAGGTGCGTACCGGCACTTTGGGGAAGGCGCGCCCCAGTTCCTCGGCCGTGCGCCGCGCGCCCACGATCTGGGCGCGCAGCCGGAAGCCGCCGCATTCGGGACAGTGCCAGTCGGCGGCGGGCCGCCCGCACCAGCCGCAGTGCGGGGTGCCGCCCTGCTCGCGGACTTCGAGCGGCCCGGCGCAGGCGGTGCACCGGGCGGGTTCGCGGCAGTTGTCGCAGGCGAGCCGGGGTACGTAGCCGCGGCGCGGCACCTGGACGAGGACCGGGCCGCGCGCCAGCGCCTCCCGCGTGACCTGCCAGGCGATCGACGGCAGCCGGGCGGCGCGCGCGGCCTCGTCCCTGGCCTGGTCGCCGTCGCCGACCGTGCGGATCAGCGGCGCCGCCGCCCGTACCTCGTCCCGGCCGGCCGCCAGCGGCAGCGCCCAGCCGCTGTCCACGAGCTGGGCCGCCTCGACGGTGCTGGTGAGGCCGCCGAGCAGGAACGCGGTCCGTTCCTCGGCGGCGCGCAGCAGCAGGACGTCACGGGCGTGCGGCTGCGGGGCGTGCGGCTCGGCGTGGCTGGAGTCGCCGTCGTCCCAGAGCGCGACGAGGCCGAGGTCGGTGACGGGCGCGAACATCGCGGCGCGGGTGCCGACGACGGCCCGTACCGTGCCGCGGCTGACGGCCAGCCACCGCCGGTACCGCTCCTCGGGGCCCGCGTCGGCGGTGAGCAGGACGTGGCGGCCCTCGCCGAGCAGTTCGGTCAGCGCCGCGTCGACCCGGGCGGCGGACCGGCCGTCGGGCAGTACGGCCAGGGCGCCGCGGCCAGAGGCGAGGGTGGTGGCGACGGCCACCGCCAGTTCGCGCGGCCAGTGCGGTCCGGGCAGCGCGAGCCAGACCGCGCGGGGCGTGTCGCCGCGGGCCAGCGCCTGGAGGTACGCGGGGCCCGTCGCGTACCGCTGCCAGCTCCCCGGCTCCGGCGCCGCCGGGTCCGGCAGCGGTCCCGGTGACGGGTCGCGCTCGGCGCGGGCCATCCTGGGCGGTACGGCGAGCTGGACGACGTCGGCGAGCGCTCCGGCGTACCGGTCAGCGACCTGGCGGCACAGCTTCAGCAGCGGCGGGGTCAGCACCTGCTCGGTCGACAGCACCTGCGCGAGCGGGGCGAGGGGGCCGCGGAAGTCGCTCTCGGCCCGCCGTTCGACGATGAAGCCGTCGTGCAGCGAGCCGCCTTCTCTCCTGCCCTTCACCACGCGCGCCCCGAAGCGGACCCTGACCCGTACGCCGGGTCTGGCCTCCTCGTCCATGGCCGCCGGCACCGCGTAGTCGAAGAACTGGTCCAGGTGCAGCAGCCCCTTGTCGACCAGCACCCGTGCCACCGGCAGCCCTTCGGCGAGGGCCGCCCCGCGCCATGTGCGCGGCTTGGCCTTGGGCTCCTTCGCCTTCTTGACGGTCTCCCGAATGAGCGCGAGCTGCTCCCCTGCGGGGGGCTCGGCGTCCTGACCGTTCTCGCTGCTCACCTTGCGATTCTTACAGACCCCTCGGACACACTCGCGCCGCCGCGAGACGGCGCCCCCATACCGGGGCGGGGGCGCCGTACGGACTTAGAGCCCGGCGGCCGCGCGCAGGGCGTCGACGCGGTCCGTCCGCTCCCAGGTGAAGTCCTCCAGCTCGCGGCCGAAGTGGCCGTAGGCGGCGGTCTGGGCGTAGATCGGGCGGAGCAGGTCGAGGTCGCGGATGATCGCGGCGGGCCGCAGGTCGAAGACCTGGCTGATGGCCTGCTCGATCTTCTCGACGTCGACGCTCGCGGTGCCGAAGGTCTCGACGAAGAGACCGACGGGCTCGGCCTTGCCGATGGCGTAGGCGACCTGGACCTCGCAGCGCGCGGCGAGCCCGGCGGCGACGACGTTCTTGGCGACCCAGCGCATGGCGTAGGCGGCGGAGCGGTCGACCTTGGACGGGTCCTTGCCCGAGAAGGCGCCGCCGCCGTGGCGGGCCATGCCGCCGTAGGTGTCGATGATGATCTTGCGGCCGGTGAGCCCGGCGTCACCCATGGGGCCGCCGATCTCGAAGCGGCCGGTGGGGTTGACCAGCAGCTTGTAGCCGTCGGTGTCGAGCTTGATGCCGTCGTCGAGCAGGGCCTTCAGCTCGACCTCGACGACGAATTCCCGGATGTCGGGCGCGAGCAGCGACTCCAGGTCGATGTCGGAGGCGTGCTGCGAGGAGACCACGACGGTGTCGAGGCGGACGGCCTTGTCGCCGTCGTACTCGATGGTGACCTGGGTCTTGCCGTCCGGGCGCAGGTACGGGATCTGGCCGTTCTTGCGGACCTCGGTCAGCCGCCTGGACAGGCGGTGGGCGAGCGTGATCGGCAGCGGCATCAGCTCGGGCGTCTCGTCGGACGCGTAGCCGAACATCAGGCCCTGGTCGCCCGCGCCCTGCTTGTTCAGGTCGTCGTCGGTCGCGGCGGAACCCGCGACGCGCTTCTCGTACGCGGTGTCGACACCCTGTGCGATGTCAGGGGACTGCGCGCCGATGGACACCGAGACGCCGCAGGAGGCGCCGTCGAAGCCCTTCTTGGAGGAGTCGTAGCCGATCTCCAGGATCTTGTTGCGCACCAGGGTGGCGATATCGGCGTAGGCGGTGGTCGTGACCTCGCCCGCGATATGCACCTGACCGGTGGTGATCAGCGTCTCGACGGCGACCCGGGAGTGCGGGTCGGCCTTGAGGAGGGCGTCGAGGATGGTGTCGCTGATCTGGTCAGCGATCTTGTCTGGGTGTCCCTCGGTGACGGACTCCGAGGTGAACAGGCGGCGGGACACATCGCTCCCTGGGGTTGCAGCGGCTGCTGGCTGAATCTGGGCGGAGTGCGCAGGGCTGCGCCCGGCACTCCACTGCAAGCTTATAGTCCGCCGCCGCGGACGTGACACGGCATCTCGACCTTTGGATTCGTGGCGGAACGCGTCATCACGCGTCCACCCGAGTGTCGCTTTCCGGCAATCTCGCGCCGACAAGATCCCACACCCGGTCCGCGAGATCCTCCTTGGGCCCGTACGGTACGGGGGTCTCGCTGCCGTCGGCGCCCAGTACCACAGCCTCGTTCTCCTCGGTGCCGAACGCCTTGCCGTCACCCACTTCGTTGACGACGAGCAGATCACAACCCTTTCGGGTGAGCTTGGCGCGTCCGTTGACGAGGACGTCGTCGGTCTCGGCGGCGAAGCCGACGACGAGCTGTCCCGGCCGGGCGCGGTGCGCGGAGATCTCGGCGAGGATGTCGGCGTTGCGGACCAGGGTGATCGGCGCGGGCTCCTGGTCGTCCTTCTTCTTGATCTTGCCCGCCGCGTACCGCGCGGGGCGGAAGTCCGCGACGGCGGCGGCCATCACCACCACGTCGGCGTCGGCGGCGGCCTTGAGCACCGCTTCCCTGAGCTGTTCCGCGGTGCCGACGGTGACGACGTCGGCGCCGGCCGGGTCGGGGAGCCCGGTGTTGGCCGCGAGGAGGGTGACCCGGGCGCCGCGCGCCACGGCGGTACGGGCCAGCGCGTAGCCCTGCTTGCCGGAGGAGCGGTTGCCGAGGTAGCGGACCGGGTCGAGGGGTTCGCGGGTACCGCCCGCGCTGATCACCACATGGCGTCCGGCCAGGTCCCGCTCGGCGGGTCCCCGGCGCAGCACGCGGCGGCAGACCTCGTAGATCTCGGCGGGGTCGGGCAGCCGTCCCTTGCCGGTGTCGACGCCGGTCAGCCTGCCGACGGCGGGTTCGATGACGACGCAGCCCCGGCGCCGCAGGGTGGCGACGTTCTCCCGGGTGGCCGGGTGCTCCCACATCTCGGTGTGCATCGCGGGGGCGAAGACCACCGGGCAGCGGGCGGTCAGCAGGGTGTTGGTGAGCAGGTCGTCGGCGAGGCCGTGGGCGGCCTTGGCGAGCAGGTCGGCGGTGGCGGGGGCGACCACGACGAGGTCGGCGTGCTGGCCGATCCGTACGTGCGGGACCTCGTGGACGTCGTCCCAGACGCGGGTGGAGACCGGGTTGCCGGACAGCGCCGACCAGGTGGCCTCGCCGACGAAGTGCAGCGCGGACTCGGTGGGCACCACCCGCACGCCGTGCCCCGACTCGGTGAGCCGCCGCAGCAGCTCGCACGCCTTGTAGGCGGCGATGCCGCCGCTCACACCCAGCACGACCTGTGGTTTCGCCATCGTGTCTCCCGACCCGAGATCCGTCGTCCGAACCGTCCTGCGACCTGTCCCGCGACCCGTTCCGCGCGGGTCACCTGACACGTCCCATGACACACCACGGGCCCGGCGGTCGCTCCGCCGGGCCCGTGCTGAAACGCGTGTGGATGTGTGCTGGCGTCAGTGCGCGGGTGCCTCGACCGCTTCGGAGGTCAGCAGACCCGCGTTGATCTCGCGCAGCGCGATGGAGAGCGGCTTCTCGTGCACGTGGGTGTCCACGAGCGGGCCGACGTACTCCAGCAGGCCCTCACCGAGCTGGGAGTAGTACGCGTTGATCTGGCGCGCGCGCTTGGCGGCGTAGATCACCAGGCTGTACTTCGAATCGGTGGCTTCGAGCAGCTCGTCAATCGGAGGATTGATGATGCCCTCGGGCGTGGTGATGGAAGAGGACACGCTCTACCTACCCCTACTACTGATGGAAAACGGAAAAGACTGAGTCAGCTCAGTCAATCTGCATCAAGGCTAGCAGCTCACGCGCTACAGCCTCGACCGAGGTGTTGACAAGGGTCACGTCGAACTCGGCCTCGGCGGCCAGTTCGACCTTGGCCGCGCTCAGCCGTTCCTCGATCACCTCGGGCGATTCGGTGCCGCGCCCGGTGAGGCGGCGGACCAGTTCCTCCCAGCTCGGCGGCGCGAGGAAGACCAGGCGCGCCTCGGGCATCGACTCGCGGACCAGCCGGGCGCCCTGGAGGTCGATCTCCAGCAGCACGGGCTCGCCCGCGCCGAGCTTGTCGAGCACGGCCGCGCGGGGCGTGCCGTAGCGGTTCCCGGCGAATTCGGCCCACTCCAGCAGTTCGCCGTTGGCGACGAGCTTGTCGAACTCGTCGTCGTCCACGAAGTAGTACTGGACACCGTGCTGCTCGCCGGGGCGCGGCTTGCGCGTGGTGGCGGAGACCGACAGCCAGACGTCGGGGTGCACCGTGCGCAGGTGGGCGACGACCGTGCTCTTGCCGACCCCTGAGGGGCCGGAGAGCACGGTCAGTCGCGGGTGTCTGTCCGGGGGGGCCGGAGTGGCCCCCTGCGAAGCGAGGGGGCGGGCCGCCCCCCGGGAGACTGTAGAACTCATGGAGCGATTATCCCTGGTTCCCGGAGGTGCTGGTGCCGCGGCGGGGCAAAGCTTGCCGGGGGCACGCGGACCGTCAGGCGGAGGCGCCGCCGAACTCGCGCTCCAGGGACGCGATCTGGTTCGAGCCCAGACCACGGACGCGCCGGCTCTCGGAGATCCCGAGCCGCTCCATGATCTGCTTGGCGCGCACCTTGCCGACGCCGGGCAGGGACTCCAGGAGAGCGGAGACCTTCATCTTGCCGATGACGTCGTTCTCCTGGCCCTGCTTGATGACCTCGTGCAGAGAGGCGCCGGAGTGCTTGAGCCGGTTCTTGACCTCGGCGCGCTCCCGGCGAGCCGCGGCGGCCTTTTCGAGCGCGGCAGCGCGCTGTTCAGGGGTAAGGGGCGGAAGAGCCACGCCTACGTCACCTCGGATGTAGAGCAATCGGATATGGACCGTGTGGTGGAGCACACTCCCCCCGCGTTTACGGGGCGAGAAGCGACGCGAGTGAACGTCGCCGCTCCTGTCGGAGACTAGCGGTCCGAACGGCTCAAGTCAGCGAGAACAGACGAAAAGTCCTGGTCAGACTCGATCCAGCGGGATATTTGGGGCAAAGCGGAACAGGTTTCTGCGTCAATTCGTTCGGTGGTTGAATCTGAACCTTCTTTTTGACGTTTAAACAGCGCGCGACCGGCCCCATCAGGGGCGCGACCGGGGCAACGTTTTGGGGTCCGTCCGGGCCCCGGAGGACCCGGACTCCCCTGCCGCGCACCGTCGTTGGGCCGCCTACCCCCGACCGGTACGGCTACCCGCCCGAGACCGCCGCGCGCACCTCGTCGGTGAAGCGCGCCGCCGCCTCGCGCAGTCCCGCCGCGTCGGGTCCGTGCCGCAGCACGTCCCGGCTGACGCTGGGCACCACATTGGCCACCGCGGAGCCGAACAGCGCCGGCAGTCCCGCGGGCGTGGCGCCCTGCGCCCCGATGCCGGGCGCCAGCAGCGGCCCGTTGATGTCGAGATCCGCGCCCGCCTCCGACAGCGTCGCGCCGACCACCGCGCCGACCGAACCCAGCGGCGTCACACCCGCGTTCTCGGCCGCCATGTGGTCGAGCATCACCTGCGCGACGGACGCGCCGCCCGCCGCCGTCGCCCGCTGCACCTCCGCGCCCTCCGGGTTGGAGGTCAGGGCGAGGACGAAGACCCCGGACCCCGAGATCCGCGCCGCGTCCAGCGCGGGCCGCAGCGACTCGAAGCCGAGATAGGGGCTGACCGTGACCGCGTCGGAGAACAGCGGCGAGTCCTTGTCCAGATACGTGGCGGCGTACGCGGCCATCGTCGAGCCGATGTCGCCGCGCTTGGCGTCCATCAGCACCAGGACGCCCGCGGCCCGCGCCTCGGCGACCGCCCGCTCCAGTACGGCGATACCGCGCGAGCCGAAGCGCTCGAAGAACGCCGACTGCGGTTTGAGGACCGCCGTACGGTCGGCCAGCGCCTCGACCACGGTCATCGTGAAGCGTTCGAGACCGGCCACGTCGTCGTTGAGACCCCACGCGGTGAGCAGCGCGGCGTGCGGGTCGATGCCGACGCAGAGCTGTCCGCGGGTGTCCATGGCCCGGCGCAGCCGCGCGCCGAAGGGTTCGAGTTCCACCTGCGGCGGGGTCGGGGTCATACCGGCACCTTCCGTGTGTCGGCGCCGACGGCGTCGGCGAGCGTGGCGTACGGGCTGGTGGCCAGGCGGGCGGCCAGGCCCTTGTGGACCGCGCGCATCCAGAAGGGGCCCTGGTAGATGAAGGCGCTGTAGCCCTGCACCAGGGTGGCGCCCGCGAGAATCCGCTGCCAGGCGTCCTCCGCGTCGCGGATGCCGCCGACGCCGACCAGCGTGATCCGGTCGCCGACCCGCGCGTACAGCCTGCGCAGCACCTCCAGGGAGCGGTCGCCCAGCGGCGCGCCGGACAGCCCGCCGGTCTCCGCGGTCAGCCGGGGGTCGGACGCCAGGCCGAGGCCGTCCCTGGCGATGGTGGTGTTGGTGGCGATGATGCCGTCGAGGCCCAGTTCCACGGCGAGGTCGGCGACGGCGTCCACGTCCTCGTCCGCCAGGTCGGGCGCGATCTTGACCAGCAGCGGCACGCGGCGGTCGGTCACCGTACGGTCGGCGGCCTCGCGTACCGCCGCCAGCAGCGGGCGCAGGGCGGCGGTCGCCTGGAGATTGCGCAGTCCCGGCGTGTTCGGCGAGGACACGTTGACCACCAGGTAGTCGGCGTGCGCGGCCAGCCGCTCGGTGGACGTCACGTAGTCGCCCGCCGCCGCCTCCTCCGGGACCGTCTTGGTCTTGCCGATGTTGACGCCGACGGTGGTACGGAAGACCGGTCGCCGGGCGGCGAGCCGGTCCGCGACGGCGGCGGACCCGTCGTTGTTGAAGCCCATCCGGTTGATCAGCGCGCTGTCGGCGACCAGCCGGAACAGCCGGGGCCGCGGATTGCCGGACTGGCCCTGCGCGGTGACCGTGCCGATCTCGACGTGGTCGAAGCCGAGCATGGCCATCGCGTCGATGGCGACCGCGTTCTTGTCGAACCCGGCCGCCAGCCCGAACGGGCCGTGCATCCGCAGGCCCAGGGCCTCGGTACGCAGCGACGCGTAGCGCGGCGCGAGCGCCGCCGCGACGAAGGTGCGCAGGACGGGGATCCGCGCCACCAGCCGGATCCACCGGAAGGCCAGGTGATGGGCGCTCTCGGCGTCCATGCGCCGGAAGAAGAGCCGGAAGAAGAGGTGGTACATCGTGTAGCGGTCATCTCCTCGGAGGGGGATGCGCCCCGGAAGGGGCGCGGGGAACTGCGCGCACAGCGGGCGCCGGGCCGCAGCTCACCCCTCGCGCGCCGCGATCAGATGCCGCGCGTGCTCCTGCAAGGAGCGCACCCCGATGTCGCCGCGCGTCAAGGCGTCGATGCCCTGGACGGCCGCGGCGAGCGCCTGGACCGTGGTCAGGCAGGGGATGCCGCGGGCGACGGCGGCGGTGCGGATGTCGTAGCCGTCGAGGCGTCCGCCGGTGCCGAAGGGGGTGTTGACGATGAGGTCGACCTCGCCCTCGTGGATGAGGGTGACCACGGTCGGCTCGCCCTCGGGCCCCACGCCCTCGCTCTGCTTGCGCACGACCCGCGCCTCGATGCCGTTGCGCCGCAGGACTTCCGCGGTGCCCGAGGTGGCCAGCAGTTCGAAGCCGTGCTCGATCAGCGCGCGGGCCGGGAAGATCAGCGCGCGCTTGTCGCGGTTGGCGACCGAGATGAAGGCGCGGCCCTTGGTGGGCAGCGCGCCGTACGCCCCGGCCTGCGACTTGGCGTACGCGGTGCCGAAGACCGCGTCGATGCCCATGACCTCGCCGGTGGAGCGCATCTCCGGGCCGAGGATGGTGTCGACGCCCCGGCCCTGCATGTCGCGGAACCGCGACCAGGGCAGCACCGCTTCCTTGACGGAGATCGGCGCGTCCAGCGGCAGGGTGCCGCCGTCGCCCGTCGTCGGCAGCAGGCCCTCGGCGCGCAGTTCCGCGACGGTGGCGCCGAGCGAGATCCGCGCGGCGGCCTTGGCCAGCGGCACCGCGGTCGCCTTGGAGGTGAAGGGGACGGTACGGGAGGCGCGCGGGTTGGCCTCCAGTACGTAGAGGATGTCCCCGGCGAGCGCGAACTGGATGTTGATCAGGCCGCGTACGCCGACTCCGGCGGCGATGGCCTCGGTGGAGGCGCGCAGCCGCTTGATGTCGTGGCCGCCGAGCGTGATCGGCGGCAGGGCGCACGCGGAGTCGCCGGAGTGGATGCCGGCTTCCTCGATGTGCTCCATGACGCCGCCGAGGTACAGCTCGTGGCCGTCGTAGAGCGCGTCCACGTCGATCTCGATGGCGTCGTCGAGGAAGCGGTCGACGAGCACGGGGCGGTCGGGGCTGATCTCGGTGGACTCGGCGATGTAGGAGGCGAGCCGGGTCTCGTCGTAGACGATCTCCATGCCGCGCCCGCCGAGCACGTACGAGGGGCGGACGAGCACCGGGTAGCCGATCTCGTCGGCGATGGCCTTGGCGCCGTCGAAGGTGACGGCGGTGCCGTGCTTGGGCGCGGGCAGTCCGGCGGCGGCCAGCACGCGGCCGAAGGCGCCGCGGTCCTCGGCGAGGTGGATCGCCTCGGGCGAGGTGCCGACGACCGGCACCCCGTTGTCCTTGAGGGCCTGCGCCAGGCCGAGCGGGGTCTGGCCGCCGAGCTGCACGATGACACCGGCGACCGGGCCCGCGAGCGTTTCGGCGTGCACGATCTCCAGGACGTCCTCCAGGGTGAGCGGCTCGAAGTAGAGCCGGTCGGAGGTGTCGTAGTCGGTGGAGACGGTCTCCGGGTTGCAGTTGACCATCACGGTCTCGTACCCGGCGTCGTGCAGCGCGAAGGAGGCGTGGACGCAGGAGTAGTCGAACTCGATGCCCTGGCCGATCCGGTTGGGCCCGGAGCCGAGGATGATCACGGCGGCCTTCTCGCGCGGCGCGACCTCGCTCTCCTCGTCGTAGGACGAGTAGAAGTACGGGGTGTCGGCGGCGAATTCGGCGGCGCAGGTGTCGACGGTCTTGTAGACCGGGCGGATGCCGAGCGCGTGCCTGACCTCGCGGACGACGTCCTCGCGCAGCGAGCGGATGCCGGCGATCTGGGCGTCGGAGAAGCCGTGCCGCTTGGCGTCGGCGAGCAGTTCGGGGTCGAGGCGGTCGGCCGCGGCCAGTTCGACGGCGTACTCGTGGATCAGGAAGAGCTGGTCCACGAACCAGGGGTCGATCTTCGTGGCGTCGAAGACCTCTTCCGGGGTGGCCCCGGCGCGGATCGCGGTCATGACGGTGTTGATCCGGCCGTCGGTGGGGACGGCGGCGGTGGCCAGCAGCGCTTCCTTGTCCGCGGCGGAGACCGGGGTCACGAAGTCGAACTGCGAGCCCTTCTTCTCCAGCGAGCGCAGCGCCTTGTTGAGCGCCTCGGTGAAGTTGCGGCCGATGGCCATGGCCTCGCCGACCGACTTCATGGTGGTGGTGAGGGTGGCGTCGGCGGCCGGGAACTTCTCGAAGGCGAAGCGCGGCACCTTGACGACGACGTAGTCCAGCGTCGGTTCGAAGGACGCGGGGGTCTTCTCGGTGATGTCGTTGGGGATCTCGTCGAGCGTGTAGCCGACGGCCAGGCGGGCGGCGATCTTCGCGATCGGGAAGCCGGTGGCCTTGGAGGCGAGCGCGGAGGAGCGGGAGACGCGCGGGTTCATCTCGATGACGATGACCCGGCCGTCCTCGGGGTTGACCGCGAACTGGATGTTGCAGCCGCCGGTGTCGACGCCGACCTCGCGGATGACGGCGATGCCGATGTCCCGCAGGATCTGGTACTCGCGGTCGGTGAGGGTCATCGCGGGCGCGACGGTGATGGAGTCGCCGGTGTGCACGCCCATCGGGTCGAAGTTCTCGATGGAGCAGACGACCACGACGTTGTCGTGCTTGTCGCGCATCAGCTCCAGCTCGTACTCCTTCCAGCCGAGGATGGACTCCTCCAGGAGCACCTCGGTGGTCGGCGAGAGGGTCAGGCCCTGCCCTGCGATGCGGCGCAGTTCGTCCTCGTCGTGCGCGAAGCCGGAGCCCGCGCCGCCCATGGTGAAGGAGGGGCGGACGACGACGGGGTAGCCGCCGAGGGTGTCGACGCCCGCGAGCACGTCGTCCATGGTGTGGCAGATCACCGAGCGGGCGGAGTCGCCGTAGCCGATCTTCGCCTTGACGGCCTCGACGACGCCCTTGAACAGGTCGCGGTCCTCGCCCTTGTTGATCGCCTCGACGTTGGCGCCGATCAGCTCGACGCCGTACTTGGTGAGGACGCCGTTGTCGTGCAGCGAGATCGCGGTGTTGAGCGCGGTCTGGCCGCCGAGGGTGGGCAGCAGCGCGTCGGGGCGCTCCTTGGCGATGATCTTCTCGACGAATTCCGGGGTGATCGGCTCGACGTACGTGGCGTCGGCGATCTCCGGGTCGGTCATGATCGTGGCGGGGTTGGAGTTGACGAGGATGACCCGCAGGCCCTCGGACTTGAGGACCCGGCACGCCTGGGTGCCTGAGTAGTCGAACTCGGCGGCCTGGCCGATGACGATCGGGCCGGAGCCGATGACCAGGACGGACTGGATATCGGTGCGCTTAGGCACGCTGGCCCTCCATCAGGGAAACGAAGCGGTCGAACAGGTAGGCGGCGTCGTGCGGTCCCGCCGCCGCCTCCGGGTGGTACTGGACGCTGAAGGCGGGCCGGTCGAGCAGCCGCAGACCCTCCACCACGTCGTCGTTGAGGCAGACATGGCTGACCTCGGCGCGGCCGTACGGGGTGTCGCTGACCCGGTCGCGCGGCGCGTCCACGGCGAAGCCGTGGTTGTGCGCGGTGACCTCGACCTTGCCGGTGCCGCGGTCCTGCACCGGCTGGTTGATGCCGCGGTGGCCGTACTTGAGCTTGTACGTGCCGAAGCCGAGCGCCCGGCCGAGGAGCTGGTTGCCGAAGCAGATGCCGAACAGCGGGGTCCCGCGCTCCAGGACGGCCTGGATGACGGTGAGGTCGGCGGTGGCCGGGTCGCCGGGGCCGTTGGACAGGAAGACGCCGTCGGGCGCGACCGCGTAGACGTCCTCGACACTCGCGTTCGCGGGCAGGACGTGCACCTCGATGCCGCGCTCGGCCATCCGGTGCGGGGTCATGCCCTTGATGCCGAGGTCGAGGGCGGCGACGGTGAAGCGCTTCTCCCCGATCGCCGGGACGACGTAGGTCTGCCGGGTGGCGACCTCGGCGGACAGGTCGGCGCCGGTCATCTCGGGGGCCTGCCGGACCCTGGCGAGCAGCGTGCCGTCGTCGGCCAGTGCCTCGCCGGAGAAGATGCCGACCCGCATGGCGCCGCGTTCGCGCAGGTGGCGGGTGAGGGCGCGGGTGTCGATGCCGCTGATGCCGACCACGCCCTGGGTGGTCAGCTCCTCGTCGAGCGAGCGCCGCGAGCGCCAGTTGGACGGGGTGCGGGCGGGGTCGCGTACGACGTAGCCGGACACCCAGATGCGGGACGACTCGGCGTCCTCGTCGTTGACGCCGGTGTTGCCGACGTGCGGGGCGGTCATGACGACGACCTGGCGGTGGTACGAGGGGTCGGTGAGCGTTTCCTGGTAGCCGGTCATACCGGTGGAGAAGACGGCCTCGCCGAAGGTCTCCCCCACCGCCCCGTAGGCACGGCCGCGGAAGGTGCGGCCGTCCTCCAGGACGAGTACGGCGGGTGCGGTGGCCGCCCGGACGGAGGTCGTCATTGTGCGCCTTCCTTCTTTGCCTGTTGTTCGGCCGGGCCGACGCCCGGTGTGTGGTCCGCGAAGGCGACGTCCGCCGCCCGTCGGCCGGGGGCGTCCTCGCCGCCGCTGACGCGGTTGATCTCCGCGACCCAGGCCGGGTGCTGCGCGGCGTGGTCGGCGCGGAAGCCGGAGTCGATGAGGGTGCCGCCGTGCTCCCAGGTGACGACCAGCAGGCCGCCTTCGGTGAGGACCTTGCCCGCGATGCCCTTGTCGAGGCGGGCGCCGCGCAGGGCGGCGGCGGGGACGAAGAAGCCGGGGGCGCCGACGCGGTCGGCGTCCAGGCCCTCCTCGGTGAGGGTGAGCGTCACTTTGCTGCGTACGCCGAGGCCGTGGGCGACGATCCGGTCCAGCCACTGCCCCGCGGTGGTGCTGCCGTGGTAGCGGCCGTCGAATTCCAGGAGCGGTTCGCCGGTCTCCTCGGGGGCCTGCGGGAGTGCGGGCAGGCCGCCCTGGAGGGTGCGGCGCCACTGCCAGCCCTGGCGCATCAGCCAGTACAGCAGGCCGACGAACAGGGCGAGGCCGACGATCCAGCCGATCCGGTCGGTCCAGTCGGTGACCTTCGCCGAGTGCTTGTCCGCGGCCCGCGCCGTACCGGCCGCCAGCAGTGTCAGAGGTGTCACGTGAGCTTCCCGTCCATGACCGTCGCCTGGCCCCGCAGGAAGGTGGCGTGCACCCGGCCCGGCAGTTCGCGTCCCTCGTAGGGGGTGTTGCGACTGCGGGAGGCGAAGCCCGCGGGATTGACCACCCCACGGTATGCGGGATCGACCAGGACGAGGTTGGCGGGCTCGCCCTCGGCGAGCGGCCGTCCGTGGCCCGCGAGCCGTCCGATGACGGCGGGCCTGGCCGACATGCGGTCGGCGACGCCCGCCCAGTCCAGCAGTCCGGTGTCGACCATGGTGTGCTGCACGACGGACAGCGCGGTCTCCAGGCCCACCATGCCCATGGCGGCGGCGGCCCACTCGCAGTCCTTGTCCTCGTGCGGGTGCGGTGCGTGGTCGGTGGCCACACAGTCGATGGTGCCGTCGGCCAGTGCCTCGCGCAGCGCGAGCACGTCCGCCTCGGTGCGCAGCGGCGGGTTGACCTTGTAGACCGGGTTGTACGTACGCACCAGCTCGTCGGTGAGCAGCAGGTGGTGGGGGGTGACCTCGGCGGTGACGTCCCAGCCCTTGGACTTGGCCCAGCGGACGAGTTCGACGGAGCCCGCGGTGGACAGGTGGCAGATGTGCACGCGGGAGCCGACGTGCGCGGCGAGCAGGATGTCGCGGGCGATGATCGACTCCTCGGCGACGGCGGGCCAGCCGGTCAGGCCCAGTTCGCCGGAGACGGTGCCCTCGTTCATCTGGGCGCCCTCGGTGAGCCGGGGCTCCTGCGCGTGCTGGGCGACGACGCCGTCGAACGCCTTCACGTACTCCAGCGCGCGGCGCATGATCACCGCGTCGTCCACGCACTTGCCGTCGTCGGAGAAGACCCGTACCCGGGCGGCCGAGTCGGCCATGGCGCCCAGTTCGGCGAGCTGCTTGCCCTCCAGGCCGACGGTGACGGCGCCGACCGGCTGCACGTCGCAGTAGCCGGACTCCTTGCCGAGCCGCCAGACCTGCTCGACGACGCCCGCGGTGTCGGCGACGGGGAAGGTGTTGGCCATGGCGTGCACGGCGGTGTAGCCGCCGATCGCGGCGGCCCTGGTGCCGGTCAGCACGGTCTCGGAGTCCTCGCGGCCCGGCTCGCGCAGGTGGGTGTGGAGGTCGACCAGGCCGGGCAGCAGGACCATCCGGCCCTCGCCGTCGACCACGGTGGCGTCCTCGGTCCCGTCGCCGGACAGGCCCGCGCCGATAGCGGCGATGGTCTCGCCGTCGATCAGGACGTCCTGCGGCTCGCCGCCCAGTACCTTCGCGCCACGGATCAGGATCTTGCTCATGGTTACTTGCTCTCCTCGGTACGGGCGGGGCCGGTCGTCGCGGGTGCGGTCTCGGGGACGGGCGCGGTGGTGGCGATGGCCGGTTCCGAGCCGCCGAGCAGCAGGTACAGCACGGCCATCCGGGTGCTGACGCCGTTGGCGACCTGTTCCACGACGGTGCAGCGCGGCGAGTCGGCGACCTCGGCGGTGATCTCCATGCCGCGGTTCATCGGCCCCGGGTGCATGACGATGGCGTGCTCGGGCAGCACCGCCATCCGCAGTCCGTCCACGCCGTAACGCCGGGTGTACTCGCGCTCTGTGGGGAAGAAGGCGGCGTTCATCCGCTCGCTCTGCACGCGCAGCATCATCAGCGCGTCGGTCTTGGCGAGCACCGCGTCGAGGTCGTAGCTGACCTCGCACGGCCACTGCTCGACGCCGATCGGCAGCAGGGTCGGCGGGGCGACCAAGGTGACGCGCGCGCCGAGGGTGTTGAGCAGCAGCACGTTGGAGCGGGCGACCCGGCTGTGCAGGATGTCGCCGACGATGGTGACGCGGCGGCCCTCCAGGTCGCGGCCGACGCCGGACAGGTGGCGGCGCATGGTGAAGGCGTCCAGCAGTGCCTGCGTGGGGTGTTCGTGGGTGCCGTCGCCCGCGTTGACCACCGAGCCGTTGATCCAGCCGGAGGTGGCCAGGCGGTGCGGCGCGCCGGACGAGCCGTGCCGGATGACGACGGCGTCGGCGCCCATCGCCTCCAGGGTCAGCGCGGTGTCCTTGAGGGATTCGCCCTTGGAGACCGAGGAGCCCTTGGCGGAGAAGTTGATGACGTCGGCGGAGAGCCGCTTGGCGGCGGCCTCGAAGGAGATGCGGGTCCGCGTCGAGTCCTCGAAGAAGAGGTTGACGACGGTACGGCCGCGCAGGGTGGGCAGTTTCTTGATGGGCCGGTCGGCGACGCGGGCCATTTCCTCGGCGGTGTCGAGTACGAGGAGGGCGTCGTCGCGGCTGAGGTCGGCGGCCGAGATCAGGTGGCGCTTCATACGGGTCACTCCGGGGGTGCTGGGGCGGGTCAGGGCGCGCGGAAGCACAGGACCCCGGCGGGGGTCCTGTCCTGGGTGCGCTAGTCGTCCGCCGGGAGGCCCTCGCGCGGCGCCGCGTCGTCCCGGTCACGGCGGTCGCGCCGGTCGCGGTCCTTGTCGTCCTTCTGGCCGAGCAGGACGGTGTCGCGGCCGTCCTCCTCGGTGAGCTGGACCTTGACGGTCTCGCGCAGCGAGGTGGGCAGGTTCTTGCCGACGTAGTCGGCCCTGATCGGCAGTTCGCGGTGGCCGCGGTCGACCAGGACCGCGAGCTGTACGGCGCGGGGGCGGCCGATGTCGTTGAGCGCGTCGAGGGCGGCGCGGATGGTGCGGCCGGAGAAGAGCACGTCGTCGACGAGGACGACGAGCCTGCCGTCGATCCCGGTGGCCGGGATCTCGGTGCGGGCCAGCGCGCGCGCCGGGTGCAGCCGCAGGTCGTCGCGGTACATGGTGATGTCGAGGGAGCCGACGGCCGTCGTGCGGCCGGTGATCTCGGCGAGCTTGGCCGCCAGGCGCTGCGCCAGGTAGACGCCGCGGGTCGGGATGCCGAGGAGCACCACGTCGTCCGCGCCCTTGGCGCGTTCCACGATCTCGTGGGCGATACGGGTGAGGACGCGCGCGATGTCGGGTGCTTCGAGCACCGGACGGGCGGGCGCGGGGTTCCACTCGGCGGTATCGCGGTCTTCCGGGGTACTGCGGTCTTCGACCATGGGTCGGGGACCTCCTTCCCCGCCTCACGGGACGGGCATTAAAGGACGTCAGGGGTACGCGGCAACGGTATCAGGTGGCGCAGAGCGCCCAGGTCAGCGACCGATCGGCCCTTTCCGGCTTGACGAGCACGGATTACGCTGCGTAACCTCACAGTGAGTCACCGAGTTTCCGTCCGGGGAGCCATATGTCCAGCGATTACGCCAAGCAGCTCGGAGCAAAGCTCCGGGCCATCCGCACGCAGCAGGGCCTGTCCCTGCACGGCGTCGAGGAGAAGTCCCAGGGCCGCTGGAAGGCAGTGGTCGTGGGCTCGTACGAGCGCGGCGACCGTGCCGTGACCGTGCAGCGACTCGCCGAGCTTGCGGACTTCTACGGAGTTCCGGTCCAGGAGTTGCTGCCGGGTACGACCCCCGGCGGGGCGGCCGAGCCGCCCCCGAAGCTCGTCCTCGACCTGGAGCGCCTGTCCCAGGTCCCGCCGGAGAAGGCCGGGCCTCTCCAGCGGTACGCCGCCACGATCCAGAGCCAGCGCGGCGACTACAACGGCAAGGTGCTGTCGATCCGCCAGGACGACCTCCGCACCCTGGCCGTGATCTACGACCAGTCGCCGTCCGTACTCACCGAGCAGCTCATCGGCTGGGGCGTCCTCGACGCCGACGCGCGGCGCGCGGTCCAGCACGAAGAGGGCTAGGCGCCCGGCTCGCCCGAATAGTGCAGAAACGTCCCGCCGCCCGGTGCGGACCCCTTCCCGGGGCCCGCACCGGGCGGCTCCGCGTTCCGGGCCACCCGCCCCGAGAGGCGCGGTCCGCCGCGGCTTGTCGCGCTGTTCCCCGCACCCCTGACGGGTCCGCCCTCCGGTCTTCCGGGCAGCGGACGACTCCCCGCGGGCGCGGGGAACAGCGTCCCCGGGGGGCGCGGGGAACCGCGCACTCAGCCGACGCGGCGCCGCACTCGGGACGACACCGCAAGCGGCACCCCCGGGGTCCTGGTCACCGCGACGGGGCCGGGAGGTAGCCCGCGGGGCAGGTGCTGAAGGTGCCACGACCATGCGTGCGGCTCCGCAGCCCGGTGGCGTAACCGAACAGCTCGGCCAGGGGGACGGTCGCCGTGAGGACCGTGGAGCCCATGGCCACCACGCCGGAGGCGGTCACCCGGCCGCGGCGCGCGGCCAGGTCGCCGAGGACGGCGCCCACGGCGCTCTCGGGCACGGTGACCGTCACCTCGGTCACCGGTTCCAGCAGCACCATCGCGGAGGCCCGCAGCGCCTCGCGGAGCGCGAAACGGCCCGCCGTGCGGAAAGCCAGCTCCGAGGAGTCCTTCGCATGGGTCGCCCCGTCCGTCAGCGTGACGCGCACCCCCGTCACGGGGTGACCGCCCAGCGGCCCCTGCGCGAGAGCGTCACGGCAGCCGTCCTTGACCGCGCGAACGTACTCGCGCGGCACCCGGCCACCGGTCACCGTCGAGGTGAACACGAACTCCTCCTCCCCCTCCTCGGCGCCGAGCGGCGCCACATCGATGACGACATGGGCGAACTGCCCCGCCCCGCCGTCCTGTTTGACATGCCGGTGGACATGGCCCGTCACCCCGCGGACGACCGTCTCCCGGTAGGCGACCTGCGGGCGGCCGACGCCGACCTCCAGGCCGTGGGCGCGGCGGATCTTCTCCACCGCGACCTCCAGGTGCAGTTCGCCCATGCCCGCGAGCACCATCTGGCCGGTCTCGGGATCGGTCCTGACAGCGAGCGACGGGTCCTCCTCGACCAGCCGTGCGAGCGCCGACACCAGCCGTTCGGTGTCGGTGTTGCGGGCGGCCTCGACCGCGACGGAGACGACCGGGTCGGCCGCCACCGGGGGTTCGAGCACCAGCGGGGCGCCCGGCGCGCACAGCGTGGTGCCCGCGCGGGCGGCCTTCGGCCCGACCACCGCGACGATGTCCCCGGCGACCGCCTGTTCCAGCTCGGTCTGCCGGTCGGCGTGCAGCCGCAGGATGCGGCCGATCCGCTCGCCGCGCCCGGTGCCCGCGTCCAGCACCGTGTCTCCCTTCCTGATCGCTCCCGCGTAGACCCGCAGGCAGGTCAGCCGCCCGGTGGCGGTCGAGTTGACCTTGAACACCAGCCCGGCGAAGGGTTCCGCCGGGTCGGCCGCGCGTTCGCGCGTTTCGCCGTCGAGCGTGCCCCGGACCGGGGGCACGTCCAGCGGCGACGGCAGATAGGCCGCCACCGCGTCCAGCAGCGGTTCGATGCCGCGGTCGCGGTAAGCCGAGCCGCAGAGGACCACGACGCCCTCTCCGCCGCGGGTGAGGTCGCGCAGGGCCGCCGTCAGGGTCGGCTCCGACAGCGCCGAGCGCGCGCAGAATTCCTCCAGCGCGGCCGGGTGCAGCTCCGCCACCGTCTCCTCCAGCAGCCGTCGCCGCCGGTCCGCCTCCTGCTTCAGCTCGTCGGGCACCGCGCCTTCGCGCGGGCCGCCGCCGTCCGTCCAGACCAGGGCGCGCATCCGCAGCAGGTCGACGACGCCCGTGAAGCCGTCCTCCCGGCCGATCGGGAGCTGGACGACCAGCGGGACGGTGTGCAGCCGCCGTCGGATGGAGTCGACCGCCCGGTCCAGATCGGCGCCCGCGCGGTCCAGCTTGTTGACGAAGACGATCCGCGGCACGCCGTGCCGGTCCGCCTGCCGCCACACCGACTCGCTCTGCGGCTCGACGCCCGCTACGGCGTCGAACACGGCGATGGCGCCGTCGAGCACCCGCAGCGAGCGCTCCACCTCGTCGGCGAAGTCGACGTGCCCCGGGGTGTCGATCAGGTTGAACCAGTGCCCGTCCCACTCGCAGCTCACCGCGGCGGCGAAGATGGTGATGCCGCGGTCGCGCTCCTGGGAGTCGAAGTCGGTGACGGTCGTCCCGTCGTGGACCTCGCCGCGCTTGTGGGTGGCGCCGGTGAGGTAGAGGAACCGTTCGGTGACGGTGGTCTTGCCCGCGTCCACGTGGGCGAGGATGCCCAGGTTCCTGACGTCGGCGAGTGCCGGTACGGACGGACGGTTCGGGTTGCTGCGCACGGCCTGTGACCTTTCGGATGATCCGGTGAGGTGGCGGCGCGATTGTCGTGACGTACGACCGATGTGGCCCCGTCCGGAGAGCCGTGAAGCCGCGCGGCCGTAGCGCCGAGCCGCGCCCGGGCGTACGGGTACGGCGGCGGGCCTGGCAGGCAGGGCGGCGGGGAGGCGGGGTCGAGCGGATCGGTCGGGGGCCCGACGGGGTCAGGCGGGCGTCACGGGGCCACGGTGCCGGCCGCGCAGCGGGCACCGGGCGGACCGAGACACCAGAATCACCCGGTGCCGGGTCGGGGGAACGACGACTGCGCTGCGGTGACGCACGGCCGGGCTCCCCTCACTGGTCCGTTCACTCGTCATGGCACGCGCCGTCCGATGGTGGCGGCGCGTGGACGCGTGCCGAGTGTAGGGAGGCGGCTCCGGTCGCCGCACCGGGTTTTTCCGGTGCGGCGGGGCGGGCTCGGTGGCGGGCGGCGTCAGGCCGGGGCGCTCGCGTACATCCGGGAGATGACCTCGGGCAGCAGGCGCTCGGTGAGGCGCGGGGGCAGGGCCTGGAGGACGGCGAGGACGGGGGCCATGCGGTCGGGCAGCGTGCCGCCGGGGCCGACGCCCGCGAGCTGGAGGGCGAGTGCCACCTCGTCGGGGCCGAGGGTGTCCGGGTCGAGCGCGGCGGCCAACTCCACGAGTCCGGGGTCGACGGCGGTCGGGCCGTACGCGCGTGCCCTGGTCACGGCGTCGGCCAGGTGGGCGAGGAGTTCGTCGATCCGGTCCGGGTCGGCGACGGCGGCGGTGACCGTGAGGTGCACATTGGACGGTGAGCCGCCGAAGGCGGGCTGCGGCTGGAGGTACCAGCCGAGCAGCCGCATCTCGTCCGCGACCACGAACGGGTCGAGCGCCGGGTCGGCGGAGGCGACGGCCACCAGCGACGCCTCGGGGGCGCCGAGCACCCGCAGCCCCTCGATCCGGCCGATCCCCTCGACCAGCCGTACGGTCGCCGCGTGCACGCGGCGGGACAGGTCGGTGTACCCGTCGGTGCCGACCCTGCGCAGCACCGCCCAGGCGGCGGCGAGCGGCCCGGCGGACTTGGTGCCCTGCAAGGTCGCGTTGACGACCGGGTAGCCCGGCCAGGAGGCGTGCGCGAACCAGCCGTGCCTGCGCAGTTCCGCGTCCGGGAAGAGCAGCACGGAGGCGCCCTTGGGCGTGTAGCCGTACTTGTGCAGGTCGACCGAGAGCGAGGTGACGCCGGGCACCGCGAGGTCGAAGGCGGGCGGCGGCGCGATGCCGTCGGCCAGCCGCCGGTGCGCCAGGTACCAGCCGCCGATGCAGGCGTCCACGTGGCACAGCGTGCCGCGTTCGGCCGCCGCCCGCGCCACCTCGGCGACCGGGTCGAGCACGCCGTGCGCGTAGGAGGGCGCGGAGACGACGACGAGGGCGGTACGGGGGCCGATGGCGGCTGTCATGTCCCCGGCCCGCACCCGGAAGGTCTCCGGGTCCACCGGGACGCTCACGACGGTGAGTCCGAAGAGCGCCGCGGCCTTGTGGAAGGCGGCGTGCGCGGTGACGGGGAGCACGATCTCGGGGGCGGTGACGCCGCGCGTCCTGCGGGCGTGCTCGCGGGCGGTGAGGACGGCCAGCAGGCAGCTCTCGGTGCCGCCGCTGGTGAAGGTGCCCGCCGTCCGCGGGCCGCCGCCGAGCACGGCCGCCGCCCGCCCCACGACGTCGTTCTCCAGCGCGACCACGCTGGGGAAGGCGGTCATGTCGAGGCCGTTGACGCCCGCGAAGGCGGCCTGGGCGCTCGCCGCCAGATCGTCGAGCCCGTCGAGTCCCGCGTCGTAGACGTACGCCATCGTCCGTCCGCCGTGCACGGGCAGGTCGGCGGCGCGCAGTCCGGCGAGGTGCTTCAGGATCGCGTCGTCGGTCCGGTCGTCCGTTTCGTCCATGCGCGGGAATCTAGGCCAGCGCCAGGACACACACCAGGCCCGAAGCAGAATATTGTTCAACTTCTGCTTCGGGCCCGGAAGGACGGGCCGGGCGCTCGGGCGCGGTTCCTACCGCTTGAGCGTCGGCTTCAGTTCCATCAGCCGGGCCAGCAGCCCGTTGACGAAGGCCGGTGACTCGTCGGTGGAGAACTCCTTGGCGAGCTGCACCGCCTCGTCCAGCACGACCGCGTCCGGGACGTCGTCCTCCCAGAGCAGCTCGTACGTGCCGAGCCTCAGCACATTGCGGTCCACGACCGGCATCCGGTCGAGCGACCAGCCGACGGAGTAGCTGGACAGCAGTTCGTCGATCCGCTCGGCGTGCGCCTCACAGCCCTCGACGAGCTGCATCGTGTACTCGGTGACCGGCGGCTGCCGGTCGTCGGTCCTGGCGAGCCGGATCCAGTCCGCCATGGCGGTCTTGGGGTCGACGCCCCGCTGTTCCGCCTCGAAGAGGATCTGGAAGGCCCGCTTGCGGGCCTTGTTCCGGGCAGCCACGGTTAGCTGTTCACCCGGCCGAGGTAGTCGCCCGTACGGGTGTCGACCTTGACCTTCTCACCCGTGGTGATGAAGAGCGGGACGCCGATCTCGTAACCGGTCTCCAGGCGGGCGGGCTTGGAGCCGCCGGTGGAGCGGTCGCCCTGGACGCCGGGCTCGGTGTACTCGATGACCAGCTCGACGGAGGCGGGCAGCTCGACGTAGAGCGCGGAGCCCTCGTACATCGCCACGACCGCCTCGAAGCCCTCGAGGAGGTAGTTGGCGGCGTCGCCGACCGTCTCGGGCGCGATGATGATCTGGTCGTAGGTCTCGGTGTCCATGAAGACGAAGTCGGTGCCGTCCTTGTAGGAGAACTGCATGCCGCGCTTGTCGACGTTGGCGGTCTCGACCTTCACGCCCGCGTTGAAGGTCTTGTCGACGACCTTCCCGGAGAGCACGTGCTTCAGCTTGGTGCGCACGAAGGCGGGGCCCTTGCCGGGCTTGACGTGCTGGAACTCGACTACGGTCCAGAGCTGGCCGCTGTCGAGCTTGAGCACGAGGCCGTTCTTGAGGTCGTTCGTGGTGGCCACGGTTGCGGAATCTCCTGAAAGTGCTGCTTCGGGGACCGAGGAGGGCACGCGCCCGTCACAGGGCGAGCAGTTCCTTGGTCGTGATGGTGAGTAGCTCGGGCCCGCCGTCCGCCAGTGGACGTACGACGAGTGTGTCGTCGATGCGGACACCGCCGCGGCCCGGAAGGTGGACCCCCGGTTCGACGGTGACCGGCACGCAAGCGTCCAGTTTACCCATGGCCGCAGGTGACAGCCGAGGGTCCTCGTCGATTTCCAGACCCACGCCGTGTCCCGACCACTGTGCCAGACCCTCCGCGTGGCCGGCGGCGGTGAGCGGGCTCCGGGTCGCGTGGTCGACGTCTCGGCAGGCCACACCGGGTGCGAGCGCCTCGCGGCCGGCCCGCTGGGCGGCGAACACCAGCTCGTAGAGGTCGATCTGCCAGGCTGCGGGAGCGGTGCCGATGACGAACGTACGGCCGACTTCGCAGCGGTAGCCGCGGTAGCGGGCGCCGAGCCGGACGGTCAGGAAGTCGCCCTCCTCGACGCGGCGGTCGGTCGGCACGTGCCGGGGCGCGCCGGAGTTCGGCCCGGTGCCGACGGAGGTGCGGAAGGCGGGGCCCTCGGCGCCGTGGTCGACCAGGCGGCGCTCCAGCTCCAGGGCGAGGTGCCGTTCGGTGCGGCCGACCAGGATCGACTCCAGCAGCTCGCCGAGGGCCTGGTCGGCGATCTCCGCGGCGATCCTGAGGTTGGCGATCTCGTGCTCGTCCTTGACCAGCCGGAGCTGTTCGACGGCGCCGCCGAGGTCGGACAGCGGGAGCGCGCCGACGACCGAGCTGATCGCCCGGTGCCGGGTCACCGTCAGGTGGTGCTCCTCGACGGCCAGGGAGTCGGCGCGGTGCTCGCGGGCCAGGTCGGCGGCGGCCACCGCCGCGTCGCCGTCCGGCGTCGCCAGCACCACCGCGCGCAGGTCGCCGGGCAGCGGTTCATCGCGGTCGTCCTGCGGCGGTGTGAGGTGCACCAGCGCGTCGTCGTCCGGGCCGATCAGCAGCGCCGCGCCCTGCGGCGCGCAGCCGGTCAGGTAGCGGATGTTCGCGGGACGGGTCACCAGCGCGGCGGACGCGCCGTTCGCCGCGCACCGGTCGCGCAGCCGTGCTCTGCGTGCTGCGTGCACCTCGGACATGTGGCGAGCGTATGGGCGCGTCGGCGGCCCGGCTTCCTGAGCGCGTCCACCCGTGGCGCCGGGCCGTCGGCCGCCGCCCGCGCCCGTGCCCGTGCCGCCGAAGGCTCGCCTGCCGCGTGAGCCCGTACGCGGGCCGCTCGCCCGCCGCCGCCGGATCGTGCGGGCGGGCTACCAGATGGGCGGGCCCTGGGCGCTGCGGGCCACGACGCGGTCGAGGGCGGCGGCGGCGGAGACCACGTCGAGCTGGGAGTTGTCGATGATGGGCAGGCCCGAGCCGTACCAGCCCGCCATACGGCCGTGGATCCGGGCGACTTCCTCGTCCGACAGGCGGCGGTTGCCGGTGCGCTCCGCGTTGCGGGTCAGGACGACGTCCAGTCCCGGGAGCAGGACGACGGGGAGCAGGCCGGGCCCGACGTGCCGCTTCCAGCCGCCGAGGCCGACGGCGGGGCGGTCGGGGAAGACGGCGTCGTCGATGATGCAGGAGACGCCGTTGGCCAGGAAATTACGGGCGGCGAAGCCGCAGGTGCGGCGGGCCAGCCGGTACTGCGCCTCGGAGTGCTCGTTCCACCCCGCCTGCGGGTCGGCGAAACCGGCCCGCACCCATTCGCGTACGTCGTCCAGGCTGATGTGCGCGGTCGGCGCGCCGCGGTGGTCGGCCCAGTGCCGCGCGATCGTCGTCTTGCCCGCCCCCGCCGCGCCGATCAGCAGCACGGCTATCGGGCCGTGCGAGGCGCCGGACAGCGAGCCGTTGCCGTGCGGCGCCGGGACCTGCACGGGCGCGGGCGACGACAACGGGAAGTGCCCCGTACTGACGCCCGTCCCCTGGGGCGGGGTGGGGCCACCGGGCTGCGGCGCCCCCACAGCGTGCTGCATCTCGCCCCACTCCATCCCGTACGGAGGACCAGCTTCTTGAACCGGCTGGTAACGAACCCGTTCGACACGGAACGGTACAGCCCCTGACGGCCGTTGTGTGAACGAGCCGCGCTCCTCCAGGGTGCCCCGCTAGGAGCCGCCGTCCTCCGCGAGGGCGCGCAGCGCCAGCCGGTACGAGCCGATGCCGAATCCGGCGACCGTACCGGAGGCGACGGCGGCCACGACGGAGTTGTGCCGGAACGCCTCGCGCGCGTACGGGTTGGAGATGTGCACCTCGATCAGCGGCGCGGTCCGCTGCGCGGCGGCGTCGCGCATCGCGTAGGAGTAGTGCGTGAAGGCGCCGGGGTTGAGGACGACGGGAATCCGGCCGTCGGCCGCCTCGTGCAGCCAGCCGATCAGCTCCGCCTCGTCGTTGGTCTCGCGGACCTCGACGTCGAAGCCCAGCTCGGCGCCGAGCTTGGTGCACTCCTCGACCAGACCGGCGTACGAGGTCGCGCCGTAGACGTCGGGCTCGCGGGAGCCGAGGCGCCCGAGGTTGGGGCCGTTGAGCACCAGGACGCGGGTGGTCACGCGGAGACCTCCCCGTAGGCGGCGAGCAGGACGGCCGGGTCGGGGCCCTCCAGCACGGTCGGCTTGGCGAGTCCGTCGAGGACGATGAAGCGCAGCATGTCGCCGCGGGACTTCTTGTCGACCTTCATGGTCTCCACCAGCTTCGGCCACTGGTCGCCGCGGTAGGTCAGCGGCAGTCCGACGGACTCCAGTACGGCGCGGTGCCGGTCGGCGGTCGCGTCGTCCAACCGCCCGGCCAGGCGGCCGAGTTCGGCGGCGAAGACCATGCCGACGGAGACGGCGGCGCCGTGCCGCCAGTTGTAGCGCTCGTTCTTCTCGATCGCGTGCGCCAGCGTGTGGCCGTAGTTGAGGATCTCGCGGAGGCCGGACTCCTTGAGGTCGGCGGAGACGACCTCGGCCTTGACCCGGATGGCGCGTTCGATCAGCTCGCCGGTGTGCGGGCCCTCCGGGCCGCGGGCGGCGGCCGGGTCGGACTCGATCAGGTCGAGGATGCCGGGGTCGGCGATGAACCCGGCCTTGATGATCTCGGCGAGGCCGCTGACGTAGTCGTTGACCGGCAGCGAGGCGAGCGCGGCGAGGTCGCAGAGGACTCCGGCGGGCGGGTGGAAGGCGCCGACGAGATTCTTGCCCTCCGCGGTGTTGATGCCGGTCTTGCCGCCGACGGCAGCGTCGACCATGCCGAGCACGGTGGTGGGCACGGCGATCCAGCGCACTCCGCGCAGCCAGGTCGCGGCCACGAAACCGGCCAGGTCGGTGGTGGCGCCGCCGCCGACGCCGACGATCACGTCGGTGCGGGTGAAGCCGGTCTGGCCGAGCGCCTTCCAGCAGTAGGCGGCGACCTCGGCGGTCTTGGCCTCCTCGGCGTTCGGGAGCTGGATGGCGATGGCCTCGAAGCCCTGCTCCGCGAGGTCCTCACGGATCGCCTCGCCGGTCCCGGCCAGCGCCTCGGGGTGCAGGACGGCCACCCGGCGCGCCTTGGGCCCGATCAGTCCCGGCAGTTCGCCGAGGAGCTGGTGACCGACCAGCACCTCGTACGCCTCGGTGCCCGCCGTGGCACCGACCTGGATACGGGTGGGGGGCGCCACCGCGTCGTTCTCGCTCATGCGTCCTTCAGTTGGAGTGCGTCGAGGACGGCCTCGGCCACGTCCTCGGGGGTGCGGTCGTCGGTGCTGACCACGGCGCGGGCGATCTCCGTGTACAGCGGGCGGCGTACGTCCATCAGCTCGCGCCACTGCTGGCGCGGGTTGACCGCGAGCAGCGGGCGCGGCGCGTCCAGGCCGACGCGGCGGACGGCCTGGTGCAGGCCGACGTCGAGGAAGACCACCGGCAGACCGGCCAGCAGGTCGCGGGTGGGGCCGTCCATGACGGCGCCGCCGCCCAGCGACAGCACTCCCTCGTGCTCGGCGACGGCGGTGCGGACCGCGGCGCGCTCCAGCTCGCGGAAACGCGGCTCGCCGTCGTCGATGAAGATCTCGGGGATCGGCTTGCCCGCGACGGCCTCCACATCGGCGTCGGTGTCGCGGTACGTGGTGCCCAGCCGGTCGGCGAGCGCGCGGCCGACGGTGGTCTTGCCCGCTCCGGGCGGGCCGACGAGGACGATCGCCGGGCCGGTCACTTGATCGCCAGGTTGTCGAGGAAGCCGCGGACGCTGCGCCGGGTCTGTACGACCGAGTCGCCGCCGAACTTCTCGGCGACCGCGTCGGCCAGCACCAGGGCGACCATCGCCTCGGCGACGATGCCCGCCGCGGGCACCGCGCACACGTCGGAGCGCTGGTGGTGGGCCTGGGCGACCTCGCCGGTGGTGACGTCGATGGTGGCGAGCGCGCGGGGCACGGTGGCGATCGGCTTCATCGCGGCGCGGACCCGCAGCACCTCTCCGGTGCTCATGCCGCCCTCGGTGCCGCCGGACCTGCCGGAGGCGCGCCGGACGCCGTCGGGGCCCGGCACGATCTCGTCGTGCGCCTTGGAGCCGGGCACCCGGGCCAGGTCGAAGCCGTCGCCGACCTCGACGCCCTTGATCGCCTGGATGCCCATCAGCGCGGCGGCCAGCCGTGCGTCGAGCCTGCGGTCCCAGTGCACGTGCGAACCGAGGCCGACCGGCACTCCGTACGCCAGCACTTCCACGACGCCGCCGAGCGTGTCGCCGTCCTTGTGGGCCTGGTCGATCTCCGCGACCATCGCCTTGCTCGCGTCCGCGTCCAGGCAGCGCACCGGGTCCGCGTCAAGCCGCTCCTCGTCGCCGGGCACCGGCACCACGCCGTAGGGCGCCTTCGCCCCGGCCAGTTCCACCACGTGCGAGACGATCTCGATGCCCGCGGTCTCCTTCAGGTAGGACCGCGCGACCGCGCCCAGCGCCACCCGCGCCGCGGTCTCCCGCGCGCTGGCCCGCTCCAGCACCGGCCGTGCCTCGTCCAGGTCGTACTTCTGCATTCCCGCCAGGTCCGCGTGGCCGGGTCGCGGCCGGGTCAGCGGCGCGTTGCGCGCCAGGCCCGCCAGGATCTCCGGGTCCACCGGGTCGGCCGACATGACCTGTTCCCACTTGGGCCACTCGGTGTTGCCCACCATCACGGCCACCGGGCTGCCCATGGTGAGGCCGTGCCGTACGCCGCCCAGGAAGGTCACCTCGTCGCGCTCGAACTTCATCCGCGCCCCGCGCCCGTATCCCAGCCGCCGCCGCGCCAGCGCGTCCGCCACCAACTCCGTGGTGACCGGCACCCCGGACGGCAGCCCCTCCAACGTCGCGACGAGTGCGGGTCCGTGCGACTCCCCCGCGGTCAGCCAGCGCAACCTGCTCAACGGTGCTCCCTCGATGTGCGCGTCCCGGTCCGGCCGCCCCCGAGCAACGGCGTGCCGTCCTGTCCCCCGATCCTCCCACGCCGACGTGCCGTGCCCCGACACGGTCCACCGTGCGGACAGCGACCGGCCGGAACCGTCACCCCCGCGGCAGCGCGGCCTCGCCCGCCGCGCGCATGGCCGCGAGGGGGGCGGGGGCGTGGCCGGTGTACTGCTCGATCTGGAGGACGGCCTGGTGGACCAGGAGGTCGAGGCCGCCGACGACCGGGGCGTCGCGGCGGGACCAGGCGGCGGCCAGCGGGGTGGGCCAGGGGGCGTAGAGGACGTCGAAGAGGGCGCCGGGGGCGGGCGGGACGGCGGCGGCGAGGTGGTCGGCGGCGCCGGCCGGGGTGGTGGCGATGACCAGCGGCTCGTCGAGGGCCTTGGCGGCGTCGGCCCAGTCGGCGACGCGCACGGCGACACCGAGGCGGTCGCCCCACTGCCGCATCTCGGCGGCGCGCGCCGGGCCGCGCACGTACGCGGTGACCTCGGCCGTGCCGAGCCGCGCGAGCGCGGCCAGCGCGGAGGAGGCGGTGGCCCCGGCGCCGAGGACCGCCGCGGACGGCGCGGAGGTGATGCCGCGCTCCCGCAGGGCGGCGAGCATGCCGGGGATATCGGTGTTGTCGCCCCTGCGGCGGCCGTCGGGGCCGAGCACGACCGTGTTGACGGCCTCCACGGACGCGGCCGTCTCGGTGATCTCGTCCAGCAGCGGGATCACGGCCCGCTTGAGCGGCATCGTCAGCGACAGACCGCGCCAGACGGCGGGGTCGAGGCCGCCGATGAAGCCGGGCAGCGCGGCCTCGTCGACCTCGAAGCGGTCGTAGCGCCACGCGTCGGCGAGGCCCATCGCCTCGAACGCGGCCCGGTGCAGCACCGGGGAGAGCGAGTGCGCGATGGGTGACCCGAGCACCGCCGCACGGCGGGTGCCCGGGTGTCCGGTCGTGTCCACGGAAGAAGTGCCCCGGTCCTACTGGCTGTTGTACTGGTCGTAGAGCTTCTGGAACTCGGCGTGCGTCGAGGTGAACTTGGTCGTCTTGCCGTCCAGCGAGATGAAGTAGTACCAGTTCCCGCTGTCGGGGTTCATCGCCGCCTTCAGCGCGTCGACGCCCGGGTTGCCGATCGGCCCCGGGGGCAGGCCCTTGTACTTGTACGTGTTGTACGGGTCGTCCAGGGACTTGATCTTGGCGAGGCTGATGTTCGTGGCGCTGGTGTTCTTGATGTAGTTGTACGTCGAGTCGAACTGGAGCAGTCCGAAAGTCTCCTTGTTGGTGGGGACCATCCGGTTGTAGACGACCTTGGCCATCTTGCGGAAGTCGTCGTCGGTCTTGCCCTCGGCCTGCACCAGGCTGGCGACGGTGAGCAGTTGCAGCGGCGAGCTGAGATTCTGCTTCTTCGCCTCGGCGACCATGTCGAACTGGGCGTACTGCTTCTTCGCCTCGCCGACCATCTCGCGCAGCAGCGCTTCGGGCTTCATGCCCTTGGCGACGCCGTAGCGGGACGGGAAGAGGAAACCTTCCAGCGGGTCCTTCACCTTGGAGCTGGTGTCCGCCCAGTCCGGCAGTCCGAGGTTCTTGGCCTGGTCGTGCGCGACCTTCTTCGTGCTGCCCGCGGAGAGGCCGAGACGCTTGTCGATGGCGTCGTAGATCTGCGCGTCGCGCATGCCCTCGGCGATGATCATCGCGTTCTGGGACTTGGGGTCGAGCATCATCGTGACGGCCGAGGCCGCCGACATCTGCTTGTTGAGGACGTAGACGCCCGCCTGGATGAACTGGCCCTTGGGGTTCTTGCGGGCCGCGGCGGTGAAGGCGTCGACGCTCTTGACCACACCGTCGGACTTGAGGATGTTGCCCATGGTGGTGATCGTCGAGCCCTTGGGGATCTCGACCTGGACCTCGCCCGCCCCGTTGCCCGAGTAGTCGGGGGCCGGGCCGAAGCGGTCCTGGTAGAAGTTGTAGCCGAAGTAACCGACGCCGCCGAGGCCGCCGCCCAGGACGACCAGGACGACCAGGCACGCGCAGCCGCTGCGGCGCTTCTTGCCGCCCTTGGCGGGGGCCGACTTGCCCGCGCGCCTGCCGCCGCCGCTCGTGCTGGTGGTCGCGGGGGCGTCGTCATCGTCGTCGTCACGGCCGGAGAAGAAGGCGTGCTCGCGCGGGTCGTCGTCCTCCCCCGCGTCCCAGTCGCCGGTGTTGCCCGGAGCCGTCCGCAGCGGGCGCGCGCCCGGTTCCTGCGGGTGACCGTCCTGCGCCCCCTGGACGCCTTGCGTGCCCTGCGCCGGGCCCTGGCCCTGTGGCTGGCCCTGGCCGTGCAGCGGCGCCTGCGGCTGGCCCTGCCCCGGAGCGCCCTGATTCGGACCGCCCTGTCCCGGACCGCCCGGCCCCTGCCCGGGCCCCTGGCCCTGGAACGGCGCCTGCGGCTGCTGCCGGTACTGGGGCTGCTGCGGCGGCGGGTAGCCGTTCTGCCCGTAGAAGTCGGGCTGCGGGCCGCCCGCGTACGGATCCTGCGGCTGGTGCCCGCCATACGGGTCCTGGTGGCCGTATCCGCCGACCGAGTGGGAGCCGGTGTCGTAGCCGTCGTACTGCGCCTGCGGGTACTGCTGCTGTTGAGGGTGCTGCTGGGGGTGCTGCTGAGGCTGGTACTGCCCCTGCGGGTGCTGCGGCTGCTGCTGCGGGTACCCCTGCTGCTCGTACTGCTGCGGGGTCTGGGGGTACTGCTGGCCGCCCTGCTGCTGCGGGTACTGCTGCTGGTGCTGACCGGTGGCGTAGAGGTCGTACTCCGCCTGCGGGTACTGCACCTGCTGCTGCGGCGGGTAGGGCTGCTGCGCCTGGTCGTAGCCGTCACCGAAGAGCGGGTCCTCGGGATGCCACGGTTCGGAGCCGGCGCCCCGGCCATAGTCAGTCATCGGTCCCCTTGGTACGCGGTCTGCAACCGGCTTGCCGACCCTGTGAAACGGGCGGCGCCCGAGGGGCGCCGCCGTGTCGCGCGAGACGTTACCGTATCGCGATCAGATGACCACTTCGACGCTCTCGCCCGGAGCTTTACCCGACACCCGTTCGGTCTCCAGCGCACTTTGCAAAATAATGACCGCGGCAGCCTGATCCACTACGGAGCGTCCCTTTTTCGCCTTCACTCCGGAGGCGCGGAGCCCTTGCGTGGCCGTGACCGTACTCATGCGTTCGTCCACCAGGCGCACCGGAACCGGCGAGATGACTTTCGCCACATGCTGGGCGAAGCCGCGGACCTTGGCCGCCGCCGGGCCCTCGCCCCCGTTGAGGGAGCGCGGCAGCCCGACGACGACCTCGATCGGCTCGTACTCCGCCACGATCGCGGCGAGCCGCCGCAGCGCCGCGGGCACGTCGCGGCCGGGCACCGTCTCGACCGGCGTGGCGAGGATTCCGTCGGGGTCGCACGAGGCGACCCCGATGCGGGCGTCCCCGACATCCACCGCGATCCTCCGGCCCCTCCTCATGCCGCCTTCCCGCCCCGGGCGGCTCGGATCCGGCGAACCGTCCGTCACGCCTTCTCGCCCACCAGGCGCTGGACGGCCTCGACGGCGTCCTGGACCGCGGCCGGGTTCTGGCCGCCGCCCTGGGCCACGTCGTCCTTGCCGCCGCCTCCGCCGCCGAGGGTCTTGGCGGCGGTGCGGACCAGCTCGCCGGCCTTGATGCCGCGCTCGCGGGCGGCATCGTTGGTGGCGATGACGGTCAGCGGGCGGCCGTTGGCGACGGTGAAGAGGGCGACGACGCCGGGGCGTCCGCCGCCGATCCGCTGGCGGACGTCGAGGACGAGCTTGCGCAGGTCGTCGGCGCCGGTGCCCTCGGGGACCGTACCGGCGACCAGGGCGACGCCCTTGATGTCGGCGGCGCTCTCGGCGAGCCCGGCGGCGGCCTGGAGGACCTTCTCCGCGCGGAAGCGCTCGATCTCCTTCTCGGCGTCCTTGAGCTTGGCGAGCATCCCGGAGATCTTGTCGGGCAGCTCCTCGGGGCGGCCCTTGACCAGCTCGGTGAGCTGGGCGACGACCGTGTGCTCGCGGGCGAGGAAGTGGTAGGCGTCCACGCCGACCAGGGCTTCGACCCGGCGCACGCCGGAGCCGATCGAGGACTCGCCGAGCAGCTTCACCAGGCCGAGCTGCGCGGTGTTGTGCACATGGGTGCCGCCGCACAGCTCCTTGGAGAAGTCGCCGATGGTGACGACCCGGACCCGCTCGCCGTACTTCTCGCCGAATTCGGCGATGGCGCCCTGCCTCTTGGCCTCGGCGATCGGCAGGACCTCGGCGGTGACGTCCAGTTCGCGGGCGAGCACCTCGTTGATCTTCTGCTCGACGTCGGTGAGGACGGTGCCGGGGACGGCGGCCGGGGAGCCGAAGTCGAAGCGGAAGCGGCCGGGGGCGTTCTCGGAACCGGCCTGGGCGGCCGTCGGGCCGAGGGCGTCGCGCAGCGCCTGGTGGGTCAGGTGGGTGGCGCTGTGGGCGCGGGCGATGGCGCGGCGGCGTACGAGGTCGATCTGGGCCAGCACCCCGGCCCCGACGGTGACCTCGCCGACCTGGACGACGCCCTTGTGCACGCTGACGCCGGGCACCGGCTGCTGGACGTCGCGGATCTCGATCACCGCGCCGTTGTCGGCGCGGATGCGGCCGGTGTCGGCGAGCTGGCCGCCGCCCTCGGCGTAGAACGGGGTGCGGTCGAGCACCACTTCGATCTCGTCGCCCTCGGTGGCGGCGGGCGACGGGACGCCGTCGACCAGCAGGCCGACGACGGTGGCCTCGTTGTGGTTCTGGGTGTAGCCGGTGAACTCGGTGCTGCCGGAGCGGTCGGCGACCTCGCGGTAGGCGGACAGGTCGGCGTGGCCGGTCTTCTTGGCGCGGGCGTCGGCCTTGGCGCGGTCCCGCTGCTCCTTCATCAGGCGGCGGAAGCCCTCCTCGTCCACCGACAGGCCCTGTTCCGAGGCCATTTCGAGGGTGAGGTCGATCGGGAAGCCCCAGGTGTCGTGGAGCAGGAACGCCTTGTCGCCGGGGAGCACGCTGCCGCCGGCCGACTTGGTCTCGGTGATGGCGGTGTCGAGGATGTTGGTGCCGCCGCTGAGGGCCTTGAGGAAGGCGGTCTCCTCGGCGATGGCGACCGTCTCGATCCGCTTGCGGTCCGAGATCAGCTCCGGGTACTGCTCGCCCATGGTCTTGATGACGACGTCGGCCAGTTCGGCGACGACCGGTCCGGTGGCGCCCATCAGCCGCATATTGCGGATGGCGCGGCGCATGATGCGGCGCAGGACGTAGCCGCGGCCCTCGTTGCCGGGGGTGACGCCGTCGCCGATCAGCATCACGGAGGTGCGGATGTGGTCGGCGACCACGCGCAGCGACACGTCGGTGTCGTGGGCCTGGCCGTAGCGCACGCCGGTCAGTTCGGTGGCGCGGTCCATGACGACGCGCAGGGTGTCGGTCTCGTACATGTTCTGCACGCCCTGCAGGATCATCGCGAGGCGTTCGAGGCCGAGGCCGGTGTCGATGTTCTTGCTGGGCAGGTCGCCGAGGATCGGGAAGCTCTCCTTGCCCTCACCGGCGCCGCGCACGTACTGCATGAAGACCAGGTTCCAGATCTCCACGTACCGCTCGTCGTTGACGGCGGGACCGCCCTCGACGCCGAACTCGGGGCCGCGGTCGTAGTTGATCTCGGAGCAGGGGCCGCAGGGTCCGGGGACGCCCATGGACCAGAAGTTGGGGCCCATGCCGAGGCGCTGGATGCGCTCGGCGGGGACGCCGATGACGTCGCGCCAGATCTGCTCGGCCTCGTCGTCCTCCTGGTAGACGGTGATCCAGAGCCGGTCGGCCTCCAGGCCGTAGCCACCGTCCTCCAGGGAGCCGGTGAGCAGCTCCCAGGCGTACTTGATGGCGCCTTCCTTGAAGTAGTCGCCGAAGGAGAAGTTGCCGCACATCTGGAAGAACGTGCCGTGCCTGGTGGTCTTGCCGACCTCTTCGATGTCCGGGGTGCGGACGCACTTCTGCACGCTGGTGGCGCGGTCGAAGGGCGGCTTGACCTCACCGAGGAAGTACGGCTTGAACGGGACCATGCCCGCCGGGACCAGCAGCAGAGTCGGGTCGTCCGCGATGAGCGACGCCGAAGGGACAACGGTGTGCCCGCGCTCCTCGAAGAAGCGCAGCCAGCGGCGGCGGATTTCTGCCGACTCCATCAGTGTTCGTCCTTCCGGTTGTACGCAATGCTCCGGCGCGGTGCCGGGAGTTCGGACGGGATTTCGGATTGCGGGGCGCTGCCGGTGAGGCCGAGCGCGTCCTGGAGCTCGCTCTCGCGCTGCGTCATGCCCGCCCGTACGTCCTGGGCGAACACCCGCAGCCGCGCGCCGGTCTCCAGCGCGCGGTCGGCCGCGGTCGCCGCGAGGCTCTCGGGCGTGAGGCGGCGCAGCGCCCGGTTGACCTTGGTGGTGGCCCAGACGCCGGTGGCGGCGCCGGTGACGAACCAGAACATACGGCGGAACATGTGGCCTCAGTCCTTCGAGCGGTTGCGACGGCCGCCGCGCCGGGCGGCGGGGAGCACCTTGCCTGCCTTGACGGTCCTGGCACGGGAGCGGTCGGTGCCCGCCGCGCCGTTGGCCGCCGCGCCCGCGCCCGCTCCGCCGGAGGTCCGCAGGCCGACCGCGCGCCGTACGCCGTAGCTGAAGGCGGCGACCTTCACCAGGGGTCCGCCGAAGGCCGACGCGACGGTGGAGGAGAGCGCGGAGGCGTTGGCCGTCACCTCGGCGACCTCCGCGGTGATGGTGTCGACCCGGTCGAGCTGGCTGTGGGCGGTGCGCAGCGCGTCGGAGGCGTCGCCGAGCAGCGGTACGGCCTGCTCGGTGATGCCTGCCACGAGTTCGCTGGTCCGCTTGAGCGTCTGGGCGAGCCTGGCCAGCGCAACGGCCAGGAACGACACCAGGATCGCCCAGAAGACCGCCACGATGAGGCCAGCCACCTCTGCACCGGACACGTTGCTCCGCTCCCTCACCGTCGGCATCTCACGGACACTTCGCCGCGCTGTTTCGGCCGCTTCTCACGGCTGCTTCCCGCGACCGCTTCCACGGCCGCTTCTCACGACCGCGGTCCGCGGCTGGTTTTCACCACGACATCGGCCTCCGACCCTATCGCGCCGGGCCTGCGCGTCCGTACCGCATTACGCGCGCGCCGGGGCTGTCCCACAACCGGGCAAGCGCGGGCGTTATACCACTACTCGGCGACGGGATTGTACGGTCCGCGCACAGTCAAGTACGCTCCGTACACCATGGAGACTGTGGGTAACCTCCCCGCCGAGCTGACCGGCTTCGTCGGCAGGACGTCCGAACTCGCGGCGCTCGACGCGCTGTTGTCGCCGGCGGCGGAGTCCCGGCTGAGCACCGTGACCGGGGTCGGCGGGGTGGGCAAGACGCGGCTGGCGCTGCGGGCCGCCAGGCACGCGCAGGACCGTTTCCTCGGCGGCGTCTGGCTGGTCGACCTGTCCGGGCTCGGCGACGCGTCGCTGCTGGACCACGCGGTCGCGGAGGCGCTGCGGCTGGCGGACCACACCACCCGCTCGACGCGTTCGGTGCTGACCGAGCGGCTGGCCGGCCGCGAGCTGCTGCTGGTCTTCGACGGCTACGACCGGGTGCACGCCGAAGTGGCCTCCCTCGCCGCGGAGTTGCTGCGCCGCGCGCCGGGGCTGCGGGTGCTGGCGGCCGGCCGCAGGCCGCTGGGCATCACCGGGGAGCGGCTGCTGCCGTTGGCGCCGCTGCCCGCGCCGGACGCCCGCAGCGACGCCGTGCGGCTGTTCGCCGAGCGCGCCGCGGCCGTGCTGCCGGGCTTCACCGTGACACCGGCCAACAGCGGTCCCGTCCTGGAGCTGTGCGCCCGGCTCGACGGCCTTCCGCTCGCCCTCGAACTGGCGGCGGTCCGGCTGCGGGCGCTGTCGGTGGAGCAGGTGCTCGAACGGCTCGACGACCGCTTCCGGCTGCTGACCGGCGGCGACCCCACCGCGCCCGCCCGGCACCGCGCGCTGCGTACGGCGATCGGCTGGAGCCACGAATTGTGCACGCCGGGCCAGCGGCTGCTGTGGGCGCGGCTGTCGGTCTTCGCCGGACGGTTCGACCTGGACGCGGTGGAGTACGTGTGCGCGGGTCCCGACCTGGCCGAGGAGGACATCGTGGAGACGGTGTCCGCGCTGGTCGACCAGTCGGTGCTCAGCCGCGAGGAGGGCGCCGACGGTCTGGTGCGCTACCGGATGCTGGACACGGTCCGCGAGTACGGCGCGGGCTGGCTGGCCGCGCTCGGCGACGACGTACGGATGCGGCGGCGGCACCGCGACTGGTACCTGGGTCTGGCCACCTGGTGCGAGCTGGACTGGTTCAGCCCCCGGCAGTCGGAGGTGGCCGCGCGGGTCGAGGCCGAACTGCCCAATCTCCGGCTGGCGTTGGAGTTCAGCCTGGACGGCGCCGCGGACCGGCCGCCGGAGGACCCGGCCGTCGGCCAGTATCTGGCGGGCACCTTGTGGTTCTGCTGGGTCGGCTGCGGGCGGCTCGCGGAGGGCAGGCACTGGCTGGAGCGGGCCCTCGACCTCGCCGCGGGGCGCTCGGAGGCGCGCGCCAAGGCGATGTGGGTGTACGGCTATGTGACGCTGCTCCAGGGCGACTCGGTCACCGCGCTCGACGTGCTCCAGCAGTGCCGCAGCGAGGCCGAGGCGGCCGACAACGGTACGGCGATGGCGTACGCGGTCCACCGGCTGGGCTGCCTCGCGCTGGTCTCCGACGACATGCCGCGGGCCGAGCGGTTCATCGGGGACGCGCTGCTGCGCTACCGCCGGATCGGCGAACTCAACAGCAACGTCCTCATGGCGCAGGTCGAGTTGGCGATGGCGGTGGCCTTCCAGGGCGACCTGGACCAGGCGGTGACCCTCGCCGCGGAGGCCCGCGACATCTGCCACGATCACGGGGAGCGCTGGACGCTGGCCTACGCGCTCTACGTCCTCGGTTACGCCGCCTGGCTCGGCGGCGACCGCGCGGAGGCGCGGCGGCTGGCCGAGGAGGCGCTGGCCATCGACCACGCCTTCCGCGACCTGGTCGGCGCGGTGCTCGCCCTGGAACTGCTGGCCCTCATCACCGAGGACGAGGGCGCCCCGCACGAGGCCGCGGTCCTCCAGGGCGCCGCGGGGCGCCTGTGGGCCTCGGTCGGCCTGCGCCTGTTCGGCTCCCGCTTCTTCAACGCCCCGCACGTGCTGTGCGAGGCGCGGGTGCGGGCGGCGCTGGGTGACGACGCCTACGCCGCCGCCCTGAGCGAAGGCGAGCGGTTCGGGCTGGACGCGGCGGTCCACCGCGCCCTCCACCGCCCGTCGCCCGCCGCCGCCACCCGCGAGCGTCCCGCCCGGAAGGCCCCCGCCAGGAGCGCGGCCCCCGCGGAGGTGGTCGCCCCCGAGTGAGGGGGACGGGGGTGCTTCCCAGCGGCGGCTGGAGGACGCGCTACACGACCGACCACGACGGCGGCGACGTCACCGCCTACCCCGGGGCCGCTTGCCACCGGCCGGTTGACCGCGCCCCGGGGGGCGACCGCCTCCCGTACGGAGCGCGGCGCCCCACCTCGGCGACCTCCCCGGAGGGGGTCAGCGGGCGTAGTACTCGACGACGAGCTGCTCGTCGCAGATGACGGGGATCTCGTTGCGGTTGGGGTCCCGGTCCAGGCGGAAGGCGAGGGCCTGGAGGTTGGTCTGGAGGTAGCGAGGGGCCTCGCCCTCACCGGCCCAGCCGCCTTCGCGGGCGACGATGAACGGCGTCTTCTCGCGGGAGCGCTCGCGGACGGTCACGACGTCGTCCGGGCTGACCCGGAAGGACGGCTTGTCGACCTTGCGGCCGTTGACCTCGATGTGGCCGTGCACGACCATCTGGCGGGACTGGTAGATCGTCCGGGCCAGACCGGCACGGAGCACGAGGGCGTCCAGACGCCGCTCCAGCTCGATGATCAGGGCCTCGCCGGTCCGCTTGCCGGAGACCTTCTTGGCGCGGTCGTACGCGCGCTGCATCTGCCGCTCGCTGATGTCGTACTGCGCGCGCAGCCGCTGCTTCTCCAGCAGCCGGGTCTTGTAGTCGCTGTTCTGCTTGCGACCGCGACCGTGCTCACCGGGCGGGTAGGGGCGGGCCTCGAAGTACTTGACCGCCTTGGGGGTGAGCGCGATGCCCAGCGCCCGGGACTTCTTGACCTTGGGACGCGACTGATTCACGTGCGTGGAACCTCCGTGTAAATTAGGTAAGGCTTACCTTAGCTGAGGAGAACGCATGTTTCGACCCGGGAACCCCATGCCTGGCGTACCAGCACATGGTCAGCCGCGTCCCGAAGTGGAAGAAGCGCCCCGGCTGCCCTCGGCAGCCGAACGCGCGCGAACTCTCGTCGAGAATAACTCGTCCGCCGTCGTGACGATTCCCGGCCTGGCCACGGCCGGATCCGACGTCATGACCCCGGTGCGCCGCTCCGTGGGGCCCACCGGCGACGTGTTCCTGCTGTTCCCCGACGAATCCCCCGCCGTGCGCGTGGTGCGGGCCGCGGGCGGCGAGGAGATCGAGGCTGTGCTGGAGATCACGGATGTGGCGCCGGTCGCGGTGCCGCACCGGATCCGCGGCAGGGCCTGGGTCGCGGGCTGGCTGACACCCGTCCCCGGCGGCGCGATGGAGTCCGGTACGACGCTGCTCCGCCTGGAGACCGGCGAGATCTCACTGGACGACCTGTGGGGCGCCGCCCTGGTCGAGCCCGACGAGTTCGCCGACGCCGCCGCCGACCCGCTCGCGGAGTACGAGAGCGAACTGCTCCAGCACCTCGCCGCCGCCCACAGCGCCCAGGTGGGTCTGCTGTGCGCCCTCGTCGGCCGCCGCGAGGCGTCCTGCGACGGCGCCTTCGCGGGCTCGCGCCCGACGCTGAGCGCCGTGCCGCTGGCGCTCGACCGCTTCGGGCTGCGCGTGCGCTTCACCGGCGACAACAGCGTCTTCGACGCCCGCTTCGACTTCCCCGAACCCGTCCGCGACCGCGACGGGCTGCGCCGCTCGATGCACGCCCTCTTCGACGCGGCCCGCGACTGCTGATCCGGGGGTGTGTCAGTCCGAGGCCGGGGCCTCGCCCGCGAGCCGGGCGCGGACCCGGTCCAGGACGTCCGCGTAACGGGCCTCCGTGCCGTGCCGGGTCGGCTCGTAGTAGCGGCGGTCGCGCAGTTCGTCCGGCGCGTACTGCTGCGCGGCGATGCCGCCGGGCACGTCGTGCGGGTAGACGTACCCCTGGGCGTGGCCGAGCTTGGCGGCGCCCTTGTAGTGGCCGTCGCGCAGGTGCGCGGGCACGGGTCCCGCCTTGCCCGCCCGTACGTCCGCCAGCGCCGCGCCGATCGCGGTGGTGGCCGCGTTGGACTTCGGCGCGAGCGCCAGCGCGATGGTGGCGTGGCTGAGGGTCAGCGCGGCCTCGGGGAAGCCGATCATGGCGACGGCCTGGGCGGCGGCGACGGCGGTGGGCAGGGCGGTGGGGTCGGCGAGGCCGATGTCCTCGCTGGCGGAGATCATCAGGCGCCGCGCGATGAAACGCGGGTCCTCGCCCGCGTCGATCATGCGGGCGAGGTAGTGCAGGGCGGCGTCCACGTCGGAGCCGCGGATGGACTTGATGAGGGCGCTGGCCACGTCGTAGTGCTGGTCGCCGTCGCGGTCGTAGCGCACGGCGGCCCGGTCGACGGACTCTTCGAGGGTGGCCAGGGTGAGCGTGTCCTCGCCCTTGTCCAGGGCGGAGCCCGCACCCGCCTCCAGGGCGGTCAGGGCGCGCCGCGCGTCGCCGCCGGCGATCCGCAGCAGGTGCTCCTCCGCGTCGTCCGGCAGCGTCACCGCGCCGCCCAGACCGCGCTCGTCGGTCACCGCGCGGCGCAGCACACCGCGGAGGTCGTCGTCGGTGAGCGGTTCGAGGGTGAGCAGCAGGGAGCGGGACAGCAGCGGCGAGATGATCGAGAAGTACGGGTTCTCCGTGGTGGCCGCGATCAGGGTGACCCAGCGGTTCTCGACGGCGGGCAGCAGGGAGTCCTGCTGGGCCTTGCTGAAGCGGTGGATCTCGTCCAGGAACAGCACGGTCTCGCGCTGGTACCCGCCCGCCTGGCGCTTGGCGCTCTCGATGACCGCGCGGACCTCCTTGACGCCCGCGGTGATCGCCGAGAGTTCGACGAAGCGCTTGTCGGTGGCCTTGCTGACCACGTACGCCAGCGTGGTCTTCCCGGTGCCCGGCGGCCCCCACAGGATCACCGAGGACGCGCCCGCCGGTCCCCCGCCGTCGGCCACCAGGCGGCGCAGCGGGGAGCCGGGGCGCAGCAGGTGCTGCTGGCCGACGACCTCGTCGAGGGTACGGGGCCGCATCCGTACGGCGAGCGGGCTGCTGCCCGGATCCCGCTCGTGACGGTCCTCTGCGGCTGCGGTGAACAGATCTGGCTCCACTCCGGCAGCCTATGCGCTGGGTGTGACAGCCCGGTCGGCGGCGGCGAGCAGGGCGTGGACCAGGCGCGGGTCGGTGCCGTTCTCGGGGTGCCACTGCACGCCGAGGGCGAAGCGTTCGCCGGGCGCCTCGACGGCCTCGACGGTGCCGTCGTCGGAGTGCGCGGCGGCGGTGAGGCCGTCGCCGAGGCGGTCGACGGCCTGGTGGTGGTAGGTGGGCACGTCCTGGGGGCCCGGCAGTACGCGGGCCAGCAGGGTGCCGGGCACGGGCGTGACGCGGTGCTCGCCGAAGACGCCGGGCGCGGGGGCGTGGGCGTCGTGGCCGACGCGGTCCGGCAGGTGCTGGACGAGCGTGCCGCCGTACAGCACGTTCATGAGTTGCATGCCGCGGCAGATCCCGAGGACGGGGACGGCCGCGTCCAGGGCGGCGCGCAGGACGGCCGACTCCCAGCCGTCGCGCTCCGGTGCGGGCGGCCCGGTGCGCGGGTGCCGTGGTGCGCCGTAGTGCTCGGGCGCGATGTCGGGGCCGCCCGCCACGATCACCGCGTCCATCCGCGCGACGGCCGCCGGTGCGCGCTCGGCCGCGTCGGGCGGCAGCAGGACGGCGACGGCGCCCGCGGCCTGCACCAGGCGCGGGTAGACGGCGGGCAGCAGGACGGCGGAGGTGTCCCACAGCCCCCAGCGCGCCCGCTCCAGATAGGTGGTGACCCCCACCAGCAGCGTCCTCGGCACCGTCCCCGTCCTCCCGCGTCGGCCAATGGTCCGGACTCGTACCTTAACCGGCGCGATCGTCCGCCCCGGTGCTAGGGCGTGTCCGTAAAGTCTCGTCGTCCGCCCGGAGGGCGGGGCTGGCGGTGTCTGGTGCGTGCGATCGCAAGGCGTAGGGCCGTCCTCATAGTGGGCCTATTCGGATGAGCCCGACAACGCAGCGAGCGTGCGTGCCAGGCGCCGCCAGCCAGACGAGACTTTACGGACACGCCCTAAAGGTTGTTGCAGAACGTCCGTGATGGGGCATTCCTTCTGTATGGGTGGGGTGTTGCGGGCTGAGCCATTGTGGGTGGAGACATTCACTGG
>NZ_JBEXNE010000036.1:0-61298 GCF_040610915.1 Streptomyces sp. NPDC003300 | reverse complement strand
GCCGGCGCCTGCGGTAGACGCTCCCGAATTGCTGGGGACACCACCCACTGGAGAAGCAGTGCTTCACCCTGGCCGAGCCCCTGCTCCTGAACGGCCACCTCTTTTGTGCGGCTTTTCACGGCCTTCGTACGACGAGGTCGGCGGCCTTCGTGCGGCGAGGTCAGTTGGACCAGATGTTGCCCTGGTTCTGACCGTGGCCCTGCGGGCCCATGCCGTACTGGGCGCGTACGCCCTGGCCGATCACCGCGTTCTGCGGCGGCATCAGCTCGCTGGGCTGGACCAGGACGTATCCCTGGCCGACGAAGTTCAGCTCCCAGCCCTCGCCGGTGTTGCCGCGGCGGCGGAAGACGGAGGAGCTGCTGGTCTGGGCCTGCATCTGGACGCGCAGGCTGGTCGACCAGGCGACGACGGCGTCCGCGTCGCAGGACACGTACTTGTCGGGCGTGACCGGCATCAGCAGCGGCTTGCCCGACGTCATCAGGGCGACCTTGCCCTGCCCCGAGATGTTGAGGTTGTACGCGCCCGTGCCGGACAGGCCGAACTGGCTGTCCACCGCGATCACGTCCCAGTGCAGCCCGGAGTCGAGCGCGAGGACGTACGCGCTGTCGACGGTCAGGCCCTCGTGGTCGACGTCCAGGATGTGGATCTGCTGGGCGAGGTTGGCGAGGTAGACGGTGCCCTGCCCGGAGCAGCGCATCAGGTCGAGGCCCTCGCCGGTGTGGCGGCGGGCGCCGCGCTGGCCCTGCGACTGGTACTCGCCGTCGAATTCGATCATGCCCTGGTAGGCGACCATCGAGCCCTTGCGGGCCAGGCAGTCAGGGCCGGTGTTGCCGTCGAGGCGGACCCGCAGGAGGTAGGAATTCTGCAGGGTGTAGTGGTCCTGGTTCTGGACCTCGGTGAATGCGAAAAGCGGGCTCTGCATGATGGTGTCGCTCCCCCTCAGCCCCGGATCCGGAGACGGTCAGTGCTGTCCTCGCTGGGCTGGACGACCACGAAGCCCTGGCCGGAGAAGGCGATCTGGAAGGCCTCCCCGCTGCCGCGGCCGATCAGCGCCCCGGCCCTGAAGCTGCGCTTGGCCTTCATCTTCAGCCCCGACGACCAGGCGACGAGCGCGTCCGGGTCGACGTAGGTCTCGTCGGCGCCGCTGCCGCAGTCGACCACGATCGGCGTGCCGCGCGAGGTCACCGCGACCCAGCCCTGACCGCTGACCCCGACGTTGAACAGGCCCTGACCGGCGAATTTGGCCAGCCCCTTGACCCGCTCGACACCCCAGGTGAGGTGCGCGTCGAAGGCGAGCAGATTCGTGCCGTTGACGGAGACCGACTCGTTGTTGAGATTGAGACAGACCACGTCGGCGCCGTAGTCGGCGAGGTAGAGCAGGCCGTCACCGCTGCACTTCATCAGCGGGGCGCTCTCGCCGGTCAGCCAGGCCGAGGCCATCTGCCGTACGGCGGGCGGGTTGGGCTCGTACTGCACGAAGCCCTCGTAGGCGACCATCGAGCCGGTGCGCGCGAAGAGGTCCTGGCCGGTCACCATGGCGACCTTGAGCATCGACGAGCCGTGGTTCTCCATCCGGGCGGCCACCGGTGCCGGTGCGTAGCCCGCGATCATCTGCTGGTCCATGGCGGGTCACACCTCGTAGGGCTGGACGACGATGAAATTACCGGGGGCGCCGCGGAACTGGAGGTTCACGGTCTCGCCGCTGTGGCCGGGATACGCGGTCCTGCGCAGCCGCACCTGGCTGGAGACGATCACCTGCGAGGCGGCCGACCAGGCGACGATCGCGTTGCTGTCCGCGTAGGTGGTCGGGGTGACGGGCAGCACCACGGGGGTGCCGTGCGTCTTCACGATGACCGTGCCGGTGCCCTGGAACTGCATGGTGAACAGGGCGCCGCCGGGGATGCCGTGCCCCTCGATCCTGCGCACCTCGTGCTGGAGGGATTCGTCGAAGGCCAGCACATTCTCCGCCGAGACGCAGATGGCGTCGCCCTGGAGCTCGATGGGGTGCAGATAGGCGGCGTTCTCCGCGAAGAAGACCTGGCCGCCCCCGGTGCAGCGCATGAGCTGCATCTCCTGGCCCGTGGCGTTGCCGACGATGCGGCCGGTGAAACCGGCACCCTTGTAGCCGAAATCGACTTTGCCCTGGTAGAGCACCATGCTGCCCTGCCGGGCGAGGACCGGCTGGCCGCCGCCCTGGCCGAGGTCGGCGCGCATCATCTTCGGATTCTGCTGCGTCCAGCGCTGGCCGGTGGGCGTCTCGCGGTACTTCTGCATGGCGGCGGCGAGGCCCGCGTTCTGCGCGGGGACGGCGGGGGCCGCGTAGCCGCCGCCGGGCGGGCCGGGGGGACCCGGCTGGCCCGGCACCTGGCCGAAGGGCGGCTGACCGCCGAATCCGGGGGCGGCGGGGGGCGCGCCGGGCGGCGGGACCTGGCCGAAGGGCGGCTGTCCCGGCGGAGCCTGGCCGGGCGGCGCGGTCAGGGGCGCGACCATGGTGGGCGCCTGGTGGAGGCCGGGGTTGCCGGGCGGCGGCGCGAAGCCCTGCGGCGCGGGCGCGGCGGGCGGGCCGGGAGGCGCGCCGAAGGCGGGCGCGGGAGCCGGGGGCGGTACGGGGGCGGCCGGCGCGGGTGCTCCGAAGGCCGGAGCGGGGGCCGCCGCGGGGCCGGGCGGGGGTGCGAAGCCGGGTACGGCGCCGGGCGGCGCGAAACCGGGAGCCGCGGCCTGCTCGGGCGCGGCGGGCTCGTCCTCGGCCACCTCGCCGCCGAAATTCCGCAGCAGCGCGTCGAGCCCGCCGTCGAAGCCCTGGCCGACGGCGGCGAAACGCCACACGTCCTTGAGATAGATGTCCGCGACCATCACGGCGCGTTCGGTGGTGAATTCCGCGCCGGTGAAGGCGTACCGCGCGACTTCCTCACCGCCCGCGACGAGCCGCAGATAACCGGGGGCGACCTGCGACATCTGCCCGTTGCCGTCGATCGTCGCGGTGAAGGCCAGCTTGTGCACGTTCGCCGGTATGCGGTCGAGAGTGACGCGGAAGGACTCGGTGTCGCCGGACTGGGCGCCGAGGAGCTGGATCGACTCCTCGGGCGACTTGGGCTGGTTGAAGAAGATGAAGTAACGGTCGTCCGACAGTTGTTCCTTGTCGTCGAGCCCGAAACAACTGATGTCGAAGGTCAGGCCGGGGCCGGAGATCTGTACACCGACATACAGATCCGTCCCCGCCGTCAGATCACTGATCTTGGCCTTGTGGCCACGCTGGAATTCCCTGGCCATGGATACGACCGTCCCCCATCCCCTCATTGCTGCGCTCGCGATGCGGCGCTTGTGCTGCCGCGCCGACGTGGCGACAGGCTAACCGGTCGTGCCGACAGCGGCTATTCCTCGCGGGAACCGGGCGGATGCGGCAGCCGGTCGGCCGCCACGACGCCCTCCAGGAAGCCGCGGGCGCGCTCGGTGCGCGGATAGCTCTCCAGCAGTCGCCAGAAGCTCGGGCCGTGTCCCGGCACGAGCAGGTGCGCCAGCTCGTGCAGCAGCACGTAGTCGATGACGTACTCGGGCATCCCCTGGAGGCGGTGCGACAGGCGGATGCTGCCCTCGGAGGGCGTGCACGAGCCCCAGCGGGAATTCTGGTTGGTGACCCAGCGGACCGTGTCGGGCACGGCCCGGCCGAGCAGATACTGCTCGGACAGCCGTTCCGCGCGGGCGGCTAGCTCGTCGTCGCCGGGCATCCGGCGGCTCTCCTGCGCCGCCAGCTTCTCCAGCATCGTGGTCACCCAGCGCTGCTCCTCGGCCGCCGACATTCGGGCCGGAATCAGCACGACAGTTCGGTCGCCGTCGCGATATGCCGAAACCGTTCGGCGCCTGCGGGCACTGCGGCGCACTTCCACCGCATTGGTCCGTAGGCCGCTTGCGGGCTGGCTGGAGAGGCTACGCGCTGGATCGGCGGACACGCCTTCGACGTTACCCGCTGCGTGTCCGGGAAGTCCCGTCTCCCGGCCGGTTCGCATGGGAATCACCTCGCTTCATACGCATATTGAACGACTATCCCCCACAACCTGTGGATAACTCTCCGGGAGTTTCGCCGGGAAATGGCATGCTGAGTTCTGTCGCTTACGGAGAGTGACGAGGGAAGTCGGAATGGGGAATTTCGCCGGGCGGGCCGGATGGACGGGACGGGCTGGCCGGTGGGCGGCTCTCCCGGTGGACCTCCTGGTGGACGTCCTGGTGGACCTCCCGGTGGATCGAGTGAACGGATGGACGGGGGTGACGGTCATGCGTCCCATGCTCAAGAGCGCGCTGCGCCGCAGTTGGCGGGACAGGGAGAGCGTGCAGTTCGGGGTGGATCCGGCGCACGCGGTGGTGCTGGAGCCGGTCGACGGCGCGGCGGCCGGTTTTCTCGACCTGCTCGACGGCACGCGCGGCGCCGACACGCTGACCCGTGACGCGGGTGCGCTGGGCCTCGGGCCCGCGCAGGTCAGACGGCTGCTGGGGCTGCTCGCCGAGGGCGGCGTGCTGGACGACGCGGCGGCGCACGGCGCGCTGGCGGAGGCGGTACGGCACCGGGCGGCGGCCCTGGACCGGCTCAGACCCGATCTGGCGGCGCTCTCGGTGGTCCACCCGGGTCCCGGCGGGGCGGCGGGCCGGATACGGCACCGCAGGGCGGCACGGGTGCGGGTGCACGGGGCCGGGCGGGTCGGCGCCGCCGTGGCCTCGGTGCTGTCGGCGGCCGGGGTGGGCTGGGTGGACGTGCTGGACAGCGGTCGCGTCGAGCCGTGGGACACCGGCCCCTGCGGCATCCCGGCCGACCACATCGGGGACCGGCGGGACGCGGCGGCCCGTGGCGCGGTACGGCGGGCGGCGCCGGGTCCGCGTACGACGCCGGGCGAGCGCGGCAGACCCGGCGCCACGGTGGTGGTGATCGCGCCGAGGGACGGGCTGGACGCCTGGGCGCCGGATCCGGGCGAGTCCCGGCGGCTGGTCGCCTCCGGGGTGCCGCATCTCTACACGGGTGTGGTCGAGGGGACGGGCGTGGTCGGTCCGCTGGTGCTGCCGGGTCGGACGGCGTGCGGGGAGTGCCTGGGGCTGCGGCTGGCCGACGAGGACCCGGCCTGGCCCCGGATGCTGGCCCAGCTCAGGTCGGGGCGGCAGCCCGCGGTGCCCGCCTGCGACATCGCGCTGGCCACCTCGGTGGCCGGGCTGGCGGCCGGACACGTGCTGGCGCACCTGGATGGACGGGTCGCGCCGGGGGTAGGCGGCCGGGTGGAGATGTCGCTGTCCCGGCTCACCACCAAGGTCAGGGCGCTGCCCGGTGACAGCCGCTGCGGGTGCGGTGCCGGGACCGCCCGCGGGGCGCGGGACGGCCGGGACACCTGGGGCGACGCAGACGGGGGCAAAGCGGCGGAGCCGACGACAACCGGTGCTCGCTGGGACGGGGCGCCGGTGGCGGGGGGCACAATGGCCATGTGACCGACGGGAAATGAGGGGCGCATGTCTGATCTTCCGCGCAAGGCTGTGACCCGTACCGCGAAGCTGGCGGCGCTCCCTCTCGGGTTCGCCGGACGGGCCACGCTCGGACTGGGAAAGCGGCTGGGGGGCAGACCGGCCGACGAGGTCGCGACCGAGTTGCAGGAGCGGACCGCGGAACAGCTCTTCAAGGTGCTCGGCGAGCTGAAGGGCGGGGCCATGAAGTTCGGCCAGGCCCTGTCGGTCTTCGAGTCGGCGCTGCCGGAGGACATCGCCGGGCCCTACCGGGCGGCGCTCACCAAGCTCCAGGAGGCCGCCCCGCCGATGCCCGCCCGCACCGTGCACAAGGTGCTGGCGGAGCGGCTGGGCAAGGACTGGCGCTCACTGTTCAGCGAGTTCGAGGACACCCCGGCCGCCGCCGCGTCGATCGGCCAGGTGCACCGGGCGGTGTGGAGCGACGGGCGCAAGGTCGCGGTGAAGGTCCAGTATCCGGGGGCGGGCGACGCGCTGCTGTCCGACCTGACGCAACTGGGCCGGGTGGCACGGCTGTTCGGGCCGCTGGTGCCGGGGGTGGACGTGAAGCCGCTGCTGGTGGAGTTGCGCGAGCGGGTCGAGGAGGAGCTGGACTACGCCCTGGAGGCCAGGGCGCAGCACGCGCACGCGGAGGAGTTCGCCGAGGACCCGGACGTCCACGTGCCGGATGTGGTGCACCAGGCCGACGAGGTGCTGGTCACCGAGTGGATGGACGGCGTGCCGATGTCGGAGGTGATCTCCGGGGGCAGTCAGGAGATGCGGGACCGCGCGGGGCAGCTCCTGGCGCACTTCCTGTTCGCCGGGCCCGCCCGCACCGGGCTGCTGCACGCCGATCCGCATCCGGGGAATTTCCGGCTGCTGGTCGACGACGGGCCCGCCGAGGGCTGGCGGCTGGGCGTGCTGGACTTCGGCACCGTCGACCGGCTGCCGGAGGGGCTGCCGCTGCCGATCGGCACCGCCCTGCGGCTGGCCCTGGAGAGCGACGCCGACGAGGTCTACGCGATGCTCCGCCAGGAGGGTTTCGTAAAGCCGACGATCAAGCTGGACGCCGAGGCCGTGCTGGACTATCTGCGGCCGATCATCGAGCCGGCCGGGCGCGAGGAGTTCACCTTCGACCGGGCGTGGATGCGCGCTCAGGCGGCCCGGATCGCCGACCCGCGCTCACCCGCGCACCAGCTCGGCAAGCAGCTCAATCTGCCGCCCTCCTATCTGCTGATCCACCGCGTCACCCTCAGCACCGTCGGGGTGCTGTGCCAGCTCGGCGCGACGGTCCGGCTCCGCGACGAGCTCAACGCGTGGCTCCCCGGCTTCGACCCCGAGGGCACGGCGGAGTCGGCCTGAGCGGGCACGGACGCCGGGCGGCGGCGGACGGCCAGCGCTGAAGGCTGGGTGCTGGGGCGGCCGGGCGGCTGGGAGCCGCGCTACCACCACGCGGAGTCGAGGCGGCTCTCGATGCTGCGGAGGTGCTGGCGCGCGCACGTGACGCAGAAGTACACGCGGTGTCCGTTCTCGACGGAGCAGGTCCACGTCAGCGGCAGGCCATCGTGGGTCTCGCCGCAGCGGGCGCACGTGGTCGTGGTCGTGGTCTGAGAGTTCTTCTGATCCACTGGTTGACGATACCTCCGCATGCGCCGCGTTTGTCGCCGTAACGCACCGCGGGGCCGGTCCTTTCGGACCGGCCCCGCGTCAAATGTTGGTAACTGCCTGACTGGTTACTGCATGACGGCCATCGCCAGTGCCCGGCGGGCACGGAGCGAGGCGCGTTCGGCACGGCGCTGGAGTCGGCGGGCGGCGAGCAGCCGCACGGACCTTCGTTCGTGTTCGGCCTCGTACAGGCGCTGTTGCATATGGGCACGCGCCAGTGCTTCTGGCATGAGTTGCATTTCGAGGTTCCTGTTCTGGTACGACGCGGGGGCGTCGGAAGTACGGGCTGCGGGGATCTCGGTGAGTGTGGGGTTCATCGGGGCCTGATTCTTCGGGTCGAGCGTGAGTGGGCGGTCAATCGTTCCGGGCAGATGCGCCGTGGTGGCGCTTCGGGTGGTGCGGGCCTTCCTGACGTTCCGGGTCGGCCGGGTCCTCCTGGCGGTCATACCGCGACCGCGTCCTTGCGCGGACGGCCACGGGGCCGCTTGCGGGGCACGACTACCCCCTGGATGAACAGCTCGCCGCCCCAGACACCCCAGGGCTCGCGGCGGTCCTTGGCCCCGGCGAGGCAGGCCTCACGGACGGGACAGGTCTGGCACAGGGACTTCGCGTACTCGACGTCCGCCGGCGACTCGGCGAAGAAGACCTCCGGGTCGTAGGTGCGGCACGGGACGGGCACGCCGAGTCGCTCGATCTCGTCGTCGAGCTCGGTGAGGGGCAGCAAGGGAGTCTCCGGGTCGTGGTGTGCTTCTGCGGGCGAGCGGTTCAGGTCGGGCTGGGGTCCGGACGGGGCGTGCTGGGCGGTAGGCACGGTTGGTTCGTTCCTCGTCTGTCGGTCCGGCCGGTGGGCCGGTTTTCTGTTTCTGCCTGTCCTGCGGAACAGGCTTTCTGTCTGGAGAGAAAACAGAAGGGCCGCGGATCCCGGTCTGGGATTCCGCGGCCCTGAGGCGCCGACCTGATGCGTTATCAGGCTGGATCACTCCAGGGTTCGAGCCCGCGGAAGGCCCACTTGCCGTACTGCTGCGTCTTCTGCTGTCCATTGCCATTGGCGAAGCCGCCGCTGGCGAAGCCGTCGATAGCGCCCTTGGCCTCGATCGCAGCCTTGGCGGTACCAGCGCCGGCGCCGTTGGCCGCCGCCGCGAAGGCAGAGGCATGCGCCAGAACCTTCGCCGCTACCGCTGCCGCGGGCGCCTGCATCGGTCGCTCGTTCCGCTCACGGATCGGCAGAACCGGGAGCAGGGCGGAGGACAGACGGGTGGCACGCGGCGAAACGCCGAGCGGGCAGGTGGCGACGACCGAACGATCGGTCATTTTCACGGTGGTCATGATGCTGATCATTGGGCTCGCCTCCTCTCGGCGTCGTAGTGCGGATGGAACGGACTGCTAGTACATCACGATCAGACCCGCTCTTGGAAGAGCCGCTCTCGACCGTGCTCCCGAAGGCTATGGGGACTTCCTCGGGATGCGCAAACTATTTTTCCGCCTCTTCTTCAGTTTCTTCGGAAGATCCTTCGGCGGCCTCGTTTCCGCCCGGTTCCTCCCCCGCGCACAGCGCCAGAACGTCCGCGCCGAACTTGTCGAGTTTCCGCGCGCCGACCCCCGCGATCTGCGACAACTCCGCCTCGCCGCCCGGCCTGACCTCGGCGATGGCCAGCAACGTCTTGTCGGTGAAGACGCAGTACGCGGGCTGGCCGAGCGCCTTGGCCTGTTCCATCCGCCACTCGCGCAGCCGTTCGTACAGCGCCTCGTCGAGATCCGAGGGGCAGTCCTCGCAGCGCATCAGTTTGATCTCGCCCGCCTCGGACAGCGTCCGGCCGCAGACCCGGCACAGCACCGGGCCGCGCCGCTTGCGACCGCCTGAGCCGCGCTCCGCGCCGCCGCTGCCGCCCGCGCCCGCGCCGCGTGCGCCGCGCGGCGCGGAGCCGGGGCGCAGCCCGTCCAGGAAGCGCGAGGGCCTGCGCCCGCCGCGCCCGCCGGGTGAGCGGGACAGCGCCCAGGACAGCGACAGGTGCAGCCGGGCCCTGGTCACCCCGACGTACAGCAGCCGCCGCTCCTCCTCGATCTGCTCGTCGGTCTTGGCGTAGGTGATCGGCAGCGTGCCCTCGGTGAGGCCGACCAGGAAGACCGCGTCCCACTCCAGGCCCTTGGCGGCGTGCAGCGAGCCGAGCGTGACGCCCTCGACGGTCGGGGCGTGCTGCGCGTTGGCCCGCTCGTCCAGCTCCGCGACGAAGTCCGAGAGGGTGGCGTCCCGCCGGGCCGCCGCGAAGTCCTCCGACAGCCGGACCAGCGCGGCCAGCGACTCCCAGCGGTCCCGTACCGCCCCGGAGCCGGCCGGCGGCTCGGAGGCCCAGCCGCGGGAGCTGAGCACCGCGCGCACCTGCTGCGGCACGGTGTTGTCGGCCTCTTCCGGGTCGGTGGACGCGCGGGCCGCGCCGCGCAGCAGCAGCCCGGCCTCGCGCACCTCCGGCCGTTCGAAGAAGCGTTCCGCGCCGCGGAGCTGGTACGGCACCCCGGCGTCGGCCAGCGCCTGCTCGTAGACCTCGGACTGGGCGTTGATCCGGTAGAGGACGGCGATCTCGCTGGGGCGTACGCCGGAGGCGATCAGCTCCTTGATCCGGCGCGCGGCGCCCTCGGCCTCCGCGGGTTCGTCCGCGTACTCGGAGTACACCGGCTCGGGTCCGGCCTCGCGCTGCGAGATCAGTTCCAGCCGGTGGGCGGCGGCCTGGCCGCGGGCCTTGCCGAGCAGGCCGTTGGCGAGGCCGACGACCTGGGGGGTGGAGCGGTAGTCGCGGACCAGCTTGACCACGGTCGCGTCGGGGTGCCGGGAGCGGAAGCCGAGCAGGAAGTCCGGGGTGGCGCCGGTGAAGGAGTAGATGGTCTGCGAGGCGTCGCCGACCACGCACAGGTCGTCCCGGCCGCCGAGCCACAGCTCCAGCAGCCGCTGCTGGAGCGGGCTGACGTCCTGGTACTCGTCCACCACGAAGTGCTGGTACTGCGACCGCACGGTGTCCGCCACGTCCGGCCGGTCCTGGAGCACCCCGACGGTCAGCAGCAGCACGTCCTCGAAGTCGATCACCCCGCGGTCCCGCTTGAGCTGTTCGTACGTGGTGTAGATCTTCGCCACCTCGGCCGGGTCGCGCGGCACGTCACGGCCGGTCTTGGCCGCCGCGGCCGCGTACTCCTCCGGCACCGTCTGCGTGACCTTGCACCACTCGATCTCGCCGGTGACATCGCGCAGTTCGTTGCGGTCCAGCCTGATCCGGCAGCGGGCTCCCGCCTCCGCCACCAGTTGCACCTTGCGCTCCACCAGCCGCGGGATCTCCCCGCCGATCGCCCGCGGCCAGAAGTACTGGAGCTGCCGCAGTGCCGCGGAGTGGAACGTCCGTGCCTGCACACCGCCCGCGCCGAGCTGCCGCAGCCGCCCCCGCATCTCCCCCGCGGCGCGCGCGGTGAAGGTCACCGCGAGCACGCTCGCGGGTTGCAGGATTCCGGCCCGCACCCCGTACGCGATCCGGTGCGTGATCGCCCGGGTCTTGCCCGTACCGGCCCCCGCCAGCACGCACACCGGCCCGTGCAGCGCCGTCGCGACGGCGCGCTGCTCGGGGTCGAGTCCGGCGAGCACCGCGTCCGCGGAGTCGGGTTGCGCGGGAAAGAGCGATTCGTGGGTTGTCGCAGTCACCCCGCCACTCTGCCAGGTCCGACCGACACCCCGGCGAAGTTATCCACAGCCGCCCGCGAAACCCGCCGCGAACCCCGCCCCGGAACCCACGCCGGTACGTGCCCCGGTACCTGCCCCTGGACCCGCACTCGCAAGCCGCCCCGTAACCCCCTCGCGGCCGACCGGCCGCCCCCCGGAATGCCCACTCACGCCATGGTGTTCTACTGGCGCAGAACCCCCTTCACCCGCAGGCGACGAGGAGCGAGAAGCGATGTCGGGCACCGTGACCATGTACAGCACCACCTGGTGTGGCTACTGCCGTCGGCTGAAGAGCCAGATGGACCGCGAGGGCATCGCGTACACCGAGGTGAACATCGAGGAGGACGCGGAGTCGGCGAAGTTCGTGGAGAAGGCGAACGGCGGCAACCAGACGGTGCCGACCGTGCTGTTCCCCGACGGCTCCACCCTCACCAACCCGTCGCTGGCGCAGGTGAAGCAGAAGATCGGCGCCTGACCCGCACCGTACGTACGAGCCCGTCGTCGCCGTGAGGCGCGGCGGGCTCAGGCGTTGCTGCCGCTGAGGGCTCAGGCGTTGGCGCAGCAGCAGGCTCAGGCGTTGGCGCCGGGGCGGGGCAGGGGCTTGCCGTACCAGAGCTCGATGAGCCGGGCGGCGATGGAGATGCCGAAGGGCGGCAGCACTTCGCCGGACTCGAAGGCGGCGCGCAGGTCCTCGCGGGAGAACCAGCGGGCCTCGTGGATCTCCTCGCCGTCGACGGTGATCTTCGACGAGGTGGCGTGGGCGTTGAAGCCCAGCATGAGGCTGGAGGGGAAAGGCCAGGGCTGGCTGGCGACGTACTCGACGTCGCCGACGACGACGCCCGCCTCCTCGAAGACCTCGCGGCGCACGGACTGCTCGATGGACTCACCGGGCTCCACGAAGCCCGCGAGGGTCGAGAAGCGGCCTTCGGGCCAGTGGACCTGGCGGCCGAGCAGGGCCCGGTCCTCCTCGTCGGTGACCAGCATGATCACGGCCGGGTCGGTACGCGGGTAGTGCTCGGCGCCGCAGGCGGGGCAGCGGCGGATGTGGCCCGCGGCGGCGATGACGGTGCGCTCGCCGCAGCGGGAGCAGAAGCGGTGCATCCGCTGCCAGTTCTCCAGCGCCACCGCGTGCACCATGAGTCCGGCTTCCAGCGGCGACAGCAGCCCGCCGACCTCGCGCAGCCCCGCGGGACGCGCCTCCTCGTCCATCCGGCCGGGAAGGGTGTCCTTCTGGAGCGCGAAGTAGCGCACGCCGTCCGGGGCCGTGCCCAGGAAGTAGCGGTGCGTCTCGGTTTCCGGGGCGTCGAAGGCGGGGGTCATCACCAGGGCCGTACGCCCGTCGGGCCCGTCCTCGACCAGCACCTGGCCGCCGGAGACGACGAAGACGCGGGTTGTCGGGTGGCTCCAGGCAGCGGCCAGCCACGCCTCGTCCAGGCGGTGGTGCGCGGCTCGGTCGACGCCCTCGTGGGTGAGGGCGAGCGGTTGCGACATAGCGTCGAATCCGGTCAAGGCTGCTTTCAACTCCCGGTGGTCGTGCACATACGTGCAGCCTAGCTTGGCGGGGGTGGTCCCGATTTACGCGGTCGGGCCCCGCTTTCCCGCGGTCGGGCCCAGCAGCCGCTCAAGACCCTCCCGGTCCGGCAGGTCCGGCGGCCGGATGACCGTCGCCGTGCGGATGTGGAGGAAGGCGGCGGTGACGCGGTCGAGCGGGACGCCCTGGTGCTCCGACCAGGCCAGGCGGTAGACGGCGAGCTGGAGGGGGTCGGCGTCGGTGGCGCGGCCGGTCTTCCAGTCGAGGATCTCGTAGCGGTCGCCGTCCCGGTACACCGCGTCCATCCGGCCGCGGATCACGCGGCCCGCCAGGACCAGGTGGAAGGGGAATTCGACCCGGTACGGGGTGCGGACGGCGTACGGACCGCGCAGGAAGGCGTCCTTGAGCGCGGCGAGGTCGCGTTCGTCGGCGATGTCGTCGTCGCCCTCGATGCCGGGGAGGTCTTCGGGCCCGAAGAGCGGGCGGGCGTCGAACCGCGACTCGACCCACGCGTGGAAGCGGGTGCCGCGCCGGGCGGCGGGCGCCGGGGGGCGCGGCATGGGCCGGGCCAGGTCGCGGGCGAGACCGTCGGGGTCGGCGGCCAGCCGCAGCAGCTGCGTCGCGGTGAGCGCGGCGGGCAGCGGCACGTCCCGTACGCCCGCCCGCGCCCGCCGCAGCTCGTCGGCGAGCGCGTCGAGGTCCCGGTCCCAGGACGCCACCAGCCGCGCCTCTTCCGCTACGAGACCGGGTTCAGCGTCCCGTGCGGGTTCACCGACTCGTGCCGGTTCACGTACGGGTGCGTCCTGCGCCACGGGGCCGCGCGCCGGTACGTCCTCGCGTACGCCGTGCGGCTCCCGTACCGGCGGGCGCTGCGTGGGGAGCGCGTCCCAGTCCGCGACGTCGTCCATGCCGCCCACGTCGTCCATGTCACCCACGTCGTCGTACGGCGGCTCGTCGTCCGGCTGGTCGTCCGGCTCGTACGACGGCTCGTACGTCGGCTCGTACGGCAGCGGCGCCGGGGAATCCGCGCCGGGGTCGGGGCCCGCGCCGGACTCCAGGTAGGTGAGGACGGTCTTCGCCGCCCGGCGCCGCCGTTCCAGGGCGGTCGGGTCGAGGGGCAGCGGCCAGGGGGGCTCGACGGGGGCGGCGAGGGCCGGATTCTGCTCGTCCTCGGCCGGGGGCTCCGCCCAGTGCTCGATCTCGCCGTGGCCCGCCTCGCAGTGGGTGCGCAGGGCGTCGAGGAAGGCGGACGGCTCGAACGGCTTCTTCTGGGTGGGGCCCCAGCGGTGGCCGGAGCCCAGCAGCAGGGAGCGCGGGCGGGTGAAGGTGACGTAGCCGAGGCGCAGCTCCTCCACGCGCTGGTGTTCCTTCATGGCCGCGCGGAAGCCGTCGAGCCCGGCGCGGCTCCATTCGGCCACGTCCGGGAGGGTGGCCGCGTCGCCGCGCAGCCCGTGCGGCAGCACTTTCGCGTTGGCGGGCCACAGCTCGCGTCCGCGTTCGCTCGGGAAGCCCTTGGCGACCAGGCCCGGCACGGCCACGACGTCCCACTCCAGGCCCTTGGACTTGTGGGCGGTGAGCACCTTGACGGTGTTCTCGCCGCCGGGCAGCGAGCTGTCGAGGCCCTTCTCGTACTGGATGGCGGTGTGCAGGAAGCCGAGGAAGGCCAGCAGCGTGGCCTCGCCGTCGAGGGCGGCGAAGCCCGCGGCGATGTCGAGGAAGGCGTGCAGGGTCTCGCGGCGGCGGGCGGCGAGCGCGTGCGGGGACGCGGACAGCTCGACTTCGAGGCCGGTGACGGCCAGGACCCGGTGGAGCACGTCCATCAGCGGGTCGGCGAGCGCGCGCCGCAGATCCCTTATCTCCGCGGCGATCCGGGCGAAGCGGACCCGTGCCTCGGGCGAGAACGGCAGGTCGTCGTCCGGGCCGTCGCTCCCGTCGGATCCCGGGGACGCCGATGCGAGGAATGTCTCCAGAGCGTCCGCCAGCGAGATCACCTCCGCCGGGTCGACGCCCTCGACGGCCGCCGCCAGCGGATCGCGCCCGTCCCCCGCGGCCCCGTACCGCACGAGCTGCCGGGCGCGGCGGCCGAGGAGGGCCAGGTCGCGGGGGCCGATCCGCCAGCGGGGGCCGGTGAGGAGGCGGACGAGGGCGGCGTTCGCGGTGGGGTCGTGCAGGACTTCGCAGACGGCGACGAGGTCGGCGACCTCGGGCAGGTGCAGCAGCCCCGACAGGCCGACGACCTCGACGGGGATGTCGCGGGCGACGAGCGCGGCGTGGAAGTCGGCGAAGTGCGCGGCCGTACGGCACAGGACGGCGATCTCGCCCGCGGGGGTGCCGGTGCGCACCAGGTGGGCGATGGAGTCGGCGAGCCAGGCCGTCTCGTCGTCCTGGGTGGGCAGCAGGGCGCAGCGCACCAGCCCGTCGCGTTCGGCGCCGGGGGCGGGCCGCAGGGCCTCCACGCCTTCGTGGCGGGCGCGCAGTTCGACGGCGAGGGTGTTGGCGAGGTCGAGCAGGCGCCCGCCGGAGCGGCGGTTCTCGCTGAGCGAGTAGCGGTCGGCGGGGCGGCCGTCGGCGTGGGCGAAGTGCCGGGGGAAGTCGTCGAGGTTGGCCACGGAGGCGCCGCGCCAGCCGTAGATGGCCTGGCAGGGGTCGCCGACGGCGGTGACGGCGTGCCCGGTGCCGCCGCCGAACAGCCCGGCGAGCAGCAGCCGCTGGGCGACGGAGGTGTCCTGGTACTCGTCGAGCAGCACCACTCGGTACTGGTCGCGCAGGATCGCGCCGACCTCGGCCCTGTCCTGCGCGAGCGTCGCGGACAGCGCGATCTGGTCGCCGAAGTCCAGCAGGTCGCGGGAGCGCTTCTCGGCCCGGTAGTCGGCGGCGAGCCCGGCGAGGTCGAGCCGGGCGCGTACCGCCTGTTTCACCTCGCGCGCCCAGGCGTAGCCGCGCGTGGCCGGGTCGATGTCGGCCAGCTCCTCGGCCAGGCGCGTGTCGTACGCCGTCAGCCGCTCGACCGGCACCAGGTGCTCGGCCAGTTCGCCTTCCAGCGCCAGCAGGTCGCCGACGAGTGCGGGCAGGCCCTTGGTGAGCGCCGGATACGGTCCCGGCGCGCGGCGCAGCACCTTCGCGGCGAGCTGGTAGCGGGTGGCGTCGGCGAGCAGCCGCGCGCCGGGCTCCAGGCCGATCCGCATCCCGTGGTCCTTCAGGAGCTGCCCGGCGAAGGAGTGGTACGTGGCGATCTGCGGGTCGCCCGGCGGGTGTTCGGGGTCGCCCTCCGCCGCCGGGTCCGGGTCGGGGTCGGTGATCCCGGCCCGCGCGAGGGCTCTGCGGACCCGCTCGGACAGCTCGCCCGCCGCCTTGTTGGTGAAGGTCAGGCCCAGCACCTGCTCGGGCGCCACCTGCCCGGTGCCGGTCAGCCACACCACCCGCGCGGCCATCACCGTCGTCTTCCCCGACCCGGCCCCGGCCACGATCACGCCCGGCGCGAGGGGTGCGGTGACGCACGCCATCTGCTCCGGGGTGAACGGGATGCCCAGCAGCTCCTTGAGCTGCTCGGGGTCGGTGAGGGGGGTTGCCACTCGGGTGAGGCTATCCGGCTCCGCCGACAGCCGTGGCGGCGGAACCCTTCATTCCGCGATCCGTACGACACCGCCGTCCGCACGCTGGGCGGCCCGTACGGCGGCCGTCGCTCACACCGGGGCGCGGCCGTCACTCGCACCGGGGCGCGGCCGTCGCTGACTCTGGGGCGCGGCCGTCGTTCGCACCGGGGCGCGGCCATCGCTCGCGCCGGGGCACGGAGGTCGTTCACTCCACCACCTGGCGTCCCTCCGGTCGCGCCGTACAGGCCGCCCGGAAGGCGCAGTTGGCGCAGTGCTGGCCGGTGGACGGGGTGAAGCGCTCGTCCAGGACGCGGCCCGCGGCCTCGGCCAGCAGCTCCTGCGCCCACTCCCCCGCCAGCGGTTCCTGGCGCTGCACGGCCGGTACGGTCTCGCCGCCCTCCTTGCGCGTCGCGCCGAGCCTGAGCTGGACGAGTTCGGCGCCGCCGGACGGCGGGCGGGTGTCGTTGAAGAGCGGGTCGACGGCGCCTTCGCGCACAGCGAGCTGGTAGACGGCGAGCTGCGGGTGGTGGGTGACCTCGGCCGCGGTGGGCTTGGAGCGGCCGGTCTTGAAGTCGACGACGTACGCGTTGCCCTCGGCGTCGGTCTCGACGCGGTCCATGCTGCCGCGGATCCGTACCCGGGCGTCGCCCGCCTCCAAGGTGACGTCGAAGCCGTGCTCGGTGGCGACGGGGGTACGGCCGCGCTCCATGACGTGCCAGCGCAGGAAGCGCTCCAGGGCCGCGCGGGCGTTCTCCTTCTCCTGCCGGGACTTCCACGGCGCGTCGAAGGCGAGGGCGTCCCAGACCGAGTCCAGCCGTTCCATCAGGACGTCGAGATCGGCGGGGGCGCGTCCCGAGGCGACCTCGTCGGCCAGGACGTGGACGACGTTGCCGAAGCCCTGGGCGGCGGTGGACGGCGGTTCCGCCTTGACCTCGCGGCCGAGGAACCACTGGAGCGCGCAGGTGTTGGCGAGCTGGTCGAGCGCGCTGCCGGACAGGACGACGGGCTGGTCGCGGTCGCGCAGCGGGACCGTCGAGCGGGTCGGCTCGTACAGGCCCCACCAGCGGTCGGGGTGCGCGGCGGGCACGAGCGCGTACCCGTCGTCGTTGAGCGCCGCGAGCTTGGCCAGCCGGCGCGCGGCGGCGTCGCGCAGGGCCGGGGACGCGGCGGGGTCGACGGTGGTGGCCCGCAGCTCGGCGACGAGCGCCGCGACGGCCAGCGGGCGGCGCGAGCGGTGGGTGACGTCCTGCGGGGGCACGCCCAGCTCGGCCAGGAAGCGGGAGGGCTGGTCGCCGTCGTCGTTGGCCGACTTCACGGCCGTGACCAGCAGGCGCTCGCGGGCGCGGGTGGCCGCCACGTAGAACAGCCGCCGTTCCTCCGCGAGGAGCGCGCCCTGGCTGAGCGGCGGCGCGAGGCCGTCGGTGCCGATCCGGTCCGCCTCCAGCAGCGAGCCGCGCCGCCGCAGGTCGGGCCAGACGCCGTCCTGCACCCCGGCCACCACGACGAGCCGCCACTCCAGGCCCTTCGACCGGTGCGCGGTCATCAGGCGTACGGCGTCGGGGCGTACGGCCGGGCCGCCGAGCGTGTCGGCGACGATGTCGTGCGCCGACAGCTCCTCGATGAGGTTCAGCGCGCCCCGGCCGCCGGTGCGCTCCTCGGCCCGCGCCGCCGTCTCGAACAGCGCGCACACCGCGTCCAGGTCACGGTCGGCGTGGCGTCCGCCCGCCCCGCCCCGCAACGCCGCCCGCTCCAGCCTCCCCGGCCAGGGCGAGCCGTCCCACAGGCCCCACAGCGCCTCTTCCGCCGTGCCACCGCCTGCCAGCGTGTCCCGCGCGGCCCTCAGCAGCCCGCCCACCCGCAGCGCCCCCCGCGCATACGCCGGGTCGTGCGCCACCAGCCGCTCCGGCTCCCCCACCGCCTCCGCGATCAGCTCGTCCGACCCCCGCGGCACCGCGTGGCCCGCGGCCCGCTCCTCCTCCCGCAACGCCCGCCCCAACCGCCGCAGATCCGCGGCGTCCATCCCCCCCAACGGCGACGTCAGCAGCGCGACGGCGTCCTCCACCCCAACAACCACCCGCCCGTCGCCCCGCGAATACCCGTCGGGTGCCGCCGACGAAGCAGCGACCTCACCCCGCCCCTGCGGGCCGCCGAACGGCGCAGGCCCGGAAAGGGGGGCCGACGATCGGCCGGGCTCGGCGGGGCCGGCCGCCGACGCCGAGGACGCGCCGGGCCCTCCCAGCCCACCCGGCCGAGCGGCGTCCGCGTCCCCGCCGGACGCTCCCAAGCCGCCAGGCCGAACGGAGTCCACGCCCCCGTCGGGCGTTCCCGGGGCGCCGGGCAGGGTGGGGGGCTCAGGGGCAGCCGACTCGGCTGCGAGGCGGAGGGCGAGGAGGAGGGGGGCGACGGCGGGCTCGGCGTGGAGGGGGATGTCGGGGGCGTCGAGGTGGACGGGGACGCCGGAGGTGGTGAGGGCGCGGCGCAGGGCCGGGAGGGGCGAGGCGGAGCGCAGGAGGACGGCCATGTCGTGCCAGGGGATGCCGTCTTCGAGGTGCGCGCGGCGCAGGGTGTCGGCGATGCCGTCGAGTTCCGCGCCGGAGGTCGGATACGTGCGGACGGCGACCGCGCCGTCGGACCGTACGGCGTGCAGCGCGCGGTGCTGCCGTACGGCCGCGGCGGGCAGCTTGGGCAGCGGCATGCGGGTGGTGAGCCGCCGGGTGGCGTCCAGGAGTTCGGCCCCGGCGCGGCGGGAGACGGTGAGGACGCGGACGGCGGCGGCCTTGGCGTCGCGGGGCGGGAAGTCGGTGGGGAAGTCGAGGATGCCGTTGATGTCGGCGCCGCGGAAGGCGTAGATCGACTGGTCGGGGTCGCCGAAGGCGACCAGCGTGCGGCCCTGCCCCGCCAGCGCCTGGAGGAGCCGTACCTGCGCCGGGTCGGTGTCCTGGTACTCGTCGACGAAGACGGCGTCGTACCGCCCGGCCAGCTCCCGGTGCGTCTCGGGGCGTTCGGCGAGCAGCGCGGCCCGGTGGACGAGTTCGGTGTAGTCGATGACCCCCTGGAGGTCGCTGACCTCCAGGTATTCGTCCAGGAAGGCCGCCGCCGCGGTCCAGTCGGGCCGCCCGATGCGGCGGGCGAAGTCCGCGAGGGCGCGCGGGCCGAGCCCCAGTTCGCGGCTGCGCGCGACCACCGCGCGCACCTCGTCGGCGAATCCGCGCGTGGTGCGCGCGGCCCGCAGGTCGTCCGGCCAGCGGAATTTGCCGCGCCCGTCGCGTTCGAGCATGGCCTCTCCGGCCAGCAGCTCGCGGACCAGCAGGTCCTGCTCGGGGCCCGACAGCAGCCTGATCGGGTCGGCGAACAGCTCGGGCGCCTGGTGCTCGCGGACCAGGGCGTAGCAGAAGGAGTGGAAGGTGGTGGCGTGCGGCGCCACCACTCCGCCGGTCGCGCCGCCCGGACCGTCGGGTTCCGCCGCCGCCCGCGCCGCCAGCCGGTCGCGCAGCTCGACGGCGGCCTTGCGGCTGAAGGTGAGCACGAGAATCCGGTCGGGATTCGTCCCGGCCCGCACCCGCGCCGTGACCGCCTCGACGAGCGTGGTCGTCTTGCCGGTGCCGGGCCCCGCCAGCACCAGCAGCGGCCCCTGCCCGTGCTCAACCACCGCGCGCTGTGCCGCGTCCAGCACAGGAGGCGTCGCGGCCACCGGCGGCGTCCGCACCAACCGGTACCCGCCGCCCGCACCCCGGTGCGCCTGGTGCGGCACTGCCGAGGTGGCGGAGGAGGCGGAGGAGACCGAGGAGGATGTCACGTGGTTCGCCGGTTCTGTCGGGGCCAGGATCAGATGCGCGTACGGAGTCGGGTGCGGGATCGGTCACGGGGTCGGTCATGGGCTCGGGCGGTCGTACGGGGACGCGTACCGGGTCACGTACGCCGCCGGGATCGCGTTCCCGGACGGGAGCTGTCGACGCTACGCCACGCGCGGGATGTACTCCGTACGGACGGCCGATGCCATCGCGGCGGCGCCGATGACGGAAGCTGGAGGACATGAGTCCCCGGCCGTCAGCCGCTGCCGCCCCCCGCGAGGTCGGCGGCGCCCCCGTCCCAGCGGGCCCTGCGCATGTCGACGCGCGGTATGTGCCCCTCGGCGGCCGGGCCGCGCTCACGCAGCGGGGTGCCCTCGGCGCGGTACGCGTCCAGCGCGCTCAGCTCGTGGCCGGGCAGCAGCGTCCCGTCGGAGCGCACGACACGCCACCAGGTCACGCCGCCGCCGTACAGCGCCATGACCCGGCCGACCTGTCGCGGACCGCCTTCGCCCAGGTATTCCGCGACATCGCCGTATGTCATCACGCGGCCGGGCGGGATCAGTTCTACGGTGTCCAGCACCCGCTCCGCGTACTCCGTGGGGGCACCGGGGTCGTACTCCTCGCTCATCCGAACAATCCTGCCCCAGACCACCGACAACGGGGGGTTCCGGTCCCATTCGCAGACCTCTCATGCCACCATCGTCCGGGCGGTGACTGGTGATACGAGATCAAGAAGAAGAGACGGCTGGGGAGCAGCAGCCGGGCGCGGAGCAGGCCGGACCGGCCGACCGCGCCCCCGACGCGCTGCCCGCGCACCCCGCCGCGCCGGCCGCGAACGGGGCCCACAGGGCGCGCCTGTCCGACCTGCCCGTGCCCGACACCACGCGTGACGCCGTGGCCGAACCCGCGACGGACACCGGCCCGGACGCCGACCGGGCCGCCGCAGACGACACGACGCCCGAGGCCACACCCGACACCGCGTCCGGCACCGCGTCCGGCGCCACGCCCGAGAAGACCCCGGACACCGCGTCCGGCACCGCCCCCGGCCCCGCTCCCACCCTGACCCCCGGGCCGGGACCCGGCACCGTCCTGGTCGACGAACCGCTGCTCGCCGCCCGCGTGCACCGCCCCGCCGACCTGATGCGCTTCCTGTTCGGGCTGCTGGGCATCGCGGTCGTGCTGGCCATCGCGGGCTTCGCGCACGCGACGACCACCGGCCTGGAGACGGACATCTCCAAGGGCGCGGACCACGCGCCCGACGCCCTGTCGTCCTTCGCGGGCCTGACCGCGAGCATCGCCGTACTGATCGTGCCGGTCGCCTTCGCGATCGAGCGGCTGGTCAAACGGGACGGGCTGCGGATCGCCGACGGCGTCCTGGCGGCCGTCCTCGCGCACGGCGCCGCGCTCGCCACCGACTTGTGGGTGACCAGTTCCGCGCCGAATCCGATCCAGGAGGCGCTGACTCACAGCGCGCCCGGCGGCACCGGCCTCACCGACCCCGTGCACGGCTATCTCGCGCCCGTCATCGCCTATGTGACGGCGGTCGGGATGGCGCGCAGACCGCGCTGGCGGGTCGCGCTGTGGTTCGTGCTGCTGCTGGACGCCTTCGCGGTGCTGGTCGGCGGCTACACGACACCGTTCTCGATCGCCGTGACCGTGCTGATCGGCTGGACGGTCGCCTACGGCACGGTCTACGCGGTCGGCTCGCCGAACGTCCGGCCGACCGGGCAGCACCTGCTCGCGGGCCTGCGCCGGGTCGGCTTCGCGCCGCAGACCGCGCGCCGGGTCGAGCTGGACGGCCCGGAGACCGCGGACTCCGACCGCGGCCGGGCGTATCTGGTGACACTGGAGGACGGCCCGCCGCTGGACGTCACGGTGGTCGACCGGGAGCAGCAGGCGCACGGTTTCTTCTACCGGCTGTGGCGGCGGCTCGCCCTGGTCGGCGGGATCACGCAGCGGCGCAGTCTGCTGTCGCTGCGGCAGGCGCTGGAGCAGGAGGCGCTGCTGGCGTACGCGGCCATCGCCGCCGGGGCCAACGCGCCGAAGCTGATCGCCACCTCCGAGCTGGGCCCCGACGCGGTGATGCTGGTCTACGAGCACATCGGCGGCCGGCGATTCGACTCGCTCGCGGACGACGAGATCACCGACGACCTGCTGCGCGAGGCGTGGACGCAGGTGCGGGCGCTCCAGTCGCGGCGGATCGCGCACCGGCGGCTGGTCGGTGAGTCGCTGCTGGTGGATCGTTCCGGCAAGGTCGTGCTGACCGAGCTGCGCGGCGGTGAGATCGCGGCCGGGGACATCGTGCTGCGGATGGACATCGCGCAGATGCTGACGACGCTCGCGCTGCGGGTGGGGCCCGAGCGCGCGGTGGCCTCGGGGCTCGCGGTGCTCGGTCCCGACCGGGTCGCCAACTCGCTGCCGCTGCTCCAGCCGATCGCGCTGAGCCGGGAGACCCGGGCGCGGCTGAAGGTGCTCGGGCGGGCCCGCGCGCAGCGCGAGCGGGACGCGGTGCTCGCGGCGTCGGCGGCGGAGAAGGAGGCACGGGCCGCGGAGCGCGTGCACGGCGCGGAGGTGGCGCACGGCGGCGCGACGGCGGCGGTGCCGCCAGGGGACCTCAGAGCCGGGGACCTCAAGGCCGGGGATCTCAGAACCGGGGATCTCAGAACCGGAGACCTCAGAGCCGGGGACCTCAAGACCGGGGACCTCAAGGCGGGCAAGCTCAAGGCGGGCCGGAAGGCCGAGCGCAAGGCCGAGAGCAAGGCGGAGAAGCGGGCCATAGAGGACGCGCTGGAGGAGGCCCGCGAGGACGACCTGCTCTCCCTCATCCGCCAGCAGGTGCTGCTGATCCGTCCGCAGGCGCCGGTCGAGCCGGTCCGTCTCGAACGCATCAAGCCGCGCACGCTGATCACGGTGATCGCGGGCGCCTTCGCCGCGTATTTCCTGCTCTCCCAGCTCAGTTCCGTGCCGATCGGCGACGCCATCGCCAACGCCGACTGGCGGTGGGCGGTGATCGCGGTCCTCGGCTCCGCGGCCAGTTACGTCGCCGCCGCGTGCGCGCTCTCCGGGTTCGTACCGGAGCGGCTGTCGCTGGTGAAGACGGTGCTCGCGCAGGTCGCCGGGTCGTTCGTGAAGCTGGTCGCCCCGGCCGCGGTCGGCGGTGTCGCGCTCAACACCCGCTACTTGCAGAAGGCGGGCGTACGGCCCGGCCTGGCGGTGGCGAGCGTCGGCGCCTCCCAGCTCGTCGGCCTCGGCTCGCACGTGGTGCTGCTGATGGCGTTCGGCTTCATCACCGGTACGGAGAAGACGCCGTCGCTGTCGCCGTCCCGTACGGTCATGGCCGGGCTGCTGACCGCGGGCGTGCTGGTGCTGGTCGTCACGGCGGTGCCCGCGCTGCGGAAGTTCGTCTCGACGCGGGTACGCGCGCTGTTCGCCGGGGTCGTGCCGCGCATGCTGGACGTGCTCCAGCGGCCCGCGAAGCTGATCACCGGCATCGGCGGCACGCTGATGCTGACGGTCACCTTCGTGATCTGCCTGGACGGCTGCGTACGGGCCTTCGGCGGCCACCTCAGTTACGCGGCCATCGCCGTCGTCTTCCTCGCGGGCAACGCGCTGGGGTCCGCCGCGCCCACCCCCGGTGGCGTCGGGGCCGTCGAACTCGCCCTCACCGGTGGCCTGATCGCCGCCGGGCTGCCGAAGGAGGTCGCCACTCCGGCCGTGCTCTTCTTCCGGCTGCTGACCTTCTGGCTGCCGGTGCTGCCCGGCTGGGTCTCCTTCCACCACCTCACCCGCAAGGGCGAGCTGTAGCGGGCGGGTTGACGTACTCCGCGGCCGGCCGGACCCCGGCGCCGTACGACGCCGGGAACCGGCCGGCCGACCCCGCCGACCGGTCCGAAGGACCGAATCAGCGGGCCCCGCGCGCTACTTGATGTCGGAGATCTTCTTCGTCGCCAGGTCCGACCGCACCTTGAGCGTCTGGTACGTCTCGTGGCCCTTCCCGCCGAACGTCAGGCGCACATTGGTGAAGGCGTGTCCCGCGCCGCTGCCCGCGTACGTCACGCGCCACGCCGTCGGTACGTCCTGGGCGCGCAGCACGCCGTCCGCGTGGTTCTTCTTCTCCCACGCGGCGAGCTTCTTCTGGAGGCCCTTGGTCAGGAAGTGCGACCGCAGGTCGGCGCCGAGGTGGCCGCTGTCGGTGTCCCAGACGGCATCGATGTAGGACCCGTAGAAGTCGGCGACGCGTCCCGTCGTGGACTGCGGGCTGCCGGAGCCGATCACCGGCTCGGCCTTGGCGCCCTTGTGGGCCTTGTGCGCCGTGGGCGCCTGGTGCGCGACCGCGTGCCCGTGCCCGGTCGTGTGGGACTGCCCGGTCGTGCGGGACGCGGTCCGCGGCTGGGACTGCGCCTGCGCCGCGGCGGCGGGTACGGCGACCGCGAGCGCCACCGCGGCCGTGGTGAGGGCGATACGGCGGACGGTACGGGTGCGGGTACCGGTGGTGCGGCTCTGCTGCATGACGTGCCTTGCCTTTCGAAGGTTCTTCGAGGGCTCGGGTGCTCCGCGCCACGCGAAGTCGTCGTGTTCTCCGCGGTGTTCGACGCGTTCGAGCCCATTCGCTGCTTTTGCGGCGTTTGTTCGGGACCCACCACTTGTATCCAATAGGTCGCCGACTATCCGTTAGGAGGGGTTGTGTCCTTGCCGGGTTGCGCGGCATCCGGGTGGAATCGGCGGCTGTGCCGTCGCGGTGACCCGCACGTGACCGAACCAGCACACTTCCCCTCTCAACACGGGCCGCCGCCTTGGGTACGTTGGATTCCACTTGGATACGGGGCCAAGGGGTGTTCGGCGTTCGATGTGTTGTTCGGCCGGTGCCCGTCGGTGCCCGGTGAGCACCGATCGGGAGCGTTGACCATGCGAGTCCACTGCGGCGCCACGGCCGCCGCGTTGACGGCGACCGCCGTCCTGGCGCTGTCCGCCTGCGGCGGCGGTGGAGGTGGCGGCTCCGACACGATCGACGGGGATTCGGCGAACACCGCCTCCCCCACCGCGACGGCCGCCTCTCCCACGGCGTCGGCGTCCGCCGAGCCGACCGCGCCGCCGGTGACGCAGGATCCGAACCTGGCGCTGCCGGGCGATCTGAAGCTGGTCTTCGACTGGCCCGCGCCGACCGGTCACGCCGAGGCCGCCGCGTTGGGCAACGCCGCCAACTTCATGCGCAGCATCGCCCACGGCATCGTGAAGCGGAATGTCAACGAGCCGCTGGTGGCGCGGTACGCGCAGCCGGGCGGCAGCGCCGCCGCGTATGCCCGTACGCAGATCGGGCAGGCGGTGGACGGCGGCTGGACCGAGACCGGCACCGACCGCTTCTACCGGCCCACGGTGAAGGTGACCTCGGCGAAGACCGCCGCCACGGTCGGCTTCTGCGACTTCCAGGGCAAGGTCTACGGCAAGGACGTCAGGTCGGGCAAGCTCCTCGGCACCGCGGTCACCGACAGCAGTTACGTGTACTTCACGATCGTCATGGCCAAGTTCCCCGCGGGGGCCGACCTGTGGCAAGCCGTGTCCGTCGATGCGAAAGCGAAGGCAACGCAATGCAAGGAGTGACCACCCCATCGGGCCCGGCAACGGGCCTGCGCCGTGCGGCTCTTGGCGCGGCCACCGCGATCCTCGTGACGGCCGCCACGGCCACCGTCGCCGCCCCGGCCTTCGCCGACGTGCCCGGCGGCAAGACCAGCGGCTCGGGTGACGACAAGGGCAATCTGAGCGCGGGCGTCCAGGTCACCTATCCCACGGACACCAGCGCGAAGGGCTCGGGAGGCCGTTCGCTCGGCGCCGCCGACAATGTGACGTGGACGCCGCCGCCGTGCTGGATCGGCCCCGTCGCCGGCCCCGCCGAATTCAAGAAGATGGTCGAGAAGCAGGTCAAGGAGACCAACGAGTATCCGGGCCAGGCCAATTACGCCATGCAGGCCATGGACGAGTACAAGAAGCACTACTCGGAGGGCAGGACCTGGAGCGGCAACGGCGAGAAGGCGTACAAGAACTTCAATCTCGACCAGCAGGGCAAGGGCGCTTTCTGGGGGCCGGTGACGAATCCGAACTCCGACAGCCCCGACCGCTTCGACTGCAACGGCACGCTGCCCTTCTGGGTGCCCAACGGCCAGCGCCCGCCCGCCGGTACGCCGAATGTGATCACCACGGAGATGCTGGCCAGGCTCGCCTTCGCGCACACCAAGGTGCCGGGCGTGGACATCCGGACGAATCCGGTGGGCACCCAGACCGTCAATCTGCCCACCTGGGTGACGCTGAACGAGAACTACGCGCCGGTCACCGTCAGGGCCGAACTCAACATCCCCGGCGCGCAGGCCATGTGGGCCGAGACGACGGCCACGCCGACCAGCGTCCACATCGATCCGGGGACGTCGGACGCCACCGTGTACCCGTCCTCCGCCGAGTGCCCCATCGGCAAGGGCGGCCAGGTCGGCGCCCCGTACACCGAGGGCGCCACCGGCAACCCGCCGTGCGGTGTGACGTATCGGCGCTCCACGCAGAGCACCGGCGCGTACGACCTGAACGTGACGGCCACCTGGAAGGTCTCCTGGCGCGGTTCGGACGGCGCGGCCGACAACCCGCCGCTGCCGAACGGTGTGATCACCCAGGACCACCCGGTCACGGTCCAGGAGATCCAGACCGTCAACCGCTGAACCGGACCATGTGAGAGGCCCGCCGCCCGGAGGAGTTCCGGGCGGCGGGCCTCGTTTCACGGTTCGAACGGCGCGATCCGGAGGACGGCGCGGCTTAGAACAGGTAGTTGTACGTGTTCCAGCCGCCGCCGATCTTCACGCGGGCCGCGAACGGGGCGCCGGCGTTGCCGGTGCCCTTGTACAGCCACAGGACACCCGACGTGTCGCGGGCGATCAGGTCGTTGCGACCGTCACCGCTGGTGTCGCCCAGGCTGAGGATCTTGTTGTAGGTGTTCCACCCACCGCCGATCTTCGTCCGCGCGGCGAACGGCGCGTCGATGTTGCCGGTGCCCTTGTAGAGCCAGAGCGCACCGCTGCTGTCGCGGGCCACGATGTCGGGCTTGCCGTCACCGGTGAGGTCACCGCGGCCGGCGATCTGGTTGTAGGTGTTCCACCCGCCGCCGACCTTGCGCTTCTTGGCGAACGTGCCGTCCGCGTAGGACAGGTAGAGCCACAGCACGCCGCTGCTGTCACGGGCGAGCAGGTCCGGGTTGGCGGCGCCGCCGACGTTGCCCGGCGTCACGAAGGCGTTGTAGACGTTCCAGCCGGTGCCGATCACGGTGCCCTCGTCGGGCGAGGCCGCCGAGAAGATCCGGAGCGTGCCGCCGAACCGCGCGTAGACGTTCACGTGCGTGTCGTTGCCCGAGTTGTTCTTGAAGAACGCGTTGGCGCTGCCCATCCCGTAGCCGGTCTGGGTGCGGGAGCCGAAGCCGTTCGCCTTCGGCGGGTAGCTCCAGATCCGGCCGCTGGAGTCGCGGCCGTCGATGCCGAACGACCAGATCTTGTCGTCCTGCGCGGCGTTCGTGGAGAACGTCGAGACGCCGGGTGCGGCGGTGTGGCTCTGCGCGTCCTTGACGGTGGTGAGCGCGGGCGAGCCGCCCTCGGCGCTGGCGGCGACGGAGGCGCCCAGCACCATGGCGAGCGTGCCCGCCGTCACCGCGGCGGCCCTGGCCTTCATTCCCCGTCCGGTCCGCCGGTTTTTCTGCGTTTTCACGTAGTGGTCCCCCTCAGTGAAATGTCCCTGCTCCGTACGGATCACTCCGCACGGGAGCCCCTGACGCTACCTCCTTCGCCCCCCGGCTCTCTCATGGGCAGGTCATGGGTCCGTCACAGTTTCGATACCGTCAAGGGCATCTGGAACAACAGGACATGACGGGACGGCGGAGGGGCCCGGTGCGTGGCACCGGGCCCCTCCGCCGTGAGACCGCTTCAACTGGCTTAGTACACCGGCTTGTCGGGCTCGATCGTGTTGACCCAGCCGATCACGCCGCCGCCGACGTGCACGGCGTCGGAGAAGCCCGCGGACTTCAGGACGGCGAGGACCTCCGCGGAGCGCACACCGGTCTTGCAGTGCAGGACGATCCGCTTGTCCTGCGGCAGGTGCTCCAGGGCGCTGCCCATCAGGAACTCGTTCTTCGGGATGAGCTTCGCGCCGGGGATGGAGACGATCTCGTACTCGTTCGGCTCGCGGACATCGATGACCTCGATGTTCTCGCCGTCGTCCATCCACTCCTTGAGCTGCTTGGGAGTGATGGTCGAGCCGAGCGCGGCCTCCTGGGCCTCCTCGGACACGACGCCGCAGAACGCCTCGTAGTCGATCAGCTCGGTGACGGTCGGGTTCTCGCCGCAGACCGCGCAGTCCGGGTCCTTGCGGACCTTCACCGTGCGGTACGTCATCTCCAGGGCGTCGTAGATCATCAGGCGGCCGAGCAGCGGCTCGCCGATGCCCGCGAGCAGCTTGATGGCCTCGGTGACCTGGATCGAGCCGATGGACGCGCACAGCACGCCGAGGACGCCGCCCTCGGCGCAGGAGGGGACCATGCCGGGGGGCGGGGGCTCCGGGTAGAGGCAGCGGTAGCAGGGGCCGTGCTCGGACCAGAAGACCGATGCCTGGCCGTCGAAGCGGTAGATGGAGCCCCAGACGTAGGGCTTGCCCAGCAGCACGCACGCGTCGTTGACCAGGTAGCGGGTCGCGAAGTTGTCCGTGCCGTCGACGATCAGGTCGTACTGGGAGAAGATCTCCATCACGTTCTCGGCTTCGAGCCGCTCTTCGTGCAGGACGACGTTCACGTACGGGTTGATGCCCTTGACGGAGTCGCGGGCGGATTCGGCCTTCGAGCGGCCGATGTCGGCCTGGCTGTGGATGATCTGACGCTGGAGGTTCGACTCGTCGACCTCGTCGAATTCGACGATGCCGAGCGTGCCGACGCCCGCGGCGGCCAGGTACATCAGGGCCGGAGAGCCGAGCCCGCCGGCGCCGACACACAGCACCTTGGCGTTCTTCAGCCGCTTCTGGCCGTCCATTCCCACGTCGGGGATGATCAGATGGCGCGAATACCTGCGGACCTCGTCAACGGAGAGCTCGGCGGCCGGCTCGACCAGGGGTGGCAGCGACACAGGGACCTCAGCAATACGGTTGGTCGGTCATCAGTCAGTACGTGCGGTACGTGCTGTCCCTGCAACACTGCCACGCCGGTCTTCATTCCAAGACACCCGGTCCGAGGACCGAGACGGAATCGGCTCACATCCCGGTCACGTCCCGGTCACGCTCCGGCCGCGCTCCCCCCGCGTCCTGGCCGTGCCCGGTCCGAGGGGCCGCCGCGCCGGTGCTACGTGCTCGGCGACGGCTGTTTGCGCAGCATACGGACGGCTTCGTGCCAGTATCCGGCCAGGCCCGCCCACGGGTCGGCGCCGTCCCGGTCCGTGCGGTCGGTGAGGCACACCGTGGACGCGCCCTGCCAGCGGGCGATCCGCAGGGCGGTGTCCAGATGGGACCTGGGCAGGCCGTGCACCAGGTGCACGAAGCGTTCCGGCGGGTACGCGGCCGTCCACTCCGGCGCCTCCGACCAGCGGTAACTGGTCCAGGGGCCGCAGAAGGTGACGAGCTGGTCGGCCAGTTCGGCGTATCCGGGCCACGGGTGCTCGCCGTGGCCGAGGACGATCTGGCCGCCGCCGCTCTCCGGCAGGCGCGAGGCGGCGGCTCCCGCTCTCCCGCTGGCCCCACTGGCCCCGCTGCCCCTTCTGCCTCTGCTGTCCCCGTTGTCCCCGCTGCCCTCGGCGGCCTCGTTGCCCTCCGTGCCCCCGGTGTCCTCCGTGCCCCCGGGGTCCTCGTCGTCCGCGTGCAGCAGTGCCCGCAGCGTGGTCACCACCCGGCGGCACTCGGCGGCGTCGGCGCGGCCGGTCGGGGCGCGGTCCAGGTAGAAGCCGTCGACCCGGTACCAGTCCAGGTAGTGGGAGGCGTCGGCGAGCAGGTCGCCGAAGGGCCGGGTGCCGTTGCGGCAGTCCAGCAGTCCGAGGACCGGGACGCCGTTCTCACGGACGCGGCCGACGACCTCTCCGTACAGCGGGTCGGGCCGCGTACCGGGGCCGCGGGCCACGTCGAAGGCGGCCCAGTGCAGCGGCGCCCCCGGCCGGGCCAGTTCGGCCCATTCGGTGGGGGCGACCAGCGGGTGCGCGAACGCCGGGACGCCGAAGCCCATCGCGTCCCGGCCCGCGCCCGCACGGCGGCGCAGTCCCGTGCCCCACTGGTGCGGTCGCGTCAGACGCGACATGCCGCCTCCATCCACACATCGGCCAGGGACTCCTCCAGGCCGATCCGGGGCCGCCAGCCGAGCCGGTCCCTGGCGGTACGGACGTCGGCCTGCTGCCAGCCGCCGCAGCCGTCGGGGTACGGGGGCGGCCCGGCGGACGCGGGCGTCTCGTCCAGCTCGTGCAGCGAGCCCTCGTAGCCCGCCACATGGGCGAGGGCCGCGGCCATCTCACGCATCCGGACGGCTCGGCCGCTGCCGATGTTCACCACGCCCTGCGCGGCGGACAGCGACGCGGCGTGCACGGCGCGGGCCACGTCGCGGGCGTCGATGAAGTCGCGCTGGACGCCGAGGCCGCCGAGTTTCAGCTCGCCGTCGCCGTTCTGCATCGCGCGGCGCAGGGTTTCGGCGACCCGGCCGAGCGGGGCCCCGGTCGGGGTGCCGGGGCCGACCGGGCTGAACACCCGCAGCACCACCGCGTCGAGACCTGAGCTGAGGACCAGCTCGGTCGCGGCGAGCTTGCTGACGCCGTAGGGGCCGCCGGGGCGGGGCACCGCGTCCTCGCCGGTGGACGCGCCTTGCGGCGAGGGCCCGTACTCGGAGCCGCAGCCGAGCTGGACGAGCCGGGCGTCGACCTGGCTGCGGCGCATCGCCTCGCAGACGGTGGCGACGGCGACGGTGTTCTGCCGGGTCAGCTCGCGGGCGCCGCCCCTGGTCGTACCGGCGCAGTTGATCACGACTCCGGGGTGCACGGCGTCCAGGAACCTGGCGAGGACGCCGGGCGCGCCGCTCGCCAGGTCGAAGCGGACGTCCGCGTCGTCGCTCCTGCCGAGCGCGGTGAGCTGGACGGCGGGGTCGGCGAGGAGCCGCTCCGCGACATGCCGGCCGAGGAAGCCGTCGGCTCCGAGCAGCAGCACTCTCATCGCGTGCCTCCGAGTGCCTGCGCCGAGTGTCCCGTCGTGCGCCCGCGGGGCGGAAGGCCGTCCTCGCGGACGAGGAGGGGGCGTGCCGGGCGTCGGGCCGCGGTCGGGGTCGGGGCGGTTCGGTACCTGGTCAAGGGGTGTTCTCCTGGTCGTTCGTTCTGCTGAGGTCAGGGGTGGTGGCGCGGCGGCGGCCGGTGCGCGGAGGCACGGGGCAGCACGCGGAACGCCTGCGCGGTCAGCACGAGTGCGGCGGCGCCGCAGATGACGGCTTGCGCGGTGGCGGGGGCAGGGCCGAGGTGCAGGGGGGTCGCGGCGAGGGTCAGCGCCTCGGCGGCGCAGGCCGCTCCGAGACCGGCCGCCGCGTGGCCGGGGAAGCCGTGCACGGACAGCAGGCGCGCGGCGAAGAGCAGCAGGCCGAGGGCGGCCGGTCCGGCCAGTGGCGCGGAGCCCGCGACGGCGGTGGCCGTGTCGAGCAGGGCGATCAGCGCGACGGCGTACACGGCGAGGGCCGCGGCCAGGCGGGGGCGTACGGCGTCGGCGAAGTCCGACAGGCCGTGGCTGGGGGCGAGTTGGGCCCTGGAGCGGACGGCGAGCCAGTGCGCGCAGTACGCGGCGGGCAGCAGGGCGAAGGTGAGCGCCGCGAGGGTGGCGGCGCCGGCGGTGCGGCCGGTGGCGTGCCCGGCGTACAGCGCGTAGCCGAGCAGGCCGTACGTCCATACGGCGGCGCCCGCGCCGCGCTCGACCCGCAGCGGTCCGATCCGTACGGCGGCCCACGCGACGACGGCGACGAACGCCAGCAGCGGCAGCCGTACGCTTCCGGGGGCTCCGGCCGCCAGCGCGCACACCGCGCCCGGCACCGCCTGCGCGGCCCCGGTCCGCCAGCGCGGCAGGGCCCGTTCCCGCTCCCCCGGCGCCGCCTCCAGTCGGCGTACCGCCCTCGGGACCCGCGCGTACAGCTCCTCCGCGAGCCCGAAGACGTCCCGGTGCCGCAGGCGTCGCGCGGCTCCGTCCGTCACGCCGTGGGCTTCCAGCCCGGCCGCGATCTCCCACTCGTCCACGGCGCCCGCGATCAGCGCCTCGTGCCGGTGCATCACTCCCCGTACGGGGTCGGCGGGCCCCCTGCGCCGCGGCTCGTCCGCACCGCCCGGCCGCGCCCCCGCCCGAAAGTCCGCCACCCGTCCGCCGGCCTGCGGTCCGCCCCGCGCGGCCCGTCGCCCGCCGTCGATCCCCACCAACCGCCCTCCGGGCCGCGCCTCCCCACCCGCCCCCGCCCCAGCACCGCGTAGCCCCGCACCCTCGGCGTCCAGGCCGACCGGTACCGGCCCGCGCCGCTCGCGAGCGGGGCCGCCAGGCAGGGCCAAGTCCCCTTCCAGGACCGGCACTTCGAGTACGGAAGCGTTTGCGCCCGCGCGCGCCGAATCCCCCTCCGCCTCGGGGCCCTCGGCAACGCGGAGGCCCGCGCCCGAGCGCAACCCGCCGTCAGCGTCCAGGCCGCCCGGTACCGAACCGTCCCGCTCGCGAGCGGAGCCGCCAGGCAGGACCAAGTCCCCGTCCACGACGGGCACTTCGGATACGGAAACGTTCGTGCCCGGGCGGGTCTCGGACCGCATGAGGCCCGCGCCGCTCACCGATGCGGCGCTGTCCGGGTCCGCGAGGCGAGCGTCAGGCAAGCCGTGCGCCCCGTCATCACCCGGCTTCGCCGACCCCGACTCGGGCCGCCGCGCCGAATCCGCGTGGGCCTGCGGCTCGTCGGTAACGCGGGGCTCCGCGCCTGAGCGGGGCTCGCGCTGCTCGCGAGCGGGGTCGCCAAGCACCGCCAAGCCCCGGTCCGCGACGGGCACTTCGGACGCGGAAGCGTCCGGACTCGATGGCGCGGCGGCGGGTGGGGAGGCGGCTCCGAACGAATCTGTGCGGGTCGGGGCGGCTGGGCACGGCTGGGCGGCGGTCTCGGGCGCGGCGGCGGGCGGTTGCGCGTCGTCCGCGACGACGGTCCGGGACCGTACGCGCGACGGGTCGCCGTCCGGGGGGGCCGGACGCAGCTCGGCCGGGTGCTCGTCGGTGTCCGGGTTCCGCGCCGGGAGGCGGGAGGCGCCGAAGAGGGCCGTGACCGTCTCGTCGAGGGAGTGGGGGGTGGCCTCGTCGTCGTAGGCGTCTATGTCTATGGCGGTGGGGTCGTCGGGGTCGTGGGGCGGGAGCCGCAGGGGTGAGGCGGGCGGGGCGGCCTGGGCGGTGAGGCGGGTGAGTAAGGCGTGGGCGGGGGTCGGCGTGGTCATGAGGGGGAGCCTCCGGAGGCGGACGGGGCACCTACGGGTTCGGGGGTGCGGGACCAGGCGGGGTGGGCGGGGGTGGGGGCCAGGCGGGCCGGGACGTGCGACTCGGCGGGAGCCGTGAACGGCCGCGGATCGCCCGCCGCGTCGAGCAGCGGCTCGCGCCGCACGGGATGGTGCGCGACCACGTCGAGATAGCTCTCGCGGAAGGCGTCCACGCACCGGGTGACGGTGAAGAGCGCGAGCGCCCGCTCCCGGGCCGCGGCCCCGAGCCGCGACGCCCGCTCGGGCCCGCGCAGCAGATCGACGACGGCGTCCGCCAGCGCCTTGGGGTTGCGCGGCGGCACGACGAGCCCGGTGCCGCCGATGACCTCGCGGACGGCCCCCACGTCGGTGGACACGGTGGGCCGCCCGCAGAACATCGCCTCGACCAGGCTCAGCGGAAAGCCTTCCGCGCTGCTGGAGAGCACCACGACGTCGCCCGCGGCGTACGCGTCGGCGAGTTCGGGCGCGCCGGGCGACCCGATCTCCTCGAAGCTGACGGGACTCTCACCGACGGCGTTGGCGTCGGCGGCCTCGTAGGGGAAGAGCTGCGCGGCGAGCGTCCGGCAGTGCCCGAGGTAGGAGGCCGCGCGTTCGTCGGCGGCGCGCAGCCGCAGGTAGAAGATCCGCAGCCGCGCCCGCGGCTCGTCCGCGCGTATCGCGCGGAAGGCGTGCAGCAGCGCGATGAGGTCCTTGGCCGGATCGATCCTGCCGACCCAGGCGAGCGTGGGGTCGGCGTGCGCGGCGGGCGCGGTGGCCTCGGCCTCGGCGGCCTCGCCCGCGAGGGCGAAGCGCGCCGCGTCGATCCCCGGATGGATGGTCCGCATCCGGTCGCGCGGCGCCCCGCACCGCTCCTGCCAGCGCCGCACATGCGTGGAGCCGGGCGTGACGAGCGCGGCCTGCCGGTAGCTCTCCCCGGCGAGCAGCCGGTGGTAGTCGCCGAGCACCACCCGTACGGCTCCGGCCAGTCCGGCCGCGCGGTTCCCGAGCAGCGCCTCCCGTACCCGCACGGTGTACTCGGTGACGATGAGCGGCGTTCCGCAGAACCGTTTGGCCAGCAGGCCGGGCAAGGCCGCCGGGCCCCCGGAGACGGCGTGGCAGACATCGACGGCGCCCAGTTCGCTCGACCCGTACCAGGGCGCGGACAGCGGCCTGAGCTGGCGTTCCAACAGCTCGGCGACGGCGAGGAGTTCGGTGACGACGATGTCGCCGAGCACGGGACGCACGCCGGGGGCGCGGCACGCCGACTCCAGGGCGGCGAGCGCGTCCTCGCCGCGCAACAGATCGGGCAGGCCGCCGTGTTCTGCGGCGACCTCGGCGAGACCGTACAGCCCGGAGGCGAAACGGTCCGCCCGGTCGGCGGAGCCGAGCCCGGCGCCGCCGGCCAGCGCCGCGACCAGGTCGCGGTAGTGGGTGAGGAAGTCGGCGCGTCTGGCGCGTCTGGCCGCCCGGCCGCCGCCGCACGTCGGCGCGAGGGCGGCGGCCGGGGGCTCCCCCCAGAGGCGTTCCGCGCGGAACCGCCGTACGTGCGACGGCACTTCGACGCGGCCCCCCGCCTCCGTCCGCGGTGACCGGCTGAGCGCGTACACGTCGAATTCGTGGTGCGCGAGACCGCGGACGAGCCGGTCGCACCACGCACCCCCTTCACCTCGCGCGTACGGGTAACCACCCTCGGTGAGCAATGCGATACGCACGTGTACGCCCCCTTTCTCCCTGGCTCGGCCACAACGGAATGTCGGCCGGGTGGCGCCCACGGGACCTGCGTCCGCCCGGCGCGAAGACGTTATTCCGGTACGGCGGTGGCGCGGCGGACGGTTGTCCGCCGCGCCACCAAAAGGGGTGAACGGGCGTAACTTCTCACACTGCCACGCGTTGATGTGACCTAAGGTGCGGTCACCATCACGCTCCGCAGTTCCCTGCGGTCCGCCCTGCGGGCCGCGGATTCGGCCGGGTCCAGCACCGGGACGGCCGCCAACAGGCCCTTGGTGTAGGGGTCCTGGGGCGCGTCGTAGACCTCGTCGACCGTGCCGGACTCCACGATCCGGCCGCCGCGCATCACCGCGACGCGGTCGCTCACCTGCCGTACCACGGCGAGGTCGTGGGCGATGAAGACCAGCGACAGGCCGAGGTCGCGGCGGAGTTCCGCGAGCAGCGCGACGACCTGCGCCTGCGTGGTGACGTCCAGCGCGGAGACCGGCTCGTCGCACACGATGAGCTTCGGCTCGGGCGCCAGGGCCCGTGCGATACCGACGCGTTGGCGCTGCCCGCCGCTGAACTCGTGCGGGTACCTGTGGTACCACTCCGGGTCGAGGCCGACCCGCTCCAGCAGTTCCTTCACCCGGCCGACGACGGCCTTGTCGCTCAGTTCGCCCGCCGCCCGCAGCGGGTCCGCGATGGACTCGCCGATGCTGCGGCGCGGGTTGAGCGAGGAGACCGGGTCCTGGAAGACCATTTGCAGCTCGCGCCGCAGCGGGCGCAGCGCCTTGTCCCCCAGTCCGCCGATCTCCCGGCCCCGGTAGCGGATCTCGCCCGCGCTCGGGTCGAGCAGTCGCACGAGCATCCGCCCGAGCGTCGTCTTGCCGCTGCCGCTCTCGCCCACGATGCCGAGCGTCTCCCCGGCCCTGACCTGGAGCGACACGTCGCCCACGGCCGTGAGCCGCTGCCGCCCCTTGCCGAACTCCCGCCGCAGCGCGACCGCTTCCAGCAGAAGCTCGGAGCCGGGCTCTTCGGCCGTGCCCGTACGCGCGCCGCGTCCGCGTGGTGTCGCCGCGCCCACGGGCGCGGGAGCCGCGCCCGGCTCCCCGCCGTCCGCCGGCCGCGGGTCGATCCGGGGCACCGCCGACAGCAGCGCCCGCGTGTAGTCGTGCGCCGGGGCGGCCAGCACCTCGGCGACCGGACCGCGTTCGACGGCGGCGCCGTCCCGCATGACGAGGATGTCGTCGACGCTCCCGGCGACGACGCCCAGGTCGTGGGTGACGAGCAGCAGCCCCATGCCGGTCTCGGCCCGCAGTTCGTGCAGCAGGTCGAGGATCTGGGCCTGGACGGTGACGTCGAGAGCCGTCGTGGGCTCGTCGGCGATGAGCAGGCGCGGCTCGCACGCCAACGCCATGGCGATCAGGGCGCGTTGGCGCATGCCGCCGCTGAACTCGTGCGGCCGGGAGCGGGACCGGCGGGCGGCGTCGGGGATGCCGACGCGGTCCAGGACCTCGACGGCGCGGGCCCGCGCCGCGGCGCGCGAGCCGCGGTGGTGCACCCGGTAGACCTCGGCGATCTGGTCGCCGATGGCGTAGTAGGGGTCGAGCGAGGACAGCGGGTCCTGGAAGACCATGGCGGCGACCCCGCCGCGCAGCTCGCGCAACTCGGCGTCGTCCGCGCCGAGTACGTCGGTCCCGGCGACCCGTACGGTCCCGGAGACCCGCGCGCCCGTACCGCGGTGCAGGCCGAGCAGGGCGTACGCGGTCGCGCTCTTACCGGAGCCCGACTCGCCGACGAGCCCGAGCGCGCCGCCCGCGCCGAGCGTGAAGTCCAGCCCGTCGACGGCCCGTACGGCCCCGCCCTCGGTGGGGAATTCGATCCGCAGTCCCGCGACCTCCACCAACGGGGCTTCCAGGTCGGTGAGTTGCCCGGTCATGCCAGTACCACCCGTCGGTCGGCCACCGCGTACAGCACGTCGGCGACAGCGTTGGCCACGACGACGGCCAGGCCCATGACCAGCACGATCCCGACCACCACCGGCACGTCCTTGATCTGTACGGACTGCACGAGCTGCTGCCCGAGTCCGGGGATGTTGAACAGCGTCTCAGTGAGCAGCGCGCCGCCGAACATCGTGCCGAGGTCCAGCGCGGACAGCGCGATCACCGGGGTCAGCGCGCCCCGCAGCGCGTGCCGTACGACGATGGCCCGCTCGCTGACGCCGTACGCGCGGAAGGTGCGGATGTGGTCCTCCGCCAGCGTCTCCAGCATCGAACTGCGGGTCAGCCGGGCGTACTTGGCGGCCTCCACCAGGGCGAGCGCGAGCCAGGCCAGCAGCAGATTCCACGCCCACTGCTGCGGGTCCTCGGTGAGCGGGACGTACGAGGGGTACGGCAGCCACTGGAGCCAGGAGCAGAAGAGCAGGAGCAGCAGGATGCCCGTGATGAACACCGGGGTCGCCGTGCCGACCAACGTGAAGCCGGTCAGGGCCCGTTCGGTGACGGTGCCGCGCCGCAGCGCGGACAGCAGGCCGGTGCCGACGCCGATGACCAGCCACAGCACCATCGCGCCGAAGGCGAGCGACGCGGTGGCGGGCAGCTTCTCGCCGACCATCGACGTGACGAGTTCGCCGGTGCGGTACGACTGGCCGAGGCAGGGCGCCGGGCAGTGCAGCACATCGGTGCCGGTGCTGTAGTCGTGACCGGCGACGATGCCGCTGAGGAAGTGCCAGAACTGCACGTACACCGGGTCGTCGAGGCCCATCTGGCCGCGGATCTGCACGATCTGCGCGGTCGAGCACTTGGGGCCGCAGGCCAGCCGGGCCGCGTCGCCGGGCGCGAGGTAGAAGCACGCGTAGAGCACGGCGGCCAGGACGAGGAGGACGACGAGGGCCTGGAAGAGCCGCCGCCCGAGGAAGCGGATCACGCGCCGTCCACCGCCTCGGCGTCCGAGGCGCGGCCAGCCGTATCCGTCGCGGCCGTGTCCGAAGAAGCCGCGTCCGCCTTCGCCGACTTCCGTCCCGTCCCCACCCGCAGCCTGCTGGCGACCCGCGGGTCCAGGGCCGTCCGCACACCGTCCGCGAAGACGGTGAAGGCGAGCACGGTCACGAAGAGCAGCAGGGCGGGCAGCAGGACGTACGCGGAGTCGGCCTGGTACCAGGTCGAGGCGCTGGAGAGCATCTGGCCCCAGGAGGGGGTGGGCGGGGTGACGCCGATGCCGAGGAAGGACAGGCCCGCCTCGGAGACGATGTTGGAGGGCAGCAGGATCGCCGCGTAGGTGACGACGGGCGCGACGAGCGCGGGCAGCAGTTCGCGGCGCGCGGTCCGCCACCGGCTGGAGCCCGCGAGCCGTGAAGCGGCCACGTAGTCGAGGGACTTGAGGGTGAGCACCTGCGCGCGGACGATCTTCGCGATGCCGCCCCAGGCGAGCAGCCCGAGGACCAGCATCAGCAGCACGGGCCGCGGGAAGCCGTCGGGGACGACCGCGAGCAGCGCGATGGCGAAGATCAGCGCGGGCATGGTGACGAAGACGTCGGTGATCCGGCTGAGCACGCTGTCGAGGAACCGGTTGCCCAGGCCCGCGCCCAGGCCGAGGGCCACGCCGAGCGCGACCTGGAGGACGGTGGCGCCGAGGGCCACGACGAGCGAGATCCGCGAGCCGTAGACGAGCCGGGCGAACAGGTCGCGTCCGGTGCCGGGTTCGAGGCCGAGCCAGTGGCTGCCGGAGACCCCGCCGAAGGTGCCGACCGGTACGCCGCCGGCCGCGGAGTCGACCAGGTCGGCGTGGTAGGTGGTGGTGTCCTGCCCTTCGAGCGCGGCGAGCAGCGGGGCCGCCACCGCGACCAGGACGAACAGGACGATGACGGCGCCGCCGACGAGCGCCGCGCGCTGTCCGCGCAGCCGCCGCCAGATCTGCCGGGCCCCGGAGGGGGGCGCCGCGGTGGCGGCGCCCTCCCCCGCGGCCGAGACGGCCGAGAGTGCTTCGACGGTCACGGACTACTTCACCGCGGCCTGCGAGATGTCCAGCACACCGGTCCAGTCGCTGATCACGACGTTCTTGATGTTCTTGCCGAACAGCCGCTTGTAGACGGGGTGGAAGAGCGGCACGGTGAGCGCCTGCTCGCCGATCCTCTTGTCCAGCGCGCCCCAGCGGACGGCGGCGGCCTTGAGGTCGGTGATCTTGTTGATCTGGTCGATCTCGTTGTTCACGGCCGGGTCGTCGAGCTGCGCGTTGTTGAAGTTGGCGCCGTCCCTGACGATCTGGCGGCCGTCGAAGATCGGGCCGAGGAAGGGGCCGCCGGACGGCCAGTCCGCGCCCCAGCCGGTGAGGAAGAAGCCGGGCTCGGTCTTCAGGGTGTGGATCTTGTCGGAGAAGGCCGCGTGCTCCTGGCCGTCGAGCTTGACGGTGATCCCGGCCGCCTTGAGCGCCTCCTGGACGGCGGTGGCGACCTCGGGGCCCTGCTCGTCGCCCTTGGTGACGTCGTGGGTGAGCGAGACGGTCAGGCCGTTGGGGTAACCGGCCTCCTTCAGCAGCTCCTTGGCCTTGGCCGGGTCACCGGTCTTGCCCGCGGGGAACGGGTCGTAGGCGGTGTAGCCGAAGGACGCCTGCGCGGGCAGGAAGGTGGTGGCCGGGTCGTTGAGCGACGAGCCGCCCTGCGCGTTGATCACCGTGGTGCGGTTGATCGCGTACGCGATGGCCTGCCGGACCTTGATGTTGTCGAACGGCTTCACCTTCGGGTTGAAGGCGATGTAGTCGGTGTAGCCGAAGTGCCCGGTCCCGACCCGCTGGGCGAGGTTCTTGTCGCCGGTCACCTTGGCCAGCTCGGCCGGGCCGAGGTTGGTGTCGGTGGTGACCGCGTCCGCGTCCTTGCCGACGCCCGCCGACAGACGCTGGTTGATCACGGCCTGGTCGAGGCCGGACTGCACGTCGATGGTGTCGGGGTACGCCTTGCGCTGGTCGTCGGTGGCGGCCGACCAGTTGGGGTTGCGCTTCAGCACCAGGTGCTCGCCGTTGTTCTCGTTGCTGACCACCTTGTACGGGCCGGAGGAGACCGGGTGCGCCGCGTATTTGGTGCCGGTGTCCTTGGCCTTGGGCACCGGCGCGAAGGAGGTCTGCGTGGCGAGCAGCGGGAATTCGCCCTCGGGCTTGTTCAGGTGGAAGACGATGGTCTTCGCGTCGGGCGTCTCGATCGAGGACAGGCCCTTGGGGTCCTTGTACGGGCCCTGGTAGTCGGCCGCGCCGACCAGCCAGTCCCGCAGGTAGGGCGCGCCGCCGGACAGCTCGGCGGCGAAGGACCGCTCGATGTCGTACTTGATGTCGGCGGTGGTGATGGGCGAGCCGTCCTCGTACTTCAGGCCGTCCTTGAGGTGGTACGTCCACACCGTGGCGTTCTCGCTGGGCTCGCCGGTGGTGGTGGCCAGGTCGGGGACGACCTTGGCGCCCGCGGCGCCGTCGGCGCGGTTGCGGGTGGTGAGCGTCCGGTAGACCAGCGACGGCACGTTGCCGCCGCCGGAGGTGTAGAGCCGGGCGGGGTCGAAGTTCTCCTGCGCCTGGTTGTTCAGGACGTACAGCGTGCCGCCCTTGCCCGGCTTGCCGTCGCCGCCCGCCTTGGCGTCGTCACCGTTCTTGGGGCCGCAGGCGACGGCCCCTCCGGCAAGGGCCAGACCGACGGCGATCACGCCTATGCGGCGGGATGTGGAGGACAGTTGACGCATCAGAGGAACCTTTCGCGGCAGCGAGGAAGGGCGCGCACAGCGGTGCGCGCGAAAAAGCGGAAACGGGTCGTGACGTGCGGGACCGAAGGGTCCGGCCGGAGCAGCCCGTGGCGGAGGAGACGCCGTCCTGGGACGGCGGCCGGGCCTCTACGCGGTGGGGCTGGATGCGGTCAGCGACAGTGAACGTCGGCGACGCAGTGCGCGGCCACGCCGATGAGCGCCAGCTCGATGCCGGCGCGTGCATACGGATGTGCGTGGTGGTGCTGCATGGACAGAAGCGTGCAGCGACGCGACACCAATTGTCAAAGCCAGATCAATACGATCTCAAACGATCACTTATGGATTGCACCGCTGAGCGGGTCCGCGCCTACGGGATGCGGACGGCTCCGCCTACGGGTACGGCCACGCGTTCGGCTTGCAGGTGGGGCCGCCGTCGAGCGACAGGAATTTGGTCTGCTGCATCATCACCGGGGCCGGGGCGCCCTCCTTGGGACAGCCGACGTGGCTGTGCCCGAGACGGTGCCCGACCTCGTGGTTGATCAGCATCTGCCGGTACTCGTGCACCCGCGCGGCGCCGAATGTACTGGCGCCCTGCGCCCATCGGTAGGCGTTGATCATCGTGCGCGGAGTTGACGCGGAGTCACATGACACGTTCTCAACTGTTGTGTCCAGACCGGACTTCGCGCACCACTTCGCGGTGGTGCCGGGACTGGCGAGCGTAATGACGATGTCCGCGGGGCCGGTTGAGACCCGCTCGAAGGACATCTGTCCGCCGTGTCCCCAACTCCGGCTGTCGTTCAGGGTCTTGAAGACGGTGTCGCTGAAGAGCTGCGCGTTCAGCGGCAGCCCGCGCTCGACGTCCACCCGGAAGCGCATGACCTTGCCCCTGCCCGGCGCGGCCTGGTGGCCGCCGACCGTGCTGAAGGCGCCGGACAGCCTCAGGTCCGGGTCCAGCGGGTACAGCTTGGCCATCAGCTCGTCGTACGTGGCGGCGGCGGGCGTCGCCGCCGGGGCCCCCGCGGGCGCGCTCGCGGCGCCGGGCGCGCGGTCCTGCGAGCGCGACGCCTCGTCGGCCGCCGAGCGCGTCGCGGTGTCCTTGCCGCTGTCCTCGCTGTGCCGTTTCTCACTTCCGCCGACCTGTCCCGCGACCACCACGGCGAGCACCGTGACGACGGCCGCGGCGGCGATCCCGCTGAGCGTGCGCCCCTTGCCGCCGGACTTGGTGTCCACGGCCGTGCCCGCGTCCGCCTCCGGCTCCGGGTCCGGCTCGGGCGCGGCGGCCGGGCCGCCGGGCGGCGGGTCCGCGGGCCCTTCCGGCTCCTGCGGTCCGAAGGCGTCGAGGAATTCCTGCCGCGGGCGCGGGATCAGCCGGCCCGGCGCCTGCATCTGGCCGGGCCCGGGCGCCTGCGCGTGCCGGGCGTACGGGCCCTGCCCCTGGCCGAGCGCGGGTCCCGCGGGCGGGGAGCTCAGCGCGGACGCGGTGTCGTACGCCTCCCAGTCCTCCGCCCACTCGTCGACGAGGTCGAAGGGCAGCTCGCGGGTGCGCGGCGGCCCGGAGTAGCGGCCGGTGTCGGCCGCCCAGTCGTCGGCCGGGCCCCACGCGGTGTGCTCGCGGTGCTCGGGGTGGGCGGGCGCCGGACCGCCGTGGTCCTGCGGCCGGTACTGCGGGAAGCTGCCCGTGTCGTGGCCGGACAGCGGTTCTGGACCGCGGCGGCGGCGCCCGCTGCCGGGGACGCCGGGCCGCAGGGGTCCTGGGACGCCCGGCATTCCGGGCGCGCCCGGAATGCCGTTGTCACGGCCGTCCTGGCCGTCCCGCGCGCTGTGCTTACCCACGTCGCCCACCCACGTCCTCGATCAGCTCCCGGTCGCCTCGGCGCCGGCGGGCCCCGCGTCCGTACGGCCCCGGCCGTCGTCCTCGGCTTCCGCGACCTCGTCCTGGAGATCGCGGAAGCCCCGGGCCACCAGCTCGGGGTGCTCCATCATCGCCACATGACCGCCGTCGGGGATGACCAGCAGCCGGGAATCGCGGAAAGCCCTGGCCGCCCGGCGGGCGACCTTGACCGAGACGAGCTTGTCCCGGCCTCCGTACACGAGCAGCGTAGGGGCGAGGACGCGCTCCGCCTGCCGCCACAGCGAATGCTGGCCACCGAGCGTGTACGCGTCCACGATCCCACGGGTGGAACGCACCATGACGTCCCAGAAATACGGCAGTTCGATCCGCCGCTGGTATTCGGCGACCGCGTCGGCGCGGGCCTGCTCGCCGACCACCCCCGGGTCGCCGTAACAGAGCGCCAGCAGCTCCTGGGTCCTGCGCTCGGCCGGCCAGTTCCTCGTCGCGCGCAGATACAGCGCGGGGACGCCGGGCACCGAGAGCAGCCCGGTGGGCCAGGCGGTGCGCTGCGGCGGCAGCTCGGGGAGCGCGGGCGAGACCAGGGTGAGGGTGCGGACCAGGTCCGGCCGGGCGGCGGCGACCTTGACGGCCACCGCGCCGCCCAGCGAATTCCCGAAGAGGTGGACCGGGCCGCGCCGCTCGGCCTCCAGCAGCCGGACCACCGCCCGCGCGTGCCCCGGAATCGAGTAGTCGCCGTCGTCGGGCGGCGGGGAATGGCCGAATCCCGGCAGGTCCAGCGCCTGTCCCGCGACCCGGTCGGCCAGCGCGGCCATCAGCGCCGACCAGTTCTGCGAGGAGCCGCCGAGGCCGTGCACGAAGAGCGCGGGCGCCGTCCCCGGCCCGTCCGTACCGCGCGATCTGACCACCAGGGTGAGGCCGGGCAGGCTCGCCGTGTGCACCGATTCCCCCGGGGCGAGCCGCGGCCCGGGCGGGAGTACGACCGCCGGTTCTGCGGCCGTCTGGGGAACGTCGGTCGAGGGCATGGATGAATGTTACGAGACGATCACGCGTACGACCGCGTGTTCGCGGTCACAAGAACCTCCGCAAGGGCCGGAAGCCGCCACGCGCTCCGAGGGGCGCGCGCCGCACACCGCGGCCGGGAAGCCGCCATGCACGCGCCTGCCCGGCCGCCTAGGCTCAAGGGTGAGGCAAGAGAAGGAGGGGCCATGTCCGAGAACACCGGGAACGGTAGCGGGGACATCGAACGCTTCGAGCGTGAGGCCGACGAATTCGACGCCGCCCAGATCGCCCGCGACACCGATCTGGATCTGGAAGCGCCGGAGGCCGACACCGCGGAACAGCACGCGGAACTGCTCCAGCAGCACGACGAACCGATCATCGCGCGCCCCTCCCACCAGGTGGAAGAGGCCGATCCGGCCGACGCGGCGGAGCAGCGCAGGGTCGTCGCGCCGGACGAGGACGACTACCGCTGACGGTCGCCGCTCACCGACGGATTCCGCAGGCGCTCTCGCGCGGAGGTTCCAGGTAGTGAGAATGTGCGACCGCACGGCGCACAGGGTCGTTACTGAAAAGTACGATGGCCATCGCAGTGTTCTATCGTTCCTCACTTCAGATTTGGGAGGCGGCGTGACAGCCATCGAGCAAGCTCAGGCGAGGCCGCGCGGCACACGCCTGCCCCGCCGGGCCCGACGTGAACAATTGCTGGGCGCGGCCCAGGAAGTCTTCGTGGCGCAGGGTTACCACTCGGCCGCGATGGACGACATCGCCGAGCGGGCCGGCGTGAGCAAGCCCGTGCTCTACCAGCACTTCCCCGGCAAGCTGGAGCTCTACCTCGCGCTGCTCGACCAGCACTGCGAGTCCCTGCTGCACTCGGTACGGACCGCGCTGGCGTCCACCACGGACAACAAGAAGCGCGTCGAGGCCACCATGGACGCGTACTTCGCGTACGTCGAGGACGAGGGCGGCGCCTTCCGGCTGGTCTTCGAGTCCGACCTGACCAACGAGCCCGCGGTCCGCGAGCGCGTCGACAAGGTCTCGCTCCAGTGCGCCGAGGCGATCAGCGAGGTCATCGCGGAGGACACCGGGCTCTCCCGCGACCAGTCGATGCTGCTGGCCGTCGGCCTCGGCGGTGTCTCCCAGGTCGTCGCCCGCTACTGGCTGGCGAGCAAGAGCACCGTGCCGCGCGACACCGCGGTGGACCTGCTGACCTCCCTGGCCTGGCGCGGTATCGCCGGATTCCCGCTGCACGGCGCGGAGGGCCACCACTGAGGCGGTGCCCCGCCGCCCGTCCGCGTCGCCCCGGGCCTGTTCGCTCACGGCGTTGCCGAGGTACGGATTTCCACCGGCCGCTCCGGGCTAGTCTTTGCTGCGTACGGCGCGAAACCAACCGCGCACACCGCCAGACCATCGGAGGTATCCAAGCCGTGGAGGTCAAGATCGGCGTGCAGCACGCGCCGCGCGAGATCAACATCGAGAGCGCGCAGTCCGTCGCGGAGGTCGAGCAGGCCGTCGCCGACGCGCTGTCCGGCGCCTCGAAGCTGCTGAGTCTGACGGATGAGCACGGCCGCAAGGTCCTGATCCCCGCCGACCGGCTCGCGTACGTGGAGATCGGCGAGCCGTCCGCCCGCAAGGTCGGTTTCGGCGCTTCGCTCTGAACGTCCGGCCCTGAAAGGGGCCGAAAGGGCGGCAACCGGTGCAACCGGTTGCCGCCCTTCGTTTTGTCCCGGCCTCCACAGGGGTAGGACCAGAGCGCACCGGTCCGTACCAGCCGTACCACCGGAAAGGGATCACGATGCTCTGGGAAGCCGTCGCCTACGTCGCCCTCGGGCTCGGCGCCGCCTATGCCGCCGCCCGCCTCTTCCCGCTCCGGCTCCCGTTGAGTCCGCTGCTGCTGGCCACAGGACCGATCGCCGCGCTGCTCGGCGGCCTCGTCACCCGCACGATCGTCGGCCCCGGCCACCCGGAGGCGACGCTGCCCGCCGCGCTGGCGGTGGGGGCGGCCATGCTGAGCGTCCTGGCCCGCCCGCCGAAGCGTGGCCGCCACGCCAAAGTGACCGCGTCGAGCGTCTGACGCGGCCACCGGCGTCCTCAGGAGTCGTGGCGGGACCGGCCGTGGCGGGGCGGAGAGTTTCGCGGTGAGGCGTTACGCGGTGTTACGCGGCCAGGCCCAGCGCGGCCATCCGCTTGGTGTGCGCCTCGGTGATCCGCGAGAACATCCGTCCGACCTCCGCGAGGTCGAAGCCGTCGGCGACCCCGCCGACGAGCATGGTGGACAGCGCGTCGCGGTCGGCGACCACCCGCTGCGCCTGCGACAGGGCCTCGCCCATCAGCCGCCGCGCCCACAGCGCGAGCCGCCCGCCGACGCGCGGCTCGGCGGCGATGGCGGCGCGCACCTTCTCCACGGCGAAGGTCGCGTGCCCGGTGTCGTCCAGGACCGCGAGCACCAGCGTGCGCGTATCGGTGTCGAGCCGGGCGGCGACCTCGCGGTAGAAGTCGGAGGCGATGGAGTCGCCGACGTACGCCTTGACGAGCCCTTCGAGCCAGTCCGAGGGCGCGGTCTGCCGGTGGAATTCGTCGAGCGCGGCGCCGAAGGGCTGCATCGCCTTGTTCGCCGACTCGCCGATCTCGGTGAGCCGGTCGCGCAGCCGCTCGAAGTGGTGGAATTCGGCGGCGGCCATCGCGGCCAGCTCCGCCTTGTCCTCCAGGGTCGGCGCGAGTTTCGCGTCGTCCGCGAGCCGTTCGAAAGCGGCCAGCTCGCCGTACGCCAGGGCCCCGAGCAGATCGACGACGGCGGCCCGGTACTGCGGGTCCGCGGACGCGGCGGTCCAGTCCTGGGCGGCGATTCCGGTGGCGGGCGTGGTGTTCTCGTCAGGCGTCTCCATGCTGGGCACAATAGCCAAGTCGGAGCGGCCCGTACGCACCCGTGCGGTGATCTTCGCGGGGCCGGTGACAGGCCGATGACGTGCCGGTGCCGTCCCGAACGAAACATTTGATCGGGTGCAGCTACGTGTTTCCGGGGTAGAGTGGTATTGCACCCGCCGAAAATCGGCTTGCTTCCGATCCTCGGCGGGCGACGTATGCAACACCTGGATGCCCGGTCGGTGGCCCGATCGGCTCCGACACCGACCGCCCTCCTGACATCGGGAGGGGCCCACTCGCGACACGAGCGAGGGCAGCGGTCCCGCGCTGCACAGCCGCCCACGGCTGTACGACACCTCTGCGCGGTCAGTGACCGGCGTCGTCTTTTCCGCGACACGGCCGCTCGACCCCCCTCGCCGCACAGTGCCGCGTCTCACAGAAGAGGCAAGCATCCTGTCCACCACCACGACTTTCCGCAGTCTCGGCATCCTGGCCGAGACCGCCGAGGCCCTTGAGGCCGTCGGCATCATCACCCCCTTCCCGATCCAGGAGATGACGCTCCCGGTCGCCCTCGCGGGCAACGACGTCATCGGCCAGGCCAAGACCGGCACGGGCAAGACCCTCGGTTTCGGTCTGCCGCTGCTGGAGCGCGTCACCGTGACCGCCGACGTCGAGGCCGGGCGCGCCACCGCCGACCGGCTCACCGACGCCCCGCAGGCCCTGGTCGTCGTCCCCACCCGCGAGCTGTGCCAGCAGGTCACCAACGACCTGCTGACGGCCGGCAAGGTCCGGAACGTACGCGTGCTCGCGATCTACGGCGGCCGGGCGTACGAGCCGCAGGTCGACGCGCTCAAGAAGGGCGTCGACGTGATCGTCGGCACCCCGGGCCGCCTGCTGGACCTCGCGGGCCAGAAGAAGCTCGATCTCAAGCACATCCGTTCCCTCGTCCTGGACGAGGCCGACGAGATGCTCGACCTGGGCTTCCTGCCCGACGTCGAGAAGATCATGGGCATGCTGCCGGTCAAGCGGCAGACGATGCTGTTCTCCGCGACCATGCCCGGCGCCGTGATCAACCTCGCCCGCCGCTACATGTCGCAGCCCACCCACATCCGCGCCACCGCGCCGGACGACGAGGGCGCGACCGTCGCGAACACCACGCAGCACGTCTTCCGCGCCCACTCGCTGGACAAGGTCGAGCTGGTCTCGCGCATCCTCCAGGCCGAGGGCCGCGGTCTCGCGATGATCTTCTGCCGTACGAAGCGGACCGCCGCCGACGTCGCCGAGCAGTTGGAGAAGCGCGGTTTCGCCTCCGGCGCGGTCCACGGCGACCTCGGCCAGGGCGCGCGCGAGCAGGCGCTGCGGGCGTTCCGCAACGGCAAGGTCGACGTGCTGGTCTGCACCGACGTGGCCGCGCGCGGTATCGACGTCGAGGGCGTCACGCACGTCATCAACTACCAGACGCCCGAGGACGAGAAGACCTACCTCCACCGCATCGGCCGCACCGGCCGCGCGGGCGCCTCGGGTATCGCGATCACGCTGGTCGACTGGGACGACATCCCGCGCTGGCAGCTCATCAACAAGGCGCTGGTGCTGTCCTTCAACGACCCGGAGGAGACGTACTCGACGTCTCCGCACCTCTACGAGCTGCTGGGCATCCCGGTCGGCACGAAGGGGATACTGCCTCGGGCGGACCGGACGCGTGCCGGTCTCGACGCCGAGGTCGTCGAGGACCTGGGCGAGACCGGTGGCCGCGGCGCCCGCGGCAACGGCCGTCGGCCGGCCGGCGGCAAGCCCGCCGCCGCGCCCGTCGAGGACCGCCCGGCCCGTACGCGCACCCCGCGCCAGCGCCGCCGCACCCGCGGTGGCGAGGCCGCGTCCGGTGCGGCCCCCACGTCGGCCGTCGGCGCCGAGGCCGTGGAGTCCGCCGTCGCGGTCTCCCAGCCCGGTACGGACGAGGTGGCCGCGCCCCGCACCCCGCGCCGCCGTCGCCGTACGCGCGGTGCCGCTCCCGAGGCGGTCGCCGTGGAGACGGTGACGGCTGTCGAGCCGGTCCCCGCCGCTCCGGTCGCCGAGGAGGCCCCCAAGGCACCGCGCCGCCGCCTGCGCAAGGCCGCCGCTGAGCCGGTCGGTGCGCAGACTCCGGCCGCCGCCGCGGTGACCCCGGTGGTCGAGGAGGAGGCGCCCAAGGCCGCCCGCCGCCCGGCCCGCCGCTCGATCCTCAACGGCGAGCCCGAAGAGACCGCCGCCCCGGTCACCCCGGTCGCGGACGAGGCGCCCAAGACGCCGCGCCGCCGCACCCGCAAGGCCGCGACGGCCGTCACCGCCGAGGTGCCGGCACCCGCGGTCGCGCCGGAGGCGGAGAGCACCGCGGACGCGCCGAAGCCGGTGCGCAAGCGGGCGCCCCGCAAGACCGCCGCCGCCGCTGCCGCGGCGGTCGAGGTCGCCGAGGTACCGGCTCCCGCCACCGCGGGGGACGAGGCGCCGAAGACCCCGCGCCGCCGTACCCGCAAGGCGGTCGCCGCGACGGCCGCGGACGAGGGCTGACCTCGGCCGTCTCCGCCGCCGCACCCGTACGGACGAACGCCCCCGGCCCCTCGGCCGGGGGCGTTCGCGTGCCGGGGACACCGGGATCGGGCGGAGGCAACCTGTCGGACATATGCACCGCGTAATCTCGGTTCATGAGCCGACCCACTGCCCTGGATCTGCCGGAGAACGTGTCCGCCCATCGGCTGGAGACGGCCCGCGGATCCTTCGCCGTACTCGACGCCTCCCCCGCCCCCGACGCCCCGCCGCGCGGCACCGCGCTGCTCGTGCCCGGCTTCACCGGCAGCAAGGAGGACTTCCTCCCGCTGCTCACCCCGCTGTCGGCGGCCGGTTTCCGGGTGGTGGCGGTGGACGGCCGCGGCCAGTACGAGTCGGGCGGCCCGCGCGAGGAGAGCGCCTACGCGCAGGGCGAGTTGGCGGCCGACGTGGTCGCGCAGACGGCGGCGCTCGCGGCGGCCGGCGGGGGCGGCCCCGTGCATCTGCTGGGCCACTCGCTGGGCGGTCTCGTCGTACGGGCGGCGGTGATCGACCAAGGTCCCGGCGCGTGGGCGTCGTTGACGCTGATGAGCACGGGTCCGGGTGCGATCTCCGAGGAACAACAGACCCGCACCCAGTTGTTGATCGATGTGCTGCCGGTGATGGATCTGGAGGCCGTCTGGCAGGCGATGCGGTCGATGGACGCGGAGAACGGCGAGCAGCCGGACACCCCGCCCGCCGTCGAGGCGTTTCTGCACCGCCGCTGGGTGACCACGCTGCCAGAGCAACTCGCTGTCACCGCACGGCAGTTGATGGACGAGCCGGACCGGGTGGACGAGCTGGCCGCGGCCGGGCCGCTGCCGAAGCTGGTGATCTCGGGCGAGGTCGACCATGTGTGGCCGCCGTCGTGGATGGACGCGATGGCGACTCGGCTGGGCGCCGAGCGCGCGGTGATCAAGGGCGCGGAGCACTCGCCGAACACCGAGCGTCCCGCCGAGACGGCGGCGGCGCTGATCGCCTTCTGGACCGGCGGCGCGGGGGACGACGGCACAAGCCTTACCGGTGAGTAATTAGATCGAGAAAGTGTTTCTTTAGTCTAGGGAATGTTTTCGAGGGGGTGTTGGTTGACTACACATGTAACGAGCGACGAAGGGAGAAGCCCCATGCGCTTCGAGATCATGCGACTCGACGACCGAAACGGCAACGCCGTGGACAGCACCGTCGTGGACGCCTCCGCCGTCAACAAGATCGTGCAGCAGGCCGCTGCCATAGGCCAGCGCATCTACATCCGCCCCGCGGACTGACGACGCCACAGGGCCTGGCCCACCGCATCGGCGCCCCGTACATGAAGACGTACGGGGCGCTTTCGCGTGTCCGGGGGCCACGGGAGGGGCCACGGGAGGGGCGGCGGGGGCCGCAGGAGGGGCGGCGGGGGGCGCGCGAGGGCCGCGGGGGGCCGCAGGAGGGGCCGCGGGAGGGCTCAGCCCTCGCCGTGGATGAAGCCGAAGATGCCGTTGGCGACCTGCTGGACGGCGATGGCCGACAGGAGCATGCCCGACAGCCGGGTCACCAGCACCACACCGCCCTCCTTGATCAGCCGGATGATCGCCAGCGAGTACCGCATCGTCAGCCACAGCACGGCGTGCATCGCGATGATCGCCACCCACACCGACATCTGCTGACCGAACCCGTCCGCGTGCTGCACCGCCAGGATCACGGTCACGATCGCGCCGGGGCCCGCCAGCAGCGGCATCCCCAGCGGTACCAGCGCGACGTTCACGTCCTTCGTCTGCGTCGGCTCGTCCGCCTTCCCGGTCAGCAGATCCAGCGCGATCAGCAGAAGCAGCAGCCCGCCCGCCACGCGCAGCGCGGGCACCGACACATGCAGATAGTCGAGGATCTGCTGGCCGCAGATCCCGAACACCGTGATCACCCCGAGCGCCACCAGCGCCGCCTGCCACGCCATCCGGCGCTGCACCTTCGTGGCGCGCCCCGAGGTCAGCGCGAGAAAAATGGGCGTGATACCGGGCGGATCCATGATCACGAAGAGCGTGACGAATACCGACCCGAAGAGGGTGACGTCGAACATGGGGCGACTTTCTGGTGAGGGGGGCGGGGCGGGCTGCGCCCGGCAGACGGCGTGTGAGGGGGGACGGGCCCACCGGGCCGCGGCCACGGGGAGGCCGTCAGCCGACGTCACTTCCGCACGGGTGGCTGGGGGCCGGAAAACGCACCGCGCCGCAGGCGCGGGAGGGGGCCCCGGGGCTCCCCGAAGTGAGGAGCGGGGTCACGTAGGGGCGCTAGACGGCGCTGATGGGCACCGCGCCCGTCGCCCGCCGGGCGATCTCGCGGTAGACCTCGGGGTCGGTGACGCAGTCGCCGAGACGGCAGGTCTTGCGACTGCCGTGATAGTCGCTCGACCCGGTGGCGAGCAGCCCCGTCTCGGCCGCGAAGGCCCGCAGCCGGGCCCGGGTCGGGGCGTCGTGGTCCACGTGGTCGACCTCGATGCCGTCGAGCCCGGCCGACGCCAGTTCCGCTATCACCGACTCCGGTACGGTCTCGCCGCGCTTGTGCGCGCCGGGGTGCGCGAAGACGGTGACGCCGCCCGCGCCCTTGACCAGCCGTACCGCGTCGAAGGGGTCCAGCTCGTGCTTGGGTACGTAGGCCCGCCCGGCGTTCGTCAGCCAGTCGTCCGTGAAGGCGTCGGAGACGGTGGGGACCACGCCGAGCTCCACCATCGCGGTCGCGATGTGGGGGCGGCCGACGGAGCCGTCCCCGGCGATGGCGGCCACCCGCTCCCAGGTCACGGGCACGCCCAGCTCCTGGAGCTTCGCCACCATGGCCCGCGCCCTGGGCACCCGGTCGTCCCGTACCAGCTCCCGCTCCCGGTACAGCTCCGGCTCCTCCGGGTCGAACAGGTACGCCAGCATGTGCATGCTGATCCCGTCGATCCGACAGGACAGCTCCGCGCCGGTGACCAGCGTCAACGGCACCGTCAGCGCGCGCAGCGCCGCCGTCGCCTCCGCGTATCCGCCCACCGTGTCGTGGTCCGTCAGCGCCACGACGTCCAGACCGGCCCCCGCCGCGTTCCGCACCAGCTCGGCGGGCGCGTCGGTGCCGTCACTCGCGGTGGAGTGAGCGTGCAAATCAATCCGCACCGGGGCGCTCCGCTGGGCAGTAGTGTCTTCTCGGCCAGCCGCCAGCATAAGCCTTCCCCCCACCCCACCCGCCGCTGCTCCGCCACCCCCGCAGCCCCCGCCCCTGACGTGGCGCACCGCCTTTCGCCCAGGCTGCGGGAGGACCTGGTTTTTAGGGGCGCGGGGAACTGCGCCACCAGCCACCACGCTCCCGCACGTCACCACCCGCCCCGGCCGGGCAATTCGGTTGTCGCCGGACCACCGGCCGGTGGGGGCTCGCCGCGCCCCTGGGGGGGACCGACTTGCGCAAGGCGGGGGTACGGGTGGGGGTGGCCCCCCGGGAGGGGCTAGGCGAGGAGGCGGGGGGAGAGGGCCCCGCAGGGGAGCATGTCGACCTCGGCCCCGGCGTCGCGGAGGTCGGTGAGGACGAGCTCGTCGTACATGAGGAGCCCGGTCTGCTCGGGCCAGACGATGGCCCAGAGCCAGAGCCCGCGGGCCTCGCCGGCGAAGACGACACGGTCGTCGGGAGCGCCGTTGACGTGCCAGAGCGGCGTCGGCCGCCCGGCGGCGAGCACCTTGGCGTGCGGAGGCTTGTCGACGCACATGCCGGGCCCCGGATCGGGCCCGGGAATCCCGGCGTGACGGGCGCCGAGCCCGACGCCCAACTCCTCGGCGATGAGCATGAGTTCACCGGGTCCGCCGAGCGGCCCGGGTCCCGAGCAGGCCACGGCGGTGGCCCGCCCGCCGCTGCGGTCGTCGCCCGCGGCGGCGACACCGGAGAAGAGCCAGCCGACCGGCAGGGGCCACGGCATCCAGACGGGCACCTGGGCGCGGTGCACCACGACGCCGAGCGCCTCGACGCTCGGGGGCACGACGGGTTGCAGCGGATACACGGTCCCGTGCTCGTCGCACTGCCAGGAGTCGGCGAAGAGGCCGGGCGCTCGCACCCTGCCACCGCACTTCGGGCAACTGGGTTCGCCCCTCATAACGACCAACGGTCCTCCGGGTCCGTGCCCCCGTCAAGGACGATCACCCAGGTGGTTCAGCGACACCACGCGCCTGGCGGAGCGCCGGACGCGGCCGCGACCGGCGGCCCGGATCAGCCGAGGGCCACGGCCCCGCGCAGCGGATCGCGCAGGTCCGTGCCGTGCGAGAGCCAGCGTTCCTGGAGGGCGGCGGCGCCGTGCACCCGCTTCCAGGCGGCCTCGGTGTGGGTCATCGGCAGCAGCGGCAGGAAGCGGACGGGGTCGGGCGCCGGGTCGAGGGCGTCGAGCACCAGGTCCTCGACCAGGCCCCCGCCCTCGGCGACGAGCACGGCGGAGAAGGGCGCGCCCGGCCAGAGCGGCTCGCCGACGTCCAGCGAGTTGCCGGGGGCGACGACGACCCCTTCGACCTGCGGAGAGGCGCCGAGTACGGCGAGCGGCCGCAGCACCTTGTCGGTTTCGGCCACACCGGCGCGTACCGACAGCAGCAGTTCGGCGCGCGGGCCGCGTACGGGATCGGCGACGGTGGCGAGAGGCTCGTTCATGGGCTGCGCCGACATCCCGAGGGTGGCGTATCGCAGCAGGTCACCGTCGCGGTAGCGGAGCACTTCGATGCGGTCGACGCCGAGGAACGTCACGGCGGCGCGCGCGTCCGGCGCGCCGAAGGCGGAGCGCAGCCGCGCCTCGACCAGCGTCAGGAGATCACCCATGCGGCGAGCATAGATCGCGTATGGAACCGGCCAAGCGCGGTCGAGCGGGCACGCGGACGCGCTAAGGTGGGGTGTTCATATACGACATCCCCCAGCGGGGCATGGCCGGAGGAGGTGGGGACTGCAGTGGATCCGAGTCGACCGTGCAGTACCGGCAGCTCTTCCGAACGCCGTCCCGTGATGTGAGCCTGCGCGCTACTTACCCGGCCCTTGTGCCGCGAAACGCGTGACCTCACGATCCTCACGATCTGCCCGCGGAGCGAATCCGCGTCGGAAGAGCGCCCTGAACTGCCTGGTGATCAGCCAGTACTGATCCCGTCCTGATCAGCATTCAGTGCGGCGTGATGCCGTCGGCCAGTCCGTGAAGGAGCTTGCCATGTCGATGATCCGTGATCTGCGCGCTGTCGTACGCCCCGCGCTGCGCAAGAGCACCGCGTCCTACGACTACGGGCCGACTCACGACGTCTCCGCCGCCGGCAGCGCGGTGGTGGACTGCGCGGTCTACCGCGACGGCGTGCGGTGCAGCGACACCGTCGGTCTCAGCGAGGCGCTGGCGAGCGTGCGGGCCGGGCGCAGCGGCGAGCAGTGCGACGGGCGCGACGGCTTCGTGTGGATCGGTCTGCACGAGCCGACCGAGCAGGAATTCGCCGGTATCGCCCAGGAGTTCGGCCTGCACCCGCTGGCGGTCGAGGACGCGGTCCACGCCCACCAGCGGCCGAAGCTGGAGCGGTACGACGACTCGCTGTTCACGGTCTTCAAGACGATCCGCTACGTCGAGCACGCCGAGCTGACCGCCACCAGCGAGGTGGTGGAGAGCGGCGAGGTGATGGTCTTCACCGGCCGGTATTTCGTGATCACCGTGCGGCACGGCAGCCACGGTTCGCTGCGCTCGCTGCGGCACCGCCTCGAGGACGACCCCGAGCTGCTGGCCAAGGGCCCGTCCGCGGTGCTGCACGCCATCGCCGACCAGGTCGTGGACGACTACCTGGCCGTCACCGAGGCCGTGCAGGACGACATCGACGAGGTCGAGATCGACGTCTTCTCGGCCGAGAACGGCAAGCCGTCGCGCGGCGGCGACGCGGGCCGGATCTACCAGCTCAAGCGCGAGGTGCTGGAGTTCAAGCGCGCGGTGGCGCCGCTGCTGCGGCCGATGCAGGTGCTCGGCGAGCGGCCGATGCGGCTGATCGACCCGGAGATCCAGAAGTACTTCCGCGATGTCGCCGACCACGTGGCCCGCGTCCACGAGCAGGTCATGGGCTTCGACGACCTGCTCAACTCGATCCTCCAGGCCAACCTCGCGCAGGCCACCGTCGTGCAGAACGAGGACATGCGCAAGATCACCGCCTGGGCGGCGATCCTGGCCGTCCCGACGATGATCACCGGCGTGTACGGGATGAACTTCGACACGATGCCGGAGCTGCGCTGGAAGTTCGGCTATCCGACCGTGCTGATCGGCATCGTGGCGATCTGTTACGTGATCCACCGCGGCTTCCGGCGCAACGGCTGGCTCTGACCCCGGCCCCGGCTCCAACCCCGGCTCTGACCCCGGCTCCGGCTCCGACGCGGGTGCGCGCGGCGCTCAGGCGGTCTTCCTGCGGTCGGCGAGGATCACCAGGGCCAGGCCCACGAGGATCACGCAGAGCGCCGGGTAGGCGGACCAGGCCGGGATCTGGCCCAGCCACAGCGCGGCGATCAGCGCCGCGCCCGGCGTCTCCAGCAGGATCGCGGTGGAGGTGGTGGACGGGCCGAGGCCGCGTACCACCCGGTTGAGCAGCGAGTGCCCGAGCAGTTGCGCGACGACGGTGAGGGCGGCGATCTTCAGCCACGTACGGCCGTCGTAGCCGCCGAGCGCGGAGCCGGAGACCAGGCAGGTGACCAGCAGGACCGCGGCGGTGGTCGCGTAGCAGACGTAGGTGTACGCGGTCGTGCTCGCGGTCCTGCGCACCTCGGAGCCGAGCAGGACGTATCCGGCGGCGGCGATGCCCCCGCCGAGGGCCAGGGCGTCGCCCGCGAGGGCCCGGGTGTCGGTGGACAGGTCGATGCCGGTGAGGATGACGACGCCCGCCACGGCGAGCGCGGTGCCCACCCACACCAGCCGGGGCGGCCGGTGGCCGCGTATCCGCAGGATGATCGTGGTCCAGATCGGCGTGGTGGTGCACAGGGCGGTCGAGGTGGCCACCGACGTCATCGACAGGCTCGGCAGCCACAGCCCGAAGTGCAGCGCGAGCACGACACCGGCGAGCACCGAGAGCGTCAGCGCCCTGCGGCCCATCCGCCGCAGTTCGGCGCGGCCCCGCCACAGCGCGAACGGGCTGAGGACGCCGACCGCCATCGCGTTCCGCCAGAAGGCGATGGCGAGCGCGGGCGCGGCCGTCGAGGCGATCAGCGGGGCCGACATCGAGACGCTGGCGATGGCCACGGTGAGCAGCGTGAAGTCCAGCGTCCGCGCGGCGGCGGGCTCGGCGCCCGGCCCTCCCGCGGCGGCGGGCCCCGTACCGGTGTCCGGCAGCGGAAGCGCGGCGGCGGCGGGCTCGGCGGTCACGGTACTCCTCAGGCGGACGCGGTGCGGTGACAGGGACGGCCGCGGGTCGGACACCGGAGCGTCCGACACCGGGGGCGGACACGGCGCCGCGCCCGTCGGCAGCCACCAGCGTAAGGCCCATGGCGGGTCCACGTACCTGTCGGTCCGTACCGTGATACCGGCCGGGGTTCGCCGCCTGCGGCCAGCGCCTAAAGTGGCGGCATGACGACCGCTGTGAGCGCAGAGCAGACCGCCCTCGTCGAGGAGGCCACCAAGAAGTCGGGCCTGGTGTGGGTGGACGGCCAGGCGCTGTGGCACGCATGGGTGGACGGCGCGATGTGCGTGGTCGGCGGCGGGCCCGTCGAGCAGCCGCTTCCGCCGGGGCTCGCCGACGGCGGGCGCGCCACGGTCGTCGTCCGCAGCAAGGACAAGGGCGGGCGGCTGGTGGCCTGGACGGCCCTGGTCGCCCTGCTGCCGCCGGACGGCGAGGCGTGGGAGGCGGCCGTGGCGGAGCTGAAGGGCAAGCGGCTCAACTCCGTCGACGCCGAGACGGTCACCGAGCGCTGGGCCCGCGACTGCCGGGTCTTCCGGCTGGCGCCCGAGGGCGCTCCCGTCGAACACCCCGGCGCGATGCCGGACGTCTCCGGCGCGGCGGTCCCGGCCGCGACTCCGGCCACGACCCGGCATCCGGTCCCGGCCGGTCTGCCGAAGCTGCTGGCCCGCCGCCGCAAGGCGTAGCGCACCGGGCCTGGCTACTTCGTCGTCACCGATTTGCCGTAGTCGACCACCGAGGACTTGTTCGGCGCCGCGAGCGTGAAGTCCTCGCCCCAGTCGGAGAGGGTGAGCGTCCCCGCGTTGCCCGCGCGCTGGTAGCGCAGCGGGTAGGGCGTGCCCTTGAGGGAGACGTCCAGCGAGCCGCCCTTGGTGCCGTTGAGGGCGACGGTCCTGGTGTCGCCGACCTTGCGGTGGTCGCCGAGCTTGAGGTCGCCGTCGAGCACGAAGAGGTCGGCGAGCAGCACCTTCTTGTCGGTGAAGCCGCTGAACTGCTTGTACGCGGGGTCGTCGGTGGGCACCTTGACGTATTTGTCGTCGAGCTTCTGGGCGGCGGCCTTCCCGTTCTTGTCGGCGCCCGCGTCGCCGTAGAAGTCGGCGCCCGCCTTGAGGTAGAGGTCGGCGCCGACCCGCAGGAGCTGGAAGGTCGTGCCCTTGGTGGTGACCTCGCCGACGCCGCCGTTGTCCCGCAGCCGCATGTCGAGCCGGAAGCTCTGCCCCTTGCTGATCACCGTGCCCGCCAGGCGTACGGTCGGCGCGGTCTCGGCGGCGGTCTTCGCCTTCTGCTCGACGGTCGCGGGCGGCAGCTTGGCGACGCCGTTGGTGCCCGCGTCGGGGTCGCCGCCGAAGCCGAGGCATCCGGTGAGTACGGTCGCCGCGCACAGTGTTCCGAGAGCGGCGGCTGCGGTCCGGCGGCCGGGATACACGTGTTCTCGTCCTCCTGCGGAGACAGCGGGGGGCACCCCGGACGAGTCCGGGGAGGCGTCCAGAAGCTACCGCACGGTACCCCCGGCGAGCACCCCGTGGGGCGGGCAAGATCGGCTGGGAGTAGCCTGGCGACGGATGACGAGTGGACCGGAGCAGCCCTCCGTGGACCGGTAGGAGGCCCCCCGATGGCCGCAGGCAGCCCGCGGGTCTTCGTCTCCCATCTTTCGGGCGTCGCGGTCTTCGATCCGAACGGCGACCAGGTGGGCCGGGTCCGTGACGTCGTGGTGATGCTGCGGGTCGGCGGACGGCCGCCGCGGGTTCTCGGCCTGGTGGTCGAGGTGGTCAGCCGCCGCCGGATCTTCCTGCCCATGACGCGGGTCACCGGGGTCGAGTCCGGCCAGGTGATCACCACCGGGGTGCTGAACATGCGCCGCTTCGAGCAGCGCCCGACCGAGACGCTGGTGCTGGGCGAGCTGCTGGACCGCCGGGTGCGCCTGGTCGCCGAGGACCCGGGGCAGGACGCCGGAGGGGACGGCGGGCAGGGCGCGGCCGACGCGGGCGCGGGCGAGTCCGGCGCGGAGGTCACCGTCCTCGACGTCTCCATGACCCAGCTCCCGGCCCGCCGCGACTGGGAGATCGACAAGGTCTTCGTGCGCCGCGGCAGGCCAGGGGCCCTGCGCCGCAAGGGAGCCACCCTCACCGTCGACTGGTCGGCGGTGACCGGCTTCCGGCTGGCCGAGGACGGCCAGGGCGCGGAGAACCTGGTGGCGACCTTCGAACAGCTCCGCCCGGCCGACCTGGCGAACGTCCTGCACCACCTGTCGCCCAAGCGGCGCGGCGAGGTGGCCGCGGCGCTCGACGACGACCGGCTGGCGGACGTCCTGGAGGAGCTGCCCGACGACGACCAGGTGGAGATCCTCAGCAAGCTCAAGGAGGAGCGCGCCGCGGACGTCCTGGAGGCGATGGACCCGGACGACGCCGCCGACCTGCTGGCCGAACTGCCCGCGGACGAGCAGGAACGACTCCTCACGCTGATGCAGCCGCAGGACGCGGCGGGCGTACGGCGGCTGCTGTCGTACGAGGAGCGGACCGCGGGCGGGCTGATGACCACCGAGCCGATCGTGCTGCGCCCTGACGCCACGGTCGCCGACGCGCTCGCCCGGATCCGCAACCCCGACCTGTCCCCCGCGCTGGCCGCGCAGGTCTACGTGTGCCGGCCGCCGGACGAGACGCCGACCGGCAAGTACCTGGGCCTGGTGCACTTCCAGCGGCTGCTGCGCGACCCGCCGTTCACGCTGCTCGCCTCGATCGTGGACACCGACCTCCAGCCGCTCACGCCCGACACCCCGCTGCCCGCGGTGACCAGCTACCTGGCGACGTACAACATGATCTCGGCGCCCGTGGTGAACGCGACCGGGGGGCTGCTGGGCGCGGTCACGGTGGACGACGTGCTGGACCACCTGCTGCCCGAGGACTGGCGCGAGACGGATCTGCACGGCGCGGTCGGGCCGCACGGGCACCACATGACGGACGACGGCACGGACGACGCGGCGGACGACGACGCGCGGGGCGGCATGACGGGGGTGGGCGACGATGGCGGCCGATGACCGCGACCGGGAGCGCTTCCGGCACCCGCCCGGCGCGACCGCCACCTCGCGCCCCCGCGTGCGGCTCGACCAGCCGCGCGCCCCGCGCCGCAGCCTGCTGCCGACGTACGACCCGGAGGCGTTCGGCAAGCTCTCCGAGCGCGTGGCCCGCTTCCTGGGCACCGGACGGTTCATCGTCTGGATGACGGTCCTCATCATCCTGTGGGTGCTGTGGAACATCTTCGCGCCGCCGTCGATCCGCTTCGACAACTACCCGTTCATCTTTCTGACCCTGATGCTGTCCCTCCAGGCGTCGTACGCGGCCCCGCTGATCCTGCTCGCGCAGAACCGGCAGGACGACCGGGACCGGGTCAACCTCGAACAGGACCGCAAGCAGGGCGAGCGGAGCATCGCCGACACCGAGTACCTGACCCGCGAGGTCGCGGCGCTGCGGATGAACCTCGGCGAGGTCGCCACCCGCGACTGGATCCGCTCCGAACTCCAGGACCTGCTCAAGGAGATCGAGGACCGGCAGGCCGGGGGCGGCCACGGCACGAGCCCCGGCGGCAGGCCCAGCGGCGGCAGGACCCACACCAAACGCGGCCCCGAGGCCAGGCGCGGCACGGACGGCGGGCACGGCTCCGGGACGGGCCCCGGCTCGGGCCCCGGCTCCGACCCCGGCTCCGACCCCGGCTCCGACAACGAGGGCAGTGACGAAGGCGACGGCCGGGGGCGCTGAACGGCGCTCGGCCACCGCCGTACCATCGACGTATGGCTACCGACACCGCAGTCTCCACGCCGACCGAAGACGCCGTGCGCGCCGCGCTCGCGACGGTGAACGACCCGGAGATCCACAAACCGATCACCGACCTCGGCATGGTCAAGTCCGTGGACATCGGCGCCGACGGCTCGGTCGCCGTCACCGTCTATCTCACGGTGTCCGGCTGCCCGATGCGCGACACCATCACCAACGCCGTCACGGCGGCGGTCGAGGGCGTCGCCGGGGTCACCTCGGTACAGGTCACGCTCGACGTGATGAGCGACGAGCAGCGGCGCGGCCTGGCGTCGTCGCTGCGCGGCGGGCAGGCGGAGCGCGAGATCCCGTTCGCCCAGCCGGGCTCGCTGACCCGCGTCTACGCCGTCGCGTCCGGCAAGGGCGGTGTCGGCAAGTCCTCGGTGACGGTCAACCTGGCGGCGGCGATGGCGGCCGACGGGCTGAAGGTCGGCGTGGTGGACGCGGACATCTACGGGCACAGCGTGCCGCGCATGCTCGGCGCGGACGGCCGGCCCACCCAGGTCGAGAACATGATCATGCCGCCGTCGGCGCACGGCGTGAAGGTCATCTCGATCGGCATGTTCACCCCCGGCAACGAGCCGGTGGTGTGGCGCGGGCCGATGCTGCACCGCGCGCTCCAGCAGTTCCTGGCGGACGTGTACTGGGGCGACCTCGACGTGCTGCTGCTCGACCTGCCGCCCGGCACCGGTGACATCGCCATCTCCGTCGCACAGCTCGTGCCGAACGCGGAGATCCTGGTCGTCACGACCCCGCAGCAGGCGGCGGCCGAGGTCGCCGAGCGCGCCGGGTCGATCGCCGTGCAGACCCACCAGAAGATCGTCGGCGTGGTGGAGAACATGGCGGGCATGCCGTGCCCGCACTGCGACGAGGTCATCGACGTCTTCGGCTCGGGCGGCGGCGAGCGGGTCGCCGAGGGGCTGACCCGGATGACCGGCGCGACCGTGCCCGTCCTCGGGCAGATCCCCATCGACGTGCGGCTCCGCGAGGGCGGCGACGACGGACGTCCGGTGGCGCTCAGCCACCCCGAGTCCCCCGCGGGCGCTGCCCTGCGGTCCATCGCGGGCAAGCTGGGCGGCCGTCAGCGCGGCCTGGCGGGGATGTCCCTGGGGATCACCCCGCGCAACAAGTTCTGAGCGCTCGGCGGCCGGGCGGGCGGGCCGGCCGCCGAGCGTACGGGACGGCGGGGGCGGGCTGATCACCGATCA
>NZ_JBEXNE010000035.1:0-76113 GCF_040610915.1 Streptomyces sp. NPDC003300 | reverse complement strand
GCCGGCACCAGCCAGACCGAGCTGACCCACCAGACCACCGACACCGGCGACAACATCGACTACGTCTACGGCCGCCCCGACGGCAACGGCCAGCCAGTCATCACCTGCTGGGCGCACCCAGCAGGTGATCTGGCCAACCGTCCGGGGAGTCCGCACTGGCTTTCTCGCCAATGATAGAAAACGGGAAGGATGAGCAAAGACGCAACACGGACGCTGGCAATATTCGTAGCTGTTTGCGCAGCGCTGGGAATCGCTGGCATCACTCAGGGGGTAAACGGAAATTCTGTAATTCTAGCAGCAGGGATTGTTGCTCTCGCTTGTACTCTTGTCATGATTTTTCTGATTATTCGAGGACTCGAAAAAGAGTAGCTTTATTCCAACCGTGGATTCCAGAGCAGCCCCTGGTGCGTCGGCGGTTTCGATAGCAATGTCACCCACCACGCCGAAAGAGTGTCGAATGGGAAAACCGGGTCCGAATATGGCGCGGCGAATGGTGATCTTCATCATCATCACGTTCATTGCTGCCGTATTTCTTATCATCCAGGGAAGTAACGAGGGCGCAGGCGGAGTGGCATTCATCTGCGTGGGAATCGTTACGCTCGCAGCCGCCGGAACGCTGACCTATCTCATGCTGCGCGGTCCGCGGCGTGAATGATTCTGCTGGGGGCTGGCAGCGGCGGGAGCGGAACCACACAGTCAGTTGACCCGTGAACAACGGTCACCCACGACCGAGCAGTACGGCGCCGACGAACACTCCTGACGGCACGGCCCTCAGCGATGGGGGTGCCGGTAGCCGGGATAGCGCTGCGGCGTCGCGGTCCCGTCGAGGCGCTTGCGCGGTTTGGCCTTCGGTGTCTCGCGGGCGAGCGCGCCGATCCGGCGCCGCAGTTCCTCGAGCCAGGCCAGCCGCAGACCGACCGCCGTCCACGGGACGGCACCGGCGGCCAGCGCCAGGAGCAGCGGGCTGTCTCCGCCGGTCGTGACCGCCGTGCCGGCGGGCAGCCCGCCGGGCAGCAGCGGGCGCAGCGCCGCGTCGACCGGGTACACCCGGTCTCCGCTGGTCACCGCGCTGCTGGATGGTACCCGCCCACTATATTCGTACAGGTGAACGATTTTGAGGGACTCTGATCCGAGCCGGATCGTCCGTCTGCGCGCGGTGGAGCAGTGGCTCTCGTTCCACCTCCAGCGCACCCGCGACGAACTCGCCCGCCTCGAACAGCTCGCCGCCGAGCAGGCCGGGCGGCGCCGCCGCGCGCTGGCCGGGTGGACTCTGGAGCGGCGGTGGAACGGCGACGTCGTCCACCACGGCCCGTGCCTGCGGCGCACGGACGGCAGCTCGGCCCCGCTCGCTGGGCACGAGGCCGCCCGCGCCCTGCTGGACTCCGGCCGGGCGGCCTCGTGCCCGGCCTGCGCCGTGAAGGTTCTCGACGAACCGTCGTAGGCACACCCCGCGCGGTCCCGGCGTGCGGGGGCGAGGCCGGGTCCGGGGTGCCGGAACCCGATGCGGTGGCGCAGGCTGGCGGTGTGGAGGACCCGATACAGGTAGCGCTCGCCGAGCCGGTGACGTCTCTGCCCGCCAGTCCGGGATGGTGGTTCGAGCCGAAGTACGACGGTCACCGGATGGTCATGCGCCGGGAGGTCGGCGGCGTACGGTGTCAGGCCCGCTCCGGCCGGGACAGCACCCGGTCCTGGCCCGACCTCGCGGCGGCCGGGACGGCACTGGAGCCCGGCACGGTCCTGGACGGCGAGGCCGTCGTCTTCACCGGCGGCGTCATCGACTTCAGCGCCGCGCAGAGCCGGATGGCCTCCTCCCCCGCCCGTGCCGCCGCCCTCGCCCGCGACCTCCCCGCGTCGTACGCGGTGTTCGACATCCTCGCCACCGCCCGGCTCGGCGACGTACGGCCCTGGCCCTGGACACAGCGGCGCCAGCTGCTGCTCGACACACTGGAGCCGCTCGGGCCGCCGATCCAGCCCGTCCCGGCCACCGACGGCCGCGATGTGGCCCTCGCCTGGTACGAAACGCTCCGCGCGCAGGGCATCGAGGGCCTGGTCGCGAAGCGCGGCGACGGACGGTACCGGGCAGGCCGTATCTGGAAAAAAGCTCCGCCACTCCGACACCGTCGACCTTGCGGTGGTCGGCTTCACCGGGAGTCCCCGCCGGCCCCGCGCCCTGGTGGTCGAACTGCCCGACGGGCGCCGTGCGATCTCCCAGCGCCTCGATCCGCGCACCGCCGCCGCTGCGGCCGCCCGCCTCCGCCCGGCCGGCTCCGGCTCGCTGGCCCGCTCCACCGCAGGAGACCCCTACACGCCGGTGGCTCCGGGTCTGACCGTGGAAGCCGCTGCGGGAACCACCCGCCACGCGGTCGTCTTCCCTGTCAAGTTCTTCTGTTCAGACCTGAGTGCCCCAGGTCACCCGATGCAGTGCATCGTCACACGACAGTTGTGGACGCGTGGGACAACGACCACCAACAGCACGCCGTCACGCGAGTCGTCGGTGACTCAGTAGCGGACGACGTTGGCGGACGACTTGGAGCTTAAGCCGCAGACCACCAAGACCGGGATGCCGTACGGCGCGAGCCAGCCGGTGAGCAGTTGCCGAAGGGTGTCCTTCTCCGCAGTGACGTACAGCGCGCAACTGGCCCTCGTGCGGTCCAGGCCGAACCAGGCAGGCATCTTACGTACGAAAACGTCCGGGCCCGTCCAGGTCAGGGAGACCTGGATTTCCCGGACGTTGTCGATGAAGTCGGGAAGGGGCCCTCGCGGCGAGCTCTGGCCAGCTGCGCGGACAGCCGGCGGTACGTCGGCGCCGGCCGTGTACGGCAGAGCCCCCTCGGAGACCACGCGGCACATCACTTGTTCTCCAGCGTTTCGCTGTCTCATGAGAAATTGGTGATGGGATTTTCCTGCCCCGATGCTGTGCGGGTCGTGGCTGTGGGTGTCCGGATCCGTGACAGGTCACCGAGACAGGGTTCAGAGCCCGCGTCTCTCCATGTCGTCCCACTTCCGCCTAATGGGCGTGAGTGTGTTCGTCCCCACCGGAAACGTGGCCTCTACTGGTTCTCCGCAGCTTGCTTCACCGTTGGGACCGCGCTCGATCATGGAGAGCAGTTCTGCTTGCCGGCCGTCTCTCGTCGCGGCATAGACCGTGAGCCCCTCAGTTCGGTCGAGACGATCTCGCGCTGGAAAGAAAATGGTCTTAAGCTCCTTCTCCCTCTCCGTCTGAACCGCGAGCCAGCTCTCGGAAATGATCACAATCCCGTCGGCTCGCCTGGATTCCACCAGGTCGGCGAGGCCTTCGAACGCCAGCATCTTGGTATTTTGGTCGTCGAACTGAAGCCCTCGGGTCGCAACCCCTCTATCCCCCTTATAGAGAAAGGCTATCATTTTATGGTAGCCATCTTTCTCCATCATTATCCGAGCCATTGCCATAAATCCGGGGACGTTTTCTATAGGGCCGGACCTGGGGAACTTCAGTTCACCGTATCGCTCTCCGGCTGCTTCCAGATTAACAAGGTCTGGATCGAAATTCGTGACCTCTTCCTTCACGACGCCGCCCGACATGGTGAAGTGGGCCTGAAGTTCCGCCTGAGCCAGGTCCATACAGGGCAGTCGCGTCAGCGTGCTGTGAAGTGCCGACGTGACGCATTCAACGGACCGGTCCGCGAGGTCGCACCTATCGACACCGGACGCCCTGTGGGCCCTCCACAAGATCTGGCTGAGCCAAGAGTAGGCTTCAGCGGTGGCGGCCAGAAGCTCCCACGAAGGGAGCGCTTTGTCGACCCACTTCCTCCGGACCGTGATCAGGCCGACAGGCGGGGTGTTGGAGCGACGCAGCGAGTGAACAATCTCAGAAGTGGACATTCTGGGCGGGAATTTAGCGGTTCCTTCGGCACGCTGAAGCCAATTCCGGGTCCAGATCACCTGGCAGCTACTCAAGAGCTCCAGGTCTGATTCCTTCGTGATGCGGTTGCGGGATTTGACAACCCATCCCATAATCTCGCTCTTCTTGCAAGCCTCCCGAAATTCCGGATACCAGGTAGTAAAATCAGGGATCACCGCTTTCTGCTTCTGAAGAAGCCAGGTAACGTTTCTGAGGTTTGGAACCAGAGAGTTCAGGTTAAGCCTGAATTCATCCGGATCAAGATAGGAAGCATGCAGCTTATGCCACTGGGTGTGGCAATCCATCAGTCGTCTGTGGGCATCAGCCACTGGGCAGGGCTGCACGGCATCCGAAGTCATGGAGCAGATTGTAGGCTCAACTTTCCGGTGTGAAGGGATGTTTTTCGTGGCCGACGCCCAGATGGTGTCAGCGTGGTCCGATGGCTTCGGGGCGGTGGGGGCCCGGTATCCGTCGAGGGCAACAACTGCTCCGTGGCCAGCGAGTTGGCCCCGTAGGGCGGTGTTGTCGTGGTGCACGACGGCGACGACCGTGGCGGAGGCGTCAAGCCGACCTTGCAACTGGGGCCGGGGGCTGTCGCGAAGCTCTCAGATGGTGGGCGGCCGGAGGGGGATGACGTTGTCCTGGGCCGAGAAAGGCGCTGACCGCGTTTCCGTCTTCTGCGTGAGGACAGCGCTGGCGAGGGTGAGGCGAGTGACCTGCTGGCGGAGTTCTTCGATTTTCGCCTTCTGACTCCTGATCGTCTTCTTGAGCTGGGTGACGGTTTCCCGGAGCCGTTTCTCGGGTTCTGGCGTCTGCAAGGTCTCGGTGCGGACGCGTTCGTAGAAGGTGTTCTTCAGGTCGGCGTGCCGCTTCATGAGGGACATGCGGTGGACGCCGGCCTCAGCGGCGAGCGCAACGATGGTGAGGCTGCCGTCGGACGCGGTGGGCGCTCCGGCCAGCAGCCGGTCCATCGCTTGGCGGATGCGGATCCGTTCGTCGTCGTGGCGGGGCTGCTGGGTCATATCAGAGCCTTTGCGGTCTGGGCGGTCGTCTCGTGGGTGGCGGCCGTGTCGCGGAGCCGGTCGGCATTGGCCGTGAGCCGGCGGCCGATCGGGCCGGGCGCCGCGGCGGCCAGCTGGTCGATCTCGTCGGCGCGTTCGCGCACTAGGCGGGCATGGGTATCGGTGCGGACGGCGTTCCCGCAGCCGGGCCGGCAGTCGTACTGCTTGGGCGCGTTCGCCCCCGGATCTGGTTCGCACAGTGCGTTCTCTCGTTTGAACGCGCAGATCAGCAGCGCATCGGGGTTGTCGAACAGCACGGTGCCGTCCCGGGCGAGGAACGCGGCGGCCTTTTTCACGAACGTGGCGGGCACAATCCTGCCTTCGAACCGGGGTGTCGTCGCGGCGGCGGTCAGGGCCCGGCGGGCGGCCGGGCCGGAGATCTTCTCGCCTGCTGCCGCCTGGTCGCGGAGTTTCGCCGCGGTGTCTGCGGCGGCGAGGGCGGTCTCGATGTCGAGGACGGAGTGGATGCCGCCGCGGCTGCGGGATCCGTAGCCGCTGGAGGTCCGGGCGTCCAGGACGGTGCGCATGTGCCCGTACTGAATGGCGAGTGCGATCAGTCCGCCTGGGCGGCGGGCGATGTGCCAGGCCAGGCTGCGGCGGAACCGTGCGAGTCCGACCCTGCCATGCGGATCTTGGGGGATGGCCTGCTCCGGCAGGCCCAAGGCTTCGGCCTCGCGGTTGGCCCAGATCGTGAAGTCCTCGATGCGCTTGTTCAGCGCGAAGTATTTCAACGCTCCGGGATAGCCTCGTCGGAGGGCGAAGTCGTGGTGGGTGCCGGACAGGAGGAGTTCGCCCGGGGGGACCATGCGTTCCAGGATGCGGATGGCGCGGACGACCGGGGTGATGGCCACCCAGGGGACGTCGCGTTCGGCGCCTGCAGAGATGTGGTTGCCGTCGTCGTCGGTGACGTTCTTGTAGTGTCGGCTGCGGATCAGGTGCCGTCCGGGTGCGCCATCGGCGGCCGGCTCGGGGTCGGGGCAGCAGCCGGACCGCAGGCCCTGGACTTCCTGCGGGCGCATACCGGTCAGGTACAGGCAGATGATTGCTGCGGCTGTGCCCAGGTGCCGCATCAGCTCGGGGGCCTCACCGAAGTCCATGTGTTCGCGCCAGGGCTTCCCGCCGATCCGCCCGGTGACCTTCACCTGCACCGGACACGAGCCCGGCCGTTCTCCGACCAGGTCCGACAGCTGGTGGTTGTCGGTGAACCGGTCGATCTGGCCGAAGCTCGCGCCGGTGAGCGCGGAGACGTAGGTGGCGGCCAGCCTCTGCCGGCCGTGCATCCGGAGCGTTGGCAGCGGGCCGCCCGAGTGGATGCGGGGCAGCAGGAACTCCTCAAGGGCTGCCCGGCTAGCCGGGGTTCCCCCGGCGGACGTGGCCAGCGCGGTCAGGCGCAGGCGTTCGGCCCAGGCGGCGAGGATGTCGTCGGCGAAATCGGCGGTGAACCGAACCGCCCAGACCAGCAGCGGGCCGAGGACCTGCGGGTCCAGCGGCTCCGTGGCGTTCTCCCCGCCCGCGGCCGTATCGGGCGCGGGCAGGAAGTCATCGACGCCCTCGTCTTCCCAAGGCGGCCGGGCGACACCCGCAGGGCGGGCGGTGAGCTGATCGAACGCCCACAGGTCCGACAGCCAAGTGCACACCCTCTCCGCGTGACGGCGGGAGACGCCGACCGTCCAGCGGTCGTCCAGGTAGGCCCGCCATGCCTCCACGGTGCACTCGCCGAGGCTGGTGATGCGGCGCTCGTGCAGCCAGCGCGCCAGCCGCATCCACTCGGAACAGGTTTCCCGGATCTCTCCGGCAGAGGCTCGCGGCCGGGCCGCGGCCCCGCGGCCTTGGAGGTAGGTGGGCCGAAGTTGGCCGTTGATCATCGTCCACGCCGCCAGTTTCACCTGGCCGAGCAGCGGCGCCGGGCAGTTCCTCCAGTGGACCTTGACCAGCCGCGTGGCAGGGTTGTCGATGAGCGGGGCCAACGGCCATACCGGATCGGCGTACCGGGCGCCCGGTTGCGTGTTGCCCGCGCTGATCCACCGGGAAAGCACCACGGGGCTGCCGGGGCCGGGCAGGGCAAGGAGGTACGGGTCGTTCTGGGCGGCGGGGCTGCTCACGGAGCGAGGTCCTCCTTCACCAGGAGCTGGACAACGGTGTGGTCGGTGTTGGTGACGCGGGCCAGGGCAGCACTCCAGGCGGCCGGGCCGATCCTGTCGCGCAGGTCCTGAAGGCGCTGCAGGGCATCGCCCCAGCGGTCCCCGAAGGCGCGGTCGTCCAGGACGGATCGCAGGCTCAGGATCTGCTGGTGCAGGTGCGCGAGCCGGGGATGATGGCCGGGGTGGACGTGGGCGTTGGGGCAGGCCAGGCAGAGTAGGAAGTCCGCCGCGCAGCCGCCCTGCGGGGCCGGCCAGGGGCTGGTCTGCTCGTCCTGGCAGTCCACCGTCGCCGTCTGCTGATGCTCCGGGTCCGGCCCGTCGGTGATCTTCCCGCCGAAGACGACGGCACGGGCCTGCTCCCATGCCTCGCGGGCCCCGGCTTCGAACACCTCACGCGAAGCGCGCTGGACCCGGCGGTCGGGCAGTACATAGACGCTCTCGTGGGTGCCCCGGGTGTGCTGCAGGGGCCGGCCCTGGCCGGTCACCGTCGTACGGCGGGCCCGCTGGAACGGCGACCCGCCCAACCCCTGGTTGGCGGCCCACCTCTGCGCCATGCGCTCGGAGACCCCGAAGGCCAACGGCCCCACCGGGGCGGGCCGGTCCAGGTGCCGGTGCTGCTGTTCGCGCTGGTAGGCGCGGGCGGCCATCAGCAGATCCGTGCCCGGCTTCAAGGAGTGGGCCAGCGCGCGTGCGTGAGCGGTGACCTCCAGCGCTTGGGTGATGAGCCGGCCGGGCGAGTCGGCCCCGGAATCGGTGATGTTCTCGGTGGAGAACCACCGCCCGCCGCCCGCCCGGTGCTTCTCGATCTGGACCTGGTAGGTCACCGAAGCCGTCTCACCGGCAGACGGCGCCGCGGTCGGTACCGGCAGGCGGTCGTACAGGGACAGGTTCCATCCGAACCTGTCGGTCAGCAGCACCGCCAGCGCGGTGAGCTCCCCTGGGCTCGGAAACAGCCTGCCCCAGGTCATCACCACACTGCGGCCGCCCAGCAGCGTGTAGTGCGTCGCCGGAGCCCGCCCGCTCGGGGAGGTGGTCAGGGGGACATCGCCGGTGCGGGCAAGGTGGTCCAAGATCCTCCCGATCTTTCCTTCGCGGCTGCCTTCGGTGACCCCGCCCGCCCGCCACCCGTTCAGCAGCCGCGTGTTCCCGCCGATCCGCAGCCAGGCCGCCCGGAACTGACGCTGGGCGGCCAGCACCACCCGGTCCCGCTCGGCCTGCCCGTAGGACTGCCTGCTCGGCGTCGCCCTGGGAATCCGGCGGGCCAGTTCCTCCGCCACCGGGCCGACGGCCAGCCGTGGATCACGCCGCAGCACCAGCCGGACCGCCGACAGCGTGGACTTGCCGGTGTTGGTGGCGATGTGCCGCTCCCGCCAGTCCTGCATCGCCGCGGCGGTCAGTGCGTCCAGGTCATCGGGCGGTTCCTCCAGCCCGGACAGAAACGCCGCGAACACCCTGATCCTGCCCCAGCATGACCCGGCGCTTCTGTGGCAGGTCCAGCCGCGGGACTGGGCGGCGAACGCCGCGGCCAGCGACCGCTGCATCGGCTCCGCGACCGACAACCCGGCGAAGTCGAAGTCCTTTCCGTAGCCAGCCTTGTTGGTGACCGTCACGACGAAGCCGCCCGGATCCAGCGGGGGCTCGGCGTGATGCCCGGCCGGCGGCAGGACGGCCCTGCGTCCCCGTCCGCTCACGAGGCCACCGTGCCCAGGAACGCGTCGATGTCCTGGATCCCGGCCGTCTCCCGGGCCAGCCGCGCGAAGACGCCGTCCAGATCCTCGGTGTCCTTGTCCTGCCCCTCGGTGGTCTCGGCCATGGCCAGGATCGACTCCAGCTGCAGATGCGCGACCGGCGCGAGGTAGTGCCGCTTCGTGGTCTCCACGTCCGCGTGCCCCAGGATCGTCTTCACCAGCCACCACGGATCACCGAACAGCAAGGCGAAGTCCCGCCGCTCGGCCTTCGACAGCCCGTAGCGGGACTCGAACAGCTCGTTCAGCAGCACCAGTAGGTTAGAGCGCCGCCGAGTGCCGGGTGGAGTGCGGGGTGGCGTACGGGCTCTTGCCCCGCGCCTCCGCCAGCCGGAAGTCCCGGGTGAGCGCCCGCTCCTCCCCGTTGAGCAGGACTTGTTCGCAGCGCAGGTTCGCTGTACGGAACACCGCGTTCCACCGCTCGGGCGCCATCGGCAGACCCTGTTCGGTCAGCCACAGATATGCCGGTTCCGGCCCGTCCGGCCCCTCTAGGAACAACGACTGCCGGTCCACCCAGTCCAACCGGCTCAGCTCCCGCCCACCCAGGACACCGTTGCGGTCGATCCACTTCACCGTCGTTTTCAGGCTGCCGGTCACCCGTGTGATCAGCCGCATCTCCGCCAGCCGCTCGTAACGGCCCGCGGCTTGGGCCCGTTGGACCACTCAGGCCCGCTCGGACTGGATGTACGCCTCGACCTGGCTGAGCGCGTCGACCGAGGCGTAGAACACCCGGCTGTTCTTCGAGCGCGTCACGGCCCCGGCTATCCGCCCGTGGCAGTACCGGCCGTGCCGAAGACGCCAGGTCGGCAGTTCGAACGTCAGCAGCGACCCGCCCTCCTGCCGCCGCAGGGCCGAGGAGAGCAGCAGCTGGACGAAGCTCGTGTTCCGCATCTCCGTCCGCGAGTCCCACCCCGGGGCCGGCAGGCCGGTACGGGTGTGGCCGCGCAGGCCGATATCGGACCACAGGCCCCAGGTCCGCGGTGTCAACCACGACACCCGCGAGCTGACCGAGTCCGCCGCCCGGTCCTCCCGCCGCGAAACGTCCACCGGCAGCGGGCTCACCTTCCCCCACCGGAACAGCTTGGTGAACGCCGCCGCCTCCCGATCCCACTTCGTTCCGCCGATCCGCGCCGGGTTCCCCGGTGCGTCACACCGCCAGTCCCGGAAGTCGTCCAGATCCTGCCCCGTCGCCTGCCGCCACGGGACGTCCCGCGAGGACAGGAAGTCCAGCAGCAGCCGCATGGCCGTCGAGTAGTTACGCTTCGACTCGCGCTCCAGGCGACGGAACGTGCCCGACCGGACGAAATCCAGAAGATCCGCATCGACCACACCGTCCGGGCGTACGAACACCGGGTCGCCCGGCCTCAGACCGATCCCGGCCACCGCCTCCGGCAGATCGCGGACTCCCAGGACCCCCTCCAAGGGCAGCGCACCCCACCCGGTCGACTCCGGTACTCGCACCACTTGCCACGTGCCCATCAACGATCTCCCCTGACGCATGAACTCGCTCAATCATCAGGGAAGTCGTCACCGTCACCCGCGTGCGGTAGGACCGGGAGGACGTCCGGCACGGACGGCGAGCCCGTGCACACGGTGCGCGGCGTCGCCGTCAGCGGCGACGCCCTTCGAGCGGCCCGTCAGCCACACGGTCGGGCTGGACGTGTGTGCGCATGAATGGTCTTTCTGGGCAATCTGCCCACATGATCATGATCCAGACAGGCCGGTCACTGTGTGATCCGGATCACTTCTGTCCCGGTTTTTGAACGTCTTCGCAATTGCAACTCGCATCCCGCCTGGTCACAGCGATGCCCCCCGCTTAGATACTACTAATTGAGCTCACTCATGATCATTCAGTGATTTTTTTCGGGGCAACGATGCGGGAGCAGTGTGGTGGAGCCGTCGGTCAGCGTTCGCAGGGGCTCGCGGTTGAGCTTGTCCATCGCGTACGTGGTGGTGCCGGTGGCGTCAACGCGGGAGCGCTGGTTGCCGTCACCGTCGAAGGTGTAGGTGACACTGGCGCCGCCGGATGTGACCACCTTCGTCGTGCGGGTGTCGGTGGTCTTGACGAGGTTGCCGTAGCCGTCGGTGTCGAACACCGCGGTGCGGCCGTCGCTGCTCACCGGCGGCCGCGGTGTGCTGGTGGGGGTCGGTGCCGGTCAGCTGCCGGGCGCGGTGGAGCAGGCCGGTACCGTAGCCGCTGCCCGGCGCATCTGCCGGATCTCTGTCGCGGTCGTGTCCTGCGGCCCGCCAGGTCCGGCAGCCCCTCGATGTCGGCGGCCGGGGGCTCGGGTGTCATGGCCTGCTCGAGCAGCTGGTCGGCGTCACGCCATGCGGCGGCGCTGCGCGGCTTCTGTCAGGTGCTCTCGCTGCGTTCTTGCTGGTTGCGAAGCTGTGTGCTGCGGTTCTCGGGGGCGTCGACGGCGGCGTTGCGGTGGTCGACCTGTACGGCGCGCTGCTGGCGGGCGGTCCAGCAGGGCATGGTGGCCATGCCGCGCGGCCCGGCGGCGAGGAACCCGGACGCACGCCGTACGCCGGCGGGCGGCTCCTGGCGCAGGTCCAGGGCTGCCAGGACATCATCGGCGGTCCAGACCGCGTCGGAGACCTCGTTGACCGCCCACGCGATCCGGGCCTGGTCGGCGGCCCGCGGCCATGGCAGACGCCGCATCAGCTCTCCGGCCAGCGCGAACCGTTGGCCGACGTGGTTGTGCTTACATGGCCCGCGCTTGGCCTTCTTCTGGTGAGACCACGTGCGCTTCCCGCTGACGGGCTTGCCCTCGGAGGGATCAGGGGTACTACCGGCAGTGGAGACAGTTGATGTACCACCCTGCAGAGGGGGTGCAACGGCCCTCGCTCAAATCCGGGCCGGACACCGCTCCTGGCCGTGCTCCCCGGCCTCCGTTGCACCCCGCGCCGACGTTGTCGGCGAGGTCTTCGCCGACCGCCTGGAGACCGCCTTCCTCGCCAGCTTGCGGACCTTGCGGACCGCCTGCCTCGCCATCACAGCAAGCCGGACACCTCACCCACACGCCAACCGTACGAGCCAGGGTCAGGGAACCACGGCGGGGCGCGGAGTGTCCTTGAGGGCATCCGCACCCGCGGGAGACCCTGCGGGCAGAGACGAGGATGATGAGGATGCCGGTGAAAGGTCGTATGACGAGATGTGTGATCGCGGGGGCATCGCTGGCCATCGCCCTGGCCGCTCTGTCCGGGTGCGCAAGCGACAGACGCGGGACCGGGGACTCACCCGTGGCGAACCACAAGGGTGACAACGCGCCCGCCGACGTCACCAACTTCCCCGACCACTACGCCAACATCGCCACCAAATGCGTCGCGGGCGCACCCGGCTACCGCGCGTTCGTCACCACCCGCGACGCCGCACCCGTCATACTTCCCGACCCCGGCTGCAAAGGCTGACCCCTCACCGCCGCGCCGGCGGGTGCGGGATCATGGGGGGATGCGCGCTGCCCGGCTGATCCGTATGGCCCTGCTGGTCCAGTCGAGTCCCGGTATGACCGCCGCCGCGATCGGCCGGGAACTGGGGGTCAGCGAGCGGACGGTGATCAGGGACGTACAGGCGCTGCAGGAGGCGGGAGTCCCCGTACGGTCGGAGCGGGGGCGGGCGGGCGGATACCGGCTGGCGCCGGGGTACCGGACCCGGCTGACCACGCTCGGTCCCGGAGAAGCCGAGACGCTCTACCTCACCGGACTGCCCTCGGCCCTGCGGGACCTCGGACTGTCCGACGCCGCGGACACCGCACGGCTGAAACTGTCCGCGACCCTGCTGCCGTCGCTGCGCGCGGCGGCCGAGTCCTCAGCGCACCGCTTCCACCTCGACGCACCGGCCTGGTTCCGCGAACCGCCGGCCTGCACGCTGCTGCCCGAACTCGCCCGCGCCGTATGGTCCGACCGGACCGTCGAACTCACCTACACACGGCCGGGACGCGACGGAACACCGCCCGCCACCGTGACGCGGCACCTGGAACCGTACGGCCTCGTCCTCAAAGCCGGGGTCTGGTACGTCGTGGGCCGCGTCCCCGGCCCACCTGCAGAACACGAAGACCCGTGGCGGACCTACCGCGCCGACCGGATCACCGCCCTGTCCCCCGGCGCCGGCGAGCCCTTCACCCGCGACCCCGCCTTCGACCTCGCCGAGCACTGGCGGGCCAGGGCCGCGGAATTCGCCCGGGCACTGCTGCGCACCACCGTCACCGTCCGCCTGACCCCCCGGGGACTGGACCGCCTGCCCGCCGTCACCGACCCCGCCGCGACCGGTGAGGCACTCGCCCGCGCCGGCACCCCCGACACCGCGGGCCGCGTCACCCTCCGCCTGCCCGCCGAAAGCGAAGACGTCGCCTTCACCCAGCTCACCCAACTGGGCGCCGACGCCGAGGTATTGGCCCCGCAGGGCCTGCGCGCCCGCTTCCGCGACCACGCACAGGCCCTCAGCGACCTCTACGGCCCCCCGCCGCCGGATCAGCGGTAGTCGTCCGCCGTACCGGCCTTCCCCCCGTACCGCACATCCTCGAAATACCCCCACCCGTCCGGCTGGCTGCCGTCGACGTCCCGCACACCGTAAACCCTCGCCAACTCCCCGCTCGACGTCGACGTGCCGTTCCACCGCGCCGACCTCTCCGGATCAGCCGCCAGGGCCGCCACCGCCCGCGCGAGATAGTACGGCGACTCCGCGACCGCGAAATCCGGCTCCGTCAGGACAGCGTCACGCCAGTTCTCCTCCGACACGCCGAAGTGCGCCAGCATCTGCTCCGACCGCAGAAACCCCGGCGACACCGCAACCGCCGTACCGCCGAACTCCGCCAGTTCCTCACCCAGCCCGAACGCCATCCGGATCGGGGCGTTCTTCGCCAGGTCGTAGAAGAGATTCTCCCGGTAACGACGGTTCGACACCGCCGTGCCATCCGTCACCTCCACCAGCAAAGGCTCCGCCGACCGCACCAGCAAGGGCAGCGCCAACGCCGCGGTGATCACGTGCGAGCGCACCCCCAGCTCCAGAATCCGCAGACCGTCCTCCAGCGGCGTCTCCCAGCTCTTCTTCCCGAACACCGAACCGGTCAGCAGATGCTCACCGCCCCACAGATCGTTCACGAGAATGTCCAGCCGCCCCCGCTCACGTCCGATCCGCGCCGCAAGAGCACGGACCTGCTCCACCACCAGATGATCAGTGGGAACAGCGACGCCCGTACCCCCCGCCGCCGTCACCAGCTCCGCCGTCTCCTCGATCGTCTCCGTCGCCCGGCCGACCTCGCTGACGCGCCCGCGCGTCGTACGGCCCGTCACATACACCACCGCTCCCGCACGGCCCAGCTCAACGGCCAACGCCCGCCCCGCACCACGCGTGGCCCCCGCCACCAGAGCGATCCTCCCGTCCAAGGAACCCGCGGAAGAACCAGCAGAAGAAACGGCGGGAGAGACGTTCCGGCCGGGATCCTGAATGTTCGTGTTCTTGTCCATCCCCCCAACCTCCACCCCAAAGGTGACAACCCCCGTCACCCTTTCCCAGCCGTCACAGAAACCGCGACGACGACAGGTCCAACAACGCCAAACCCACAGCCCTGACACCCCTGGCATCCGGCCCGGGCGACAGCGCCCGGAGCCGCGCTCACCGTCGACCTGGGCAAGGCCACGCGCGTCGGACGCACAGTGGTCCAGGCGTCCGGGGCCACGACCGCTTACCGGATCGACGTCTCATCCGACGGCGCCGTCTGGACGCCCTTCGGCGACCCCGTCGCCGCGTCGGGCCCCGCCGCCTCGACGGTCACCGCGACACCGGTGACCGCCCGCTATGTCGGATACACCGCGCAGGGCCCGGCGGCGCCCCATGTGGTGAGTCTTGAGGTCTATACCGGGTAGCCGCGGGCGACAATGCGCACAGGCCGGGTGACGGTCCGCGGGAGCACCGCGGACCGCGCCCCCGCACACCGGTCCGGGAGGCCGACGTGAAGCTCCTCGTGTTCGGGGCCAACGGCAGGACCGGGCGGCAACTCCTCGCCCAGGGACTGGCCGCGGGCCACGAGATGACCGCCTTCATCCGCCCTCGGGCCACCCCGCCGGAACCCCGGCCCCGGCTCCGCGTCGCGACCGGGGAAGTGACCGTGGACCAGGAGGCGGTGCGCGCCGCCGTCGAAGGGCAGGACGCGGTCCTGACCGCGTTCGGCAGCCCCACCACCTGGCACGGCCTGACCTCGCCCACCCTGACCGTCACCGCGATCCCGCGGATCGTGCGGGCCATGCGCGACACCGGAGTCAACCGGATCGTCCACCTGTCCGCACACGGCGTCGGCGACACCGCCGACCAGGCGCCGGCGGTGTACTGGGCCGTCTACAAGGCCCTCGGACCGATGTTCGCCGACAAGGCGGCCGGAGAGGAGATCCTGCGCGCCAGCGGCCTGGACTGGACCCTGGTCTATCCCGTGATGCTCGTCGGCGGACCCCTCACCGGCCGCTACCGGACCGGCGAACGCCTCCCGTTGCGCGGCATCCCCCGTATCTCCCGCGCCGACGTCGCCCACTTCATGCTCCGCGAGGCCGCCTACCCGGCCCACCTCCACACCACTGTCCAACTCGCCGACTGACCCGCTCCACAGCTGCGTCGGGGCCGGACCGCACGCGCGCCGGTGAGCGCGGCACGGGCCCGCGCAAAGGAACGGATTCCGGGCCGCCGACCCGCTAGTAGGCGACAGTGAGCGCGAGGGACGCGACCGCCAGGGCCAGATAGCCGCCGGGGAACGCGATGTTGTAGAGCACACGGGCACGCACATGAGTGAGGACAGCGCCCACGAAGAAGACGACGAGGCCCGCGGCGGCGGCGACACCGACCGGCCGGACACCCAGGAGCCCGAGGAGAAGACCGGCGGCGCCGGCGGCCTTGAGCGAGGCCAGCCAGATGTGCCAGCTCTGCGGGACGCCCACCTCCGCCGAGTTCGCCAGGACGAACTCGGCGCGGGCGAGGTCCGCGACGGCGATGCCCGCGTTGGCCAGGATGGTGACGACGGTGATGATCACATACGCGGTGAACACGATGCTTGTCCTCGGGGTCGGAAACGTCATGGGCTCGAAGAAGGTGCGGGCGCCCGCGACCACCAGCCTCGTCACACTCAACTTTCCCGTCCAATACCTGCACCTATAACCTGGGGGCATGGACGTGGACACCCGGCTGCTGCGCTACTTCGTCACCGTCGCGCAAGAGGGGACCCTCACCCGCGCCGCCGAGCGGCTCTTCGTGTCGCAGCCCGCGCTCACCAAGCAGATCAAGCAGTTGGAGAGTCAACTCGGGGTGCGGCTGTTCACCCGGTCCCGTACCGGCATGACGCCCACGGACGCGGGCCGTCTGCTGGCGCAGCGCGCGCCCGCGCTGCTGGCGGACTGGGACCGCGTGCTGACGGAGACCAGGAGCGCGGAGCGCCGGGGCCTGCGGCTGCTGCGGGTCGGCTTCCTCGCCAGCGCGGCCAATGAGGCGACTCCGCACATCATCGCGGAGTTCACGCGTCGCCGTCCGCGGTGGCGGGTGGAGATGCGGCAGGCGTCCTGGGCGAATCCGACCGCCGGGCTCGCCGACGGGGACGTCGATGTCGCGCTGGTACGGCTGCCGTTCCCGGGCCAGGAGGCGCTGCGGGTGGTGCCGCTGTTCACCGAGCCGCGCTGGGTCGCGCTGCCCGAGGCGCATCCACTGGCCGCGCGGGAGACGATCGCGTTCCGGGACCTGTGGGACGAGCCGTTCGTGGCCGCTCCGGCGGAGACCGGCCGGTGGCGGGAGGAATGGCTGGCCGCCGGGGAGCGCGAGGGCCGTCCGGTACGGATCGGCGCCATCACGGACCTGCCCGACGACTGGCTCAGCGCCATCGCCAACGGTTACGGCGTCGCTCTCGCGCCCGCGTCCGCCGCCCGCTTCTACGCCAGGCCCGGTATCGCCTACCGCCCGGTGAGCGGCGTCAGCGACAGCGAGGTCGGCGTGGCCTGGGCACCGGCCGACGACGCCAATCCCGTGGTCCGGGACTTCGTCAGCTGCTGCACCGACCGGCCGTGGCCGGACGCGTCAGGGGCCTGACCACCACGGGCGGGCGCGCGAACGCGGTGCTCGGACGGGGAGACCGCGCACCCGGGCACGGGGAACGCGGCGCTCAGCGAAAAGCCCACCTGCGCATTATTCCGTTTCCGGCCGCTGGGGATACCCATGGTCTGACAACGGCTAACACAATGAGTTGATCTGTCGTCGCGTGATGAGGCAGCAGGCGAGTTTGAGGAACGCTTCGTGGACGGCGGTACGGCGCATCAAGGGCCGTACCGCCGACCGCCGTTCAGGGATCTGACCTGACGTCAGGCGGGCTGGACGGCCAGCGATCCCGAGTGCACGGTCAGGGCGACCCGGTGGGCGGCGCCGTCCCGGTTCGGGACCTTCACCTGGACGTCGGCGGAGGTGGCGGCCGTGGTGACGGCGTAGGCGTCGCCCGCCGGGACCGGGAGGCGTACGGCGGTCGACGCGGAGGTCGTCACCACGGCGAGGGTGTCCGGCGGCGCGCTGAAGCCGAGGTCGGCGCTGCTGGAGGTCACCGCGAAGTCGGCGTGGGAGGGGTGCAGCGCGTGGGCGGTGAGGCGGTCGGAGGCGACATTGACGGTGAGTCGGCCGCCGAGTCCTTCGAGCAGCGTCTCGCCCGAGGTCTGCCGCAGCCGCAGGCCGGTCTTCTCGGGGACGGTGAGGTTCAGGTCGCCGTCGCACGAGCCCGCCGTGTCGCCTCCGACGTCGTCACCGGTGTCCGTACCGCAGACCAGGGTGAGGGTGCGCAGGCCCGCCGCGTCGTCGACGACACCGCGCACGCGCGCCGTACCGCCGTCGGGGCGGTGATACGTGCCCGAGACCGTGTGGGCGCTCGCGTCGGCGGTGATCCGCACGCGACCCGAGACTCCTTCGAGGACCAACAGGTCGGCGGCGTCGGCGTGCAGACGGGCCGTGGCGTCGGGATCGGTGCTGCCGAATCCGGCGCTTCCCTGGTCGGCACTTCCTTGGTCAGCGCTTCCCGCGCCGGGCGCGCCCTTGTCCGCCGGGCCGCCGGCTCCGGCTCCGCCGTGGTCGCGGCCGTGTCCGGTGAGGACCAGAGCGGCGGTCACGGCGAGGGCGATCACCAGTACGGCGATGAGGACGCCCGGCCGGGCGGTCCGTCGTCCTGCGGGGTGTACGGGCTGGTCAGCGGTCTCCATGCCGCCCGTCTGCCCCGGGGGCCACGCCCGAACCCCACCGGGATGCCGGTCGGGTCACGGGCGGGCGGGGTGCGGGCGCGAGGCCGCGGCGGCCCTATCGGGCAAGCGTGACCAGGACGGTCTTGCCGCCTCCGGGGCGGCGGGTCACCGCCAGTGAATGGGCCAGCCGTTGGATCATCATCCAGCCGAAGCCGCCTCTGGCGCCGTTCCAGTCGGGCGCGCGGCCTTGCGGCGGGGTGTCGCTGGGGTCGTCGATCGCCACGCGAAGGGTGTTCGCGGCGGCGCTCAGACGCAGTTCGCGTACCGCTCCGGCGTGCCGGAGGGCGTTGGCGGCCAGTTCCGAGACCACGAGGGTCAGATTCTGCAGGGTCCGTACGGCCAGCGGAGGGTTGAGGGTGTCCGCGAACTCCGAGGCGGCGACGCGTGCTTCCGCCGCGCTCATGGGCCGGGAAACAGTCACGGCGTGGGCCACCGGCGTTGCCGCCGGTGCCCCGCCATCGGACGGATCGCTCACGTGAATCACCTCTGGAGGAGATCCCGCGGCGCGTGCGACCTGAGGTCAGCCGCGCCGCAGCATCATGACGACGAGTACGACGACGACGATGAGAACGATGGTTCCGATACCTATGTACATGTGACGCTCCTGAACCAGATTGTCCGGCGGTTTGCTTCCTCAGGTCGCTTGCCCGGCTCGGACCGGTCTACCGCGTTCTTTCGATACAGGGGTAAGGGACCGGATCCGGGGAAGGACGCCGGGTCGGTCAGCGCGTGGCCGGGGGCAGTTCGCGGGCGGCCTGCGCGATGAGCATGTCCAGGGCGTCGGGATAGGCGCTGCGGGTCATCCGGGCGGCGAGCAGGGGCGCGGTCGCGGCGATGTGCGGGTGGGTGCGGGGCGACAGGGCCGCGTACGTGTCCTGCCAGATCTCCTCGTCGGCCGCGCGGGCGGCGGCGGGCAGCGCCAGCGAGGCCGCGTCCAGGGCGGCGAAGGCCAGGCAGCCGTCGATGAAGACGTGGTAGACGCGTACGAGGCCGGGGCCGGTGAAGCCGGCGCGGTGCAGGATGCCCAGGATGGCCTCGTCCGCGGCCAGTTCGCGCTTCCCCCCGCTGACCCGGCTGGCGGTCAGCACCGCCGCCTGCGGGTGGGCGAGATACGCGCGGTGGATCCGCAGGCCCAGGTCGCGCAGATCGCGCCGCCACTGGCCGGTCGGCGTCCAGCCCGCCAGGGCCCGGCCCATCAGTTCGTCGGCGATGGCCAGGACGAGGGCGTCCATGCCGCGGAAGTAGCGGTAGAGGGAGCTGGGGTCGGCGCCGAGTGCCAGGCCGAGCCGCCGCGCGGTCAGCCCCTGCGCGCCGTGTTCCGCCAGCATGCGCAGGGCGGTCTCCACGATCAGTTCGTGGCTGAGCACCTCGCCCTGCCGCGTCGGCCGACGTCGTTGCCGCGCGGCTCCGTCCACCACCTTCTTGGCCACGGCCGGGAGCTTACGCCAACGGCATTGACCTTACGGCGCCGCCGGCGGTTCCATCACTCCACGGCGCGAGCACCCCCCGTGCGGGGGCCCCGGCCGCACCGCTCACCCGCTCACCCACTCGACCAGCGGAAGGAACCCCGCCATGCGTGTACTGCTCATCGGAGCCGGAGGCGTCGGAAGCGCCATCACCCGGATCGCCGCCCGACGCGGTTTCTTCGAGCACATGGTCGTCGCCGACTACGACCCGGGCCGGGCCGAGGCGGCCGTCACGGCACTGGGCGAGGCGGCGGACCGGTTCAGCACGGCCAGGATCGACGCCTCCGACCAGCTCTCCGTGGAGGATCTGCTGCGGGAGCGGCGGTGCGACGTGCTGCTCAACGCGACCGACCCGCGTTTCGTCATGCCGTTGTTCCAGGCCGCGCACCGGGCCGGGGCGACGTATATGGACATGGCGATGTCGCTGTCGGTGCCGCACGCGCGGCGGCCCCACGAGGAGTGCGGCACGAAGCTCGGCGACGACCAGTTCGCGCAGGCGAAGGCGTGGGAGGAGGACGGGCTGCTGGCTCTGGTCGGCATGGGCGTGGAGCCGGGCATGTCCGATGTCTTCGCCCGCTACGCCGCCGACCACCTCTTCGACGGCATCGACGAGATCGGGGTGCGCGACGGCGCGAATCTCACGGTGGACGGCTACGACTTCGCGCCGTCGTTCAGTATCTGGACCACCATCGAGGAGTGTCTGAACCCGCCGGTGGTGTGGGAGAAGGACCGCGGCTGGTACACCACGGCGCCGTTCAGCCAGCCCGAGATCTTCGATTTCCCCGAGGGCATCGGCCCGGTGGAGTGCGTGAACGTCGAGCACGAGGAGGTGCTGCTGATCCCGCGCTGGGTCGACGCCCGCCGGGTGACGTTCAAATACGGTCTCGGCCAGGACTTCATCGACAAGCTCCAGACCCTCCACGACCTGGGCCTGGACCGTACGGACCCGGTCACCGTCGCCACCGACCGGGGTCCGGCCCGGGTCTCCCCCAGGGACGTCGTCGCCGCCGTGCTGCCGGACCCGGCCGCGCTCGGCGACCGGATGCACGGCAAGACCTGCGCGGGCACCTGGGTGAAGGGCACCAAGGACGGCCGCCCGCGCGAGGTCTACCTCTACCACGTGGTCGACAACCAGTGGTCGATGCGGGAGTACGGTTCCCAGGCCGTCGTCTGGCAGACGGCGATCAATCCGGTGATCGCCCTCGAACTCCTCGCCGACGGCACCTGGAGCGGCAGCGGTGTCCTCGGCCCCGAGGCGTTCGACGCGCGGCCCTTCCTCGACCTGCTCGTCGCGTATGGGTCCCCGTGGGCGATGCGCGAACAGGCCGGGAACGCGCAGGATCGGGACGCGGCCCCGGCGCCGAACGCGTAGCCCCCGCCGCCGTCGGGGCGGATGCCCCGAGGTGCCCCCGGACCTGGGGCGCCTGTGTAGCCAGGGAGGACAGGGGCAGGCGTGGCATCACACGGTGAATGAGTACGACGGGGTCGGTCTTCCGGCCCCAGGACGCACGGAGGTCCCACGATGCGCAGCCTGTCCGTACGCGTGATGGTGCCCGCCGCGGCTCTGGCCACGGCGGCCCTGACCTTGACGGCTTGTTCGGACGACGGCGGGTCCGCCGCTCCGGCGGGCTCGTCCGTCTCGGTCAGCGCGGCGCCGTCCGACTCCCCGTCCGCCGGTGCGCCGTCCACGACGGGCGACGGTACGCAGAGCGCGCCGGGCGGTACGCCCACGTCGTCGGCGGACGGCTCCGGCGGCGCGTCGGCCGAGGCGGCGGGGCCGAGCGCGTGCGTCAGCGACCACCTCAGCGTGGCGCTGAAGGACGCCGAGGTCGGCGCCGGGCAGTACCACGCGAAGGTCGTCTTCACCAACACCGGCAGCACGGCGTGCACGCTGACGGGCTATCCGGGCGTCTCGTACGTCAAGACGGCCGGGGCGCAGGCCGGTCCCGCGGCCGACCGTGACGGCGGTTCGCACGGCACCGTCTCGCTGGCGCCGAAGGCGACCGCGTACGCGGAGCTGCACGACAGCAACGGTCAGGGCGGCTACAGCGCCGACCAGTGCAAGCTGACGAAGGTCGAGGGGCTGCGGATCTATCCGCCGAACCAGAAGGCGGCGCTGTTCCTCGCCGACAAGACCGAGCACTGCGCCGGTACGGGCATCCATCCGCTGACCATAGGCGCCGTGCGGCGCTGACGACCGGTCGCCTGACGCACCGTCAAGGGCCCGCGCGGGCCCGGATGGTGGACCGCCGCGGACCCGCCGCTTCCCGGTCGCTAGCCTGCGTGCAAGGACGCGGCACCGTGATGTGCCAGGTCATGGCGGCGGACGGCCCTCGACGCGGGCAACGGGACGCGCTCTGACGGGAGTTGCCCGACCCGAGAGAGGCGCAGCGCATGTTCACGACCAGGCCGACCCTCCAAGGCACCTTCGGCATGGTGGCCTCCACCCACTGGCTCGCCTCCCAGAGCGCGATGGCCGTACTGGAGGGCGGCGGCAACGCGTACGACGCCGCCGTGGCCGGTGCTTTCGTGCTGCACGTCGTGGAGCCGCACCTCAACGGTCCCGGCGGCGAGGTGCCGATCATCGTCGGGCCCGCCGAGGGGGAGGTACGGGTGCTGTGCGGGCAGGGGGTGGCGCCCGCGGGCGCGACCGTCGCCCACTACCGCTCGCTCGGCCTGGACCTGGTGCCCGGTACCGGGCCGTTGGCCGCCGCCGTGCCCGGCGCGTTCGACGCCTGGATGACGTTGCTGCGCGACTACGGCACCGCGTCCCTCGCCGAGGTGCTGCGTTACGCGATCGGATACGCGGCGGACGGTCATCCGCCGGTCGAGCGCGTCACGGCGACCGTCGAGACGGTGCGTGAGCTGTTCGAGACGGAGTGGACGACGTCCGCGGAGCTGTATCTGCCGGGCGGCGAGGCGCCGCGTCCCGGCGAGCTGTGGCGCAATCCGGCGCTCGCCGCGACCTGGCGGCGGCTGATCGCCGAGGCGGAAGCGGACGGCGGCGGGGACCGGGTCGCGCAGATCGAGGCCGCGCGCCGGATCTGGCGGGAGGGCTTCGTCGCCGAGGCGATCGTCGCCCAGGCCGCCCGTCCGACCATGGACACCAGCGGCGAGCGGCACACCGGGACGCTCACGGCCGCCGATCTGGCGGGCTGGTCCGCGTCGTACGAGGAGCCCGCCACGTATGAGTGGGATGGCTGGACGGTCTGCAAGGCGGGTCCGTGGAGTCAGGGCCCGGCCTTCCTCCAGCAGCTCGCCCTGCTGCCGTCGCGCGCCGCCGACCTGCCCGCGTACGGGTCCGCCGCGTATGTCCACCGGCTGGTCGAGGGCACGAAGCTCGCCATGGCCGACCGCGAGGCGTGGTACGGCGACGCGTCGGACGTCCCGCTCGACGCGCTGCTGTCCACCGCGTACAACACCGGCCGCCGCCAACTCATCGGTGAGCGGGCCTCGTACGAACTGCGGCCCGGCGGCCCCGAGGGTCGGACGCCGAAGCTGAGCGCGTACGCGACCGCCGCGGGGCAGGGCGCGGGTGCGCGGGTGGCGCCGACCGGGGCCGGGGCGGGCGAGCCGACGGTCGCGGTCGACGGCGGCACGCGCGGCGACACCTGTCATATCGATGTCGTGGACCGCTGGGGCAACATGATCTCGGCGACGCCCAGCGGGGGGTGGCTCCAGTCGAATCCGGTGATACCGGAGCTGGGCTTCCCGCTCGGCACGCGGCTCCAGATGACCTGGGTCGAGGAGGGTCTGCCCAACTCCCTGTCCCCCGGCCGCAGGCCGCGCACGACGCTCAGTCCGTCGCTGGCGCTGCGCGACGGGGTGCCCGTCCTCGCCTTCGGCACCCCCGGCGGCGACCAGCAGGACCAGTGGCAGGTGCACTTCTTCCTCGCCGTGGCGCTCCGCGACCGGGTGCGCGGCGGCTACGACCTGCAAGGCGCCGTCGACGCGCCGAACTGGCACACCGACAGCTTCACCGGCTCCTTCTACCCGCGGGCCATGGTGCCGGGCAGCCTCACCGTCGAGGAGCGGACGGGTCCCGATGTCGTGGCCGAACTGCGCCGCCGGGGGCACGCGGTGAGCGTCGGCGGCGCCTGGTCGGAGGGGCGGATCTCCGCCGTCGCGCGCGATCCGGAGACGGGCGTGCTGTCGGCCGCCGCGAATCCGCGCGGCATGCAGGGCTACGCCGTGGGACGTTGACGCGTCCGGACGGCGGCGCGCGGCCCTGCGGAATCCTCAGCCCATGCCCACGCTCTGGTGCTCGGGCTCGATGAGCGCGACGACGAGCTCGTTGTCGCGCGAGTAGGGGCCGCCGGTGTACTTCGTCGCCATCCGGTCGATGATCTCCCAGACGGCGTCGCCCTCCAGCCATTCGACGACCTTGCCGCGGATGACGACCGGCTGGAAGGGGTTGTCGGCCGGGGTGAGGGAGAGCGCCACGCGCGGGTCGCGGCGCAGATTGCGGGCTTTGCGGGACCGCGGGCCGGTGAAGATCGTGACGCGGTCGCCGTGGGTGCCGATCCAGACGGGGACGGTGTGCGGGGCGCCGTCGGGCAGGACGGTCGCGATGTGGGCGAGTGAGGTGCCGTCGAGGACGCGGCGGACGTCGGGGTCGAGCATCGTGGTCAGCTCCTGATGGCTGGTGCGGGTGCGCCGGTGAACGGGTCGGCGGCTCTGGTGGTGTACGCGGACGGCCGCCCAGGGCCGCGTCCGGGGACGTATCCGTGGACCGACACGCGTGCACACTGAGAACCCTGCCAGGTCCGCGCGCCCTCGGCATCCCGCGCGAGGCGCCTGCCGAGCCGCTGAACCGCCTCGTCGACGAGGGCGTCCTGGAGCGGTGTCCGTACGGCCGCCGGGCCGTACGCGGGCGAGGCCGGTCCGCCGGGGCTCCGCGACCTGACGGACGCTGCGCGACCGCGGCGCGGTCATCGCTCAGGCGGTGTGCTCCGCCACGAGGCCGATGATCTCGGGCCACAGCTCACGGGGGCGGTCGTGGCCCATATCGGGGATCAGGACGAGTTCGGCCCCTGGCACCAACTCCGCGGTGCGCTCCCCGCCGCTGGGGCCGATCAGGGTGTCGTCCAAGCCGTGGATGACGAGGGTCGGCACCTTGAGCTTCCGGAGTGCGTCCGCGCGTGAGCCGCCGAGGATCATCGCGCCGAGCTGCCGACCGACGCCGGAGGGGTGATAGGCGCGGTCATAGCTGCGGGCGGCCAGGTCGCGCAGGGCGTCGGCGTCGCCGTAGCGCCGGGAGGCCCACACCAACTCCCTTTCCGCCGCGGCGACATAGCCTTCGCGGTCGGCCGGTTTCGGGGCGAAGAGCACCGCCTGCGCCTCGGGGGTCGGCCGGCCGTATTCGGACTCGCCGGTCGAGGACATCATCGAGGTCAGGGTCAACACCCGCGACGGCCGGTGGATGGCCATCGTCTGGGCGATCATGCCGCCCATCGAGGAGCCGAGGACATGGGCCCGGTCGATGCCGAGCGCGGTGAGCAGGCCGAGGCCGTCGTCGGCCATGTCTTGGAGCGTGTAGGGGACCATGGCCAGGGCGGAGGCGATGTCCCCCGAGCTGACCGCGGCGATGAACCGGCCCATGTCGACGGGGTGGGCGTCGAAGGAGGTGGACAGCCCGCAGTCGCGGTTGTCGTACCGGATGACGTGGCGGCCACGGTCCGCGAGCGCGCGGCAGAAGTCCTCGTGCCAGGAGATCATCTGGGCGCCGAAGCCCATCACGAGCAGGACGGCGGGATCGGCGGGGTCGCCGAAGGTCTCGTAGGCGAGGGACACTCCGGGCGCGACGTCTGCATGGGGCATATGCGGAGTCTGCCAGTCGGCCGATCGCCTCGCATCCGGCTTTCGGCCAGGGCTGACCTGCGTCTTCTCCCGCACTTTCGGGTGCCGGGTCGGGCGGGCAGGGGGCCGCGGATGCCGGTGGCGGCGCCCCCTGCCCGGACATCGGGCGGCTAGGCGGTGATCTTGACCGCGTCGATCACCCAGTACCAGTTGTTGGAACCGGTGTAGTGGAAGCGGAAGCTGACGCTGGAGGCGCCCACGGGCGCGGTCAGGGTGAGGGACTCCACCTTGGCGACCGTGTCGGCGGTGTAGGTCTTGACGACCGTCGGGGTGCCGCCGTTCCAGGAGGCGAGGATCTCGGCCTTCTGGCTGCCTTCCTGGAGGTAGTGCGTGACGTAGTCGAGGGTCACCTTGGAGCCCGCGGTGACCGCGTGGGCGGGGGTGACGAGCGTCGAGTCGAACGTGCCGGAGAAGGACTTGTCGGCCCACTCGTCGGAGTCGGCGACCGCGAAGACCCCGCGCGAGCGGACGTTGAGTTCACGCGACTGGTCGGCCTGGGCGCGGGACCAGAACTCGTCGGTGGCGAAGGACCAGCCGCGCCACTCGGTGACACCGCCGGTGCCCATCGCGGAGTTGATGATCGACCAGCCGCTGGGCGTGGTGTGCGTGTAGCCCAGGACCCCGGCGGGGATGCCGGTCTCGTCGGTGCGCGGTGAGAGCGTCAGCGCGTCGAAGGGATCGGTCGAGCGCTCCTGAATGGGCTTGCCGTCCAGGCCCCAGGAGGCGGCGGGGACGATGCCGAGCTGCTTGAAGACCGTGGCGGCCACGTCGACCAGGCGGGTGTCGATGGGCCGCAGGCCCGCCGCGATGCCGGGCCCCTGGGCCAGCACGAAGGTACGCCGCTCCTCGATGGTGGAGCCGCCGTGGCCGCCCGCGTCCAGGTGGCCGTGGTCGGTGGCGACGATGACCGTCCAGCGCTCGCTCGCGTAGGTGGGACGGGCCTTGACCGCGGCGAGCAGGCGGCCGAGGTAGCCGTCCTGGGTGGCGATGGCCTTGAGGTACGCCTGGCTGGCGGCGCCCGAGGCGTGTCCGACCTCGTCGGTGTTGCCGAAGTAGACGAAGGCGACATCCGGGTTCTGATCGCGCAGGACGGATTCGGAGTCGGCGACGATCTGGGCGTCGGTGACGGTGTAGTCGGCTGTGTCGCCGTCGTAGACGACCTTGCCGTCCGCGCCGTCGGTGAAGGTGCCCTGCGCGTCGAGCGGCTTCCAGTCGACGGCCACGTAGGTGGACAGGGCCGGTTTCACGGACGCGATGCGCTTGATGAAGCCCGGGTAGGCGCCGTAGTTCTTGCCCGCGAAGGTGTTGTCCTTCACGCCGTGCTTGTCGGGCCACACGCCGGTGGCGATGGTCGACCAGCCGGCGCCGGAGACGGTGGCCGCCATCGGGTTCGCGTAGAGCAGGCTGGTGCCGTAGGTGCCGTTCGCCATCAGGGACTTGAGGTGAGGGGCGGTGGCCGCGTCGATCCTGTCGTGGCGCAGGCCGTCCATGCCCACGACGAGGACCTTGTCCTTGCTGGTGCCGTTCGGCAGCGTGGGGGCCGCGGCGGCGGCCGGGGTCGCGGCGGTGACGCCGCTGACGGCGACGGTCGCGCCGACGGCGGCGGTGGCCGCGAGGACGCTGCGGCGGGAGATCCCGTGGTCGGACATCTGTTGCTCCGTTCGACATGGCGGAGGTGGCGGAGACGCGCGGTGCGGGAGGGCACCAGTGGGACCGAACGCCCCGGAACATCGAGGCCGTTCGGTCCATACCTGTTATCTTTCCGTGACGCATGGGCGGAGGCCAGACCCCTGCGGGAGACGACCTGTTGAACGGTCGGCTACCAGTGGCCGACGTCCGGATTCGCCACGCTCCCCGTTCCGGGGCCGCCGGGGTACGCGGCGTTAGCATGCGTCCCATGCCCGATGCCCCGTCCCGCCCCGAACCCTTCGCCCCGCGGGCCGACGCCGCCGCGCTCGACGACCTGCGGACCCGGCTGCGCGCGACGCGCTGGCCGGACGCGCCCGAGGACGCGGGATGGTCGCTCGGAACCGACCTGGACTACCTCCGCGAACTGGTCGCCTACTGGGCGGACGGCTTCGACTGGCGGGCGCAGGAGGCGGCGCTGGCCCGGCTCCCCCGGTTCCGGGCCCCGATCAGCGGGCTCGGCATCCACTTCGTCCACGCCCGCGCCGTCGCGCCCACGGGGCCCGTCCTGCCGCTGGTCCTCAGCCACGGCTGGCCGGACTCCTTCTGGCGGTACGCGAAGGTCGTCCCGCTCCTCACCGATCCGGCCGCGCACGGCGCCGACCCGGCCGACGCCTTCGACGTGGTCGTGCCCGACATGCCGGGCTACGGGTACTCCGACCGCCCCGCCGCGGGACGGCCGCTCGACTCCGTCGCCGTCAGCGGCCTGTGGGCGGAGCTGATGGACGTCCTCGGCTACGCGCGATTCGGCGCGGCAGGCGGGGACATCGGCAGCCATGTGAGCCGCTACCTCGGGCTCGACCACCCCGACCGGGTGGTGGCCGTCCACCGCACCGACGGCGGCCTGCCCGTCTTCGCGGGCGATCCGGCGGAGCTCACACCCGAGGAGAGCGCCTGGTTCCAGCAGACCGCCGCCTGGGGCGCGGCCGAGGGCGGATACGCCGCCATGCACCGTACGAAGCCGCAGACCGCGGCCGTCGGGCTCCAGGACTCGCCCGCGGGGCTGGCCGCGTGGATCGTGGAGAAACTGCGGGCGTGGAGCGACTGCGGCGGCGACATCGAGCGGAGCTTCACCAAGGACGAGATCCTCACCAACGTGACCATCTACTGGCTCACCGGGACGATCGCCTCGTCGATGCGGATGTACCACGCGAATTCCGCGATCCCGTCGGCCCAGCTCACCCGCCGCGTCGAAGTGCCCTCCGGCTTCTCGCTCTTCCCCGGCGACATCGCCCGCCCGCCGCGGGCCTGGCTCGAGCGTACGGCCAACGCCGTACGCGTCACCGAGCCCGCGCGCGGCGGCCACTTCGCGGCGTTCGAGGAACCCGAGCTGTACGCGCGGGAGTTGCGCGAATTCTTCCGCCCCTACCGGGCGGCAGCGGGCTGAACGGCGGTCCTGCGTAAGGGCGTCAGGGCCGCGTCACAGACCGGTCACCGCGCTCGACGCGCTGACCTCGTAGACGAGGGTGATCTCGCGGCGCTCGCCGGGAGCCAGGCGCTGGACGTAGCGGACGATGCCGTCGTCGTCGGTCTCGTCGGGCGCCGGGCGGCAGCGGTCGGGCAGGGTGCGGACCTCGACGGCCGAGACCTCGGAGACGGGGACGCGTTCGCGGATCACGACCTCGCGGGTGAGGTCGGCGCCCGGCCGGCCGGTGTCGCCGGGGTGCTCGGCGCTCGGCTGGTCCAGGCGGGAGACGAAGAGCCGCACCTGACGGGTGATCACGGTGCGCTGGTTGATCCCGGCGAGACCGGTGGTGTCGCGCTGCTCCTCGGTGTGGCGGACGACCCGGAAGGTGTCCTGGCTGCCGAAGGACAGGCGTACGTCCTCGCCCGTACCGACGAAGGGCATCGTGGCCCGGCCGGTGTAGCCGCTGTCGCGCACCAGGTCGACGGGGCCGGCCAGCAGGACGTGGCCGGCGGCGTTGGGGAACCGCGCGGTGGTCACGACCAGGGGCGACAGTTCGGGGGCGCAGGTGTCCTCGGTGCGGCAGGCGGCGGTGAAGGCCGACAGGTGGACGCGGTGCGGGCGCCGGTCGGAGGGGACGGTGACGGGGCGGGGCGCGTGCAGGACGCGGACCGCGCCGCCGTCGTGCAGGCCGGGCAGCGGTCCCGCGCCGTCCGCGGTGTCGGCGGCCGAGTCGCCGCCCACGGTCGTGACGTCCTCCTCGCGCAGGTCCACCTCGACGGTCCGGCGCTCCTCGACGGTGCGTTCCCTGAGGGTCAGGACGTCCTCGGTCAGCTCCGGCGGGGCCGCGGCGAGCGTCGGGCGCGCGGTGGACAGGGACAGCCGTACGCCGTTCCAGTCCTCGCCGGTGTCCTGCCACACGAAGGCGTCGGTCTCCAGGGTGACGCTGTCGCGGTCGGCGGCGAGCGTCGCGCGGTAGGCGGGGCGCCACAGCGCGCACGGGACGAGGCTCACGACGCGGATCCGCGCGGAACCGGCCTCGGGCGCCTCCACGACGAGTTCCACGAAGGCAGTGAGCACCGGGGGTTCGGTCTCGGTGGCCGCCAACGCCGTACGCGCCGTACGCAGTTCCTCGTTCAGGTCGTGCTCGCGGCGGCGCAGCCGGTGGAGTTCGCCGATCCTGGTCTCGGCGTCCTCGTCCACGCGCTCCAGGCGGTCGGCCCAGCGCTCGGGGTCGGCGGCGCCCGCTCCCGCGCCCTGCACGATGTCGCGGTGCAGATCGGCCTTGGCCTGGTGGACCACGGCCAGCGCGCTGTCCAGGCGCTGCCGCAGCTGTCCGACCTCGCGCATCTCCCGTTCCAGGGAGTCGACTTCGCGGCGCAGCTCGGACGCGTCGGGGCCCGGCCCGCCGGGAGGCGCGGGGGTGTAGGTGCGGATGACGCGGGCGTCGAACACGCGCGGACCGTCCGCGCCGAGGTCCGTGTCGTCGTCCCCCTCGGTGTGCGCGGAGATCTCGGCGCGCAGGGACCGGTCGACGGTCAGCGGGGTGACCGGGCCGATCCGCAGGCGCTGGACGCCCGCGGTGAGCCGCGCGGTGCCGGTGCGTTCGACCTGGGCGCGGTCCTCCAGGCAGGTCACGGTGGTGACCGGGAGGAAGAGCGCGTCCGGCTCGGCGGGCGTGTCATCGGCGCCGGGCGCGCCGGTCCCGTCGGTCAGGGTCTCCGGGGTGGTCACGGTTCACTTCCTCCGGTTTCCGCCGACGACCGACTTGCCCGCGGGGAGGCGGACCTCGAACCCTCCGGTGAGCGTCGTGGTCCGGCCGGGTGCCAACTCCACGCGCCACACGCGCGCTCCGCGGACGTACGAGCCGCCCTGGCCCGTGAGCGGTTCCTCGGGTTCCGTCCAGGCCGGTCGCGCCCGGTGCTCCTCGATACGGACGTCCTTGTCGGTCGACACCGGTACGCGCTCGCGGACCTCAACGACGACGGGGTACGGCAGGCGGTTGGCGACCTCGATCTCCACGGTGTGGTCGAGGACGGTCGTGCCGCCGCGCAGTCCCGCGGTGGACTCGCGCATGTGGGTGCGGCGGGCCACCTGGACGCTCTCGGCCACGCCGACGCCGACCGCCTGCCGCTGTCCGGAGGCGAGGGTCGGCAGGGCCGCGGTGAGGACGAAGTCGCCGTCCACCATGACGTCGGCCGGACCGGCGAGCAGCGCGTGCGGGGAGGTGTTGGTGACCAGGACGGTGCCGAAGACGGCCGTGTCCACCGCGGGGACGCACACGTGCAGCGACTCCGTCACGACCGGCACCTCGCTGACCGGCACGATGTGCCACGCGCCGTCGGACACCACGTCCGCGGGCGCGGCGGTGTCGAAGCGGTAGTCGAAGGAGCCGGCCGAGGTCCGTACGTCGACCGCGTGCGCGGGCCGCGGGAGGCGGCCGACGGTCTCGGCCCTGCGCCGGTACTCGGTGACCACGGTGGCGATCGGGGCGGCTTCCGGTCGCAGCGTGCCGCGCTCGGCGCCAGCGTCGGGACCCGCGACGGTCAGGCGGCCGTAATCGAGCATGTCCACGGACGGCGCGGTGGACGGCGGCAATACGGGCGGCGCGACTTTGCGCCGGGCGCTGCGGGCGACGGGCGCCGACCTGCCGCGTGCGCGGTCCGTCGCGGGCTCGGCGTGCGCCTGGGACATGGGCGCCGCGGCGGCGAGCGGAGCCGGGGGCGGCGCCGCTCCCGGTGCGGGCACCGGCCCGCCGAACGAACCGCCGTAGCCGACGGCCTCGGCCGCGCCGCCGGGCTCCGCGGGTCCGTACGCGCCGCCCGCCGCCAGGTCCGGCGAGAAGTCGGCCTCTTCCAGGTCGTCCTCGACGCCGCCGAGCCACGCGTTCATGGACCTGGGGGCGCCCGGGCCCGACGGCCGGGCCGGACCGCGCGACGCGGCGGGGTGGGCCGCGGCGGCGCCGTCGTAGCCGGAGAACAACTCGGCGAGCCCTGGCGGCGGTTCGCGCCATCCGGGGGTCTGCGGTTCCTGCTGGGTGCGGCCGATCCGCAGCGACCGCAGTTCGGGCAGGTCGGAGCGGCGCAGCAGGTCCGCGGTGGACAGCGCGAGACGTACGCCCGACCAGTCCTCGCCGGTGCGCTGGGCGACGCAGGCGCGCAGGACGAGCGTGCCCGCGCCACTGGTGCCCTCCAGGCGGAGTTGGTAGGCGGGGACCCAGGTGGCGCCGGGGACGTGGTACTCGACCTCGACCTCCACGTCGATCTCGGCCGGGGCGTCGGCGGGTGTCCCGGCCTCGCCGGTCGGGGAGGTGTCCTCGCGGGTTTCGGGCGCGTCCGCTGCGTCGGCCGACGCGTCCGGTACGTCGGCCGCGTCGGTCACCTCGGAGGCCAGTGTCACGACCGCGCCGACGGCCGGGTCGGTGCGCTCGGCGCTCAGGGCGGTGGACGACTGGTGCAGTCGCGCCCGCAGGACGTCCACGTCGTGGTCGGCGCGCGCCAGTTGGTCCTCGGTGGCCCGCAACCGCTCGTGCAGGAAGCCGAGTCGGGTGTCGACGAATCCGGCCAGGGCGAGGAAGGACTCGACGGGCGCCCAGCGGGGCGGGTCGCCCCTGCGCGGCTGCGGCGGCTCGGCGCGCAGCGCCGCCACCTCCTCGATCTCGCTCTCCAGCCGGTACTTGCGGTCCTGGAGCCGGGACTGCTGGTCCTCGGCGTCCTCCAGGTCCAGCCGCAGCGAGGGCAGTTGCTCGCCCCGGTGCACGGTGGCGCCCACGTCCAGCCGTACGTCGGTCACGCGCAGCCCGTGCGGGCCGTTCACCACCCGGCCGCGCAGCGACTGTTCGTAGAGCGTGGGCGGCAGGCCCTCGACGCGGACGGTGGTCTCGGCGGTTCCGGTCGGCACCGTGACGCGCGCGCGGCGGGTGACGACCGCTCCGGAGGCGTGCACGACGACCGAGGTCACCTCGGACTCAGCGGCGGACGGCTCGTTCGGCTCATCCGTGCCGCTCGGAACGGCTGCGCCCACCTTGTCTCCCCCACGCTCGGCCCGCGGCCGGTCTGCCCGAAACGTCTCGGGGCCCGGACTCGTCCGTACCCTAGCCGAGTCCTCCTGGGCACGCCGAGGGTCGGTGCCGGTCCGGCGGCGCGGGAGGTCCGGCCGGTGACGGACGATCACGAACGCCGTGTCTTAAGGGCCGGTTAAGAGCGGCTTATCAGCGCCTCGGGCCGATCGGCGTCCTCGCAGTTCGGGCACGTCACGGGCGTGCGGGCGGCTGTCCGGGCGGGTTGGCGGGCAGGGTGACCGTGCGTAGCATCGGGGCCGTCGGCGGCGGTCGTCGCTCCCGTGAGAGCGCTCCCCCGGCCACGGCCCCCGCCTCCCCCGACGCCGTACGCCCGGCCGCCGCCGACGCGAACCCTGATCTCCCCCCACAGACAAGGTACGTAACCCATGGCTGCACACCGCGCACGCAGATGGTCGCTCGGCGGACTGGTCGTCCTGGTCGCCGCCGCTCTGGTGGCCGCCGTCCTGGTGGCGGCGACCGGTCCCGGCACGTCGAGGGCGGACGCCGCCGAGGGCCGGCAGACCTGGTCCGACGAGTTCGACGGCCCCGCGGGCAGCGCGCCCGACCCCGCCAAGTGGACGCATGAGAAGGGTGGTTCGGGCAACGGCAACAACGAGTTGCAGTACTACACCGACAGCACCTCCAACGCCGCTCTCGACGGCGACGGGCACCTGGTGATCACCGCACGGCCCAACTCCGACACCGGACTGTCCTGTTGGTACGGACCCTGTAAGTACACCTCGGCGCGGCTGAACACGGCCTCGACCTTCACTCAGGCGTACGGTCACTTCGAGGCCCGCATCAAGATCCCGCGCGGCCAGGGCATCTGGCCGGCGTTCTGGATGCTGGGCAGCGACATCGGCAGCGTCGGCTGGCCCAACAGCGGTGAGCTGGACATCATGGAGAACATCGGACGGGAGCCCGGCACCGTCCACGGCACGATCCACGGCCCCGGCTACTCGGGCGCGGCCGGTATCGGGTCCCCGTACACACTGCCCGGCGGCGCGGCCTTCGCGGACGACTTCCACACCTTCGGTGTGGACTGGAGCCCGAGCGCGATCACCTGGACGGTGGACGGCACGGTCTACCAGACGCGTACGCCGTCGGACGCGGGCGGCAACACGTGGGTGTTCGACCACCCGTTCTTCCTGATCCTCAACCTGGCGGTCGGCGGTGACTGGCCGGGCTCGCCCGACGGTTCGACGTCCTTCCCGCAGACGATGACGGTCGACTACGTACGGGCGTCGCAGTGGGCCAGCGGCTCCGGCACGACGGCGGGCGGCGGCACCGGCGGGTCCGGCGGGTCTGGCGGCTCCGACCGGGTCGGCTCGATCAAGGGCATCGGCGGCATGTGCGTGGACGTGGCGGGCGGCTCGTCGGCCGACCGTACGCCGGTCCAGCTCCACGACTGCACCGGCAATGTGGCCCAGCAGTGGACGCTCGGCGCCGACGGGACGGTACGGGCGCTGGGCAAGTGCCTCGACGTGGACGGCGGTTCGACGGCGGACGGCGCGGTCGTGCAGCTCTACACGTGCAACGGCACCCAGGCGCAGCAGTGGAAGTACACCGACGCCCACGACCTGACGAACACGGGCGCGGACAAGTGCCTTGACGCGAAGGACAATGCGTCGGCGGACGGGACGCGGTTGCAGACCTGGACGTGCGGCGGGGCCGCCAACCAGAAGTGGATCTTCGGCTGACCCCTGGTCCGACGGCGTGGGGCGTGCCCGGTCCACCGGGCGCGCCTCGCGCCGTCTTTGGCCGGTTTCGGCGGTTCGCCCGGTTCGCTCGTGGGAGTACCGTCACCTTCCGGGAGCACCGACCGACAAGGAGTACGCCATGTCATGGGTGACCAGCGGCCTTCGGGCGCTCAGCGGCGAGATGCGCGCACGGTGGCACGGGTACTTCGTCGGCTACGGGCAGCAGGACTGACGCCCGCAGCAGGACCGGGCACCACTCGGACCGACAAGGAGGACGGCCACGATGTCATGGATCGTCAGGAGCCTTCGCGCGCTCAGCGGTGAGGCGCGTGCGCGGCGCAACCAGTACGGCGACAGGTACGGGCACAACGCCTGACGTCTTCTCCGCGCGGGGACGGGACGGGCGGCCGTACGCGGCGCGCGTTCCGTCCCGTATCCGACAAGGCGGGCGACCCGTGTTCCTCGACAGGAAGAGTCTGTGGCCGGACCTGCGGCGGTGGGAGGAGCAGGCGGCGGGCCGTGACGGGCCGTTCCGGCTGCGCTTCGGCACCCTGTTCGTGGCCGACGCCGACGCGGCCCGTGACGTGCTGGTCGAGCAGGCGGGCGACTATCTGTCCCAGTCCGGATTCTTCCGCCTCGGGCCGGAGTCCCTGCCCCCGGCGGTCAGGGGCGAAGCCTCGCGTGAACTGCTCAGGGTCCTGGCCCGGCACGATCCCGCGTCGTCCTTCGACCTCGGCGCGGCTCTCGGCGAGGTGTGTGACGGTCGCGGCCGTCTGCGGCACCAGCGCTGGGGCGTCGAGGTGGTCCGGCGGTACTTCGCCCCCGTCATCGCGGACCGGAGCCACACCGCGATCAACGCGCTCGTCGACACGTATGTGACGTCGAGTGTGGTCGCCGACGACGTCGTCGGCCATGTGCTGAGACGCTCGCACCGTACGGTGCCCGCCGTCCGGGCCGGGCTCGCCGAACAGCTCGGGCGGCTGTCCGCTCAGGAGGACGGGGCGCGGGATCTGGTCGACCTCGTGCTGGGGCTGCCCGGCGAGCTGTCGACGGCCGATCGCGCGCAGGTGCTGCAACGCCTCGTGCTGTCCACGGTCGGCTTCACCGGCGTGACGCTCGAATGGGTGGTGCTGCTCGGGGTCCGGCACGGCTACAACACCCCGACGGTGCGGCGGGAGCAGGTCCACCACCTGGTCAGGGAAGCGCTGCGCCTGTATCCGACCGCCTGGCGGCTGATGAGAGTGGCCGCCGCCGACCACGAGATCGCCGGGGCCGAGGTCCGCGAGGGCGAGCACGTCCTGATCGGTACGCACGCGATCCACCGGTCGGCGGCCGTCTGGGAGGCGCCGCTGGACTTCCGCCCCTCGCGCTGGCAGCGGCCGACCGACGAACAGCGGCGGTCCTACCTGCCGTTCGGCAAAGGCGAGGGCATGTGTCCGGCGAGCGGCTTCGCCGTCAGGGCGCTCGAACACCTCAGCCACCTCATCCTGAGCGGCTACCGGGGCGAGGTGCGGCTGCGCACGCGCAGGCCGCATGTGCGTACGCTTCTGGCGCCGCCCGCCGGCTGGACCCGGCTCACCGCGCGAGCGGTACCGGCTCCCGAGCGCTGAATCGGCCACCGCGGCCCACGCCCTCGGCCGCGGGGCAGGACTTCTTCGTGGCCGCCGCGTCAGACCGGCGACTTGCGCAGGCGGGCCCGCCTGCGGTGCAGCGGTCCGCGCTTGGGCGGCGGTGAGGCGAGGCCGAAGCGGACGGCGACGCGGGTGCCGCCCATCGGGCCGCGGTCGATGTCCAGCGCGCCGCGGGTCGCGGCTGCGGCGCGGCGGGCGATGTCGAGGCCGAGGCCGGTGGACGCGGTGCTGGCGCCGCGGACGAGGGCGTCGTCGGGGTCCGGGATGCCGGGGCCCGCGTCCTCGACGGTGAGGGTGACGGACTGGGCGGCGCGCACCAGGCGCAGCGCGAAGGCGGTGCCGGGCGCGGTGTGCCGGAAGACGTTGCCGACGAGCGCGTCGATGACGGCGGCGAGGTCGTCCTCCGGCAGGTCGATCAGGGCGTCCTCGCCGGTCACTTCCACCAGGCAGGGGCGGCCCTGCTGTTCCGCGAGCGTCGTCCAGAATCCGGCGCGGCGGCGGACGATCACCGTGGCGGCGCACAACACCTGTTCGGGCCGGTCGAGTTGGGGCGCGCCCATGTGTCCGACGGCCAGCGGTGTGCGGGCCGCGGTGATGACGGCGTGCAGTTGTGTTTCGAGCTGGGCGACCGCGGCGGCCACGGGGGCGGCGTCCGGTCCCGTACCCATGCGTTCGGTGGCCAACTGGAGGGCGGTCAGGGGTGTCCTGAGGCGGTGGGACAGGTCGGCGACCAATTCCCGCTCGACGGCGAGGAGTTCCAGCATGCGTGCGGCCATGGCGTTGAACGCCTGCCCGGCCTCGCGCAGTTCCGGCGGCCCCATGGGGTCGACGCGGGACTCCAGGTCGCCGCGGCCGAGCGCGTTGGCGGCGCAGGAGAGGTTGCGGGAGGACCGTACGACGCGGGAGGCGAGGCGGTCGGCGACCAGGACGGAGCCGACGACCAGGCCGACGGCGAGCAGCGCCATCACGGTCAGCGACGCGTTCACCCCGCGGTTCAGCTCGGCTTCGGGGACGAATTCCTCGACGACGGCGACCCGGCCCTGCGGCAGCACGACCGGCTGGAGGTAGACCCAGCCGCCGCCCGGCAGGTCCTGCGCCAGTGACTCGCCGTCGTGCTGTGCGCGCACCAGCAGGGAGTGGGGTGCGTGGCCCGCGCCGATGGAGCGGCCGTCGGGCTGGTGGACCGCCAGGTTTCCCGACGGGTCGAGGCCCGAGACGGCCTGCCGTACGGCGGCCGGGTCGTCGGTGAGCGTGAGGACCGGCGCCAGGGCGGCGGCGCGCTGCTCGGCGGCGGTGATCGCCTGGTTGCGGGCCTCCGAGCGGACCAGCAGGCCCAGCGGGATGAGGAAGGACAGGGCCACCATCGAGGTGACGGCCAGGGCGACCCTGGCCAGGGTCCCTCTCACCGGGGGGTCACCAGTTTGATGCCGACGCCGCGCACCGTACGCAGCAGGCTCGGCGCCGCCGCGCTCTCGCCGAGTTTGCGGCGCAGGGAGGACAGGTGGACGTCGATGGTCTGGTCCTCGACGTAGGGGTCGCGCCAGACCTCGGTGAGGATGTGCCGTTTGGACACGACGGTGTCGGCGTTGGCGGCGAGGAAGGACAGAAGGTCGAACTCGCGGCGGGTCAGCGGGACTTCGTGTCCGTGCAGGTGGACGGTGCGGGGTCCGGGGTCGATGCGCAGCGGTCCGAGGGTGACGGGCTCGCGCAGATTGGGGGCGCCGGTCCTGCCGTCGGGGCCCGCGGAGCGGCGCAGGACGGCGCCGAGGCGGGCGGTGAGCTGTCCGCCGGAGAAGGGTTTGACCAGGTAGTCGTCGGCGCCCGCGTTGAGGAGCCGGATGATCTCGGCCTCGTCGTCCCTGGCGGTGACGATCAGGACCGGTACGCGGGAGATGCCGCGGATCATGCGCAGCGCGTCGCCGCCGTCGAGGTCGGGCAGCCCGAGGTCGAGGATCACCGCGTCCAACGGCGTTCTGGTCGCCTCGCGCAATCCGCTGAATCCGTCGGCGGCGCTGCGGACTTCGTGCCCGTCGCGGGTGAGTATCCCGATCAGTTCGGCACGTATGCCGGGATCGTCTTCTACGACAAGGACGCTCGCCATGCGGCACACCGTAACGGATCGGCCATGATGGCCCGGTGCCCCGGTCCTTGCGCCATTTCCTGATCTGGCTGTCGTGCACGGTCCTCACCGTCACGGCGGTGTCGTTGACCGTGCGCTTCGTGGTGGGTTCGACGGCGCCGCTGCCGCCGTCCGCGCGGGATGTGGCGGCCGGGATCGCCACCAACTCGCCCAGTTCCGTGGTGATCGGCTCGCCGACGGCCACGCCCCGGCAGTCGCCGACGCGGACCCGCAAGCCCACGGTGTCGCCGTCCCCCTCGACCCGTCGCCCGACGGCGACCGCGACCAGCCCGTCCTCCGCGCCGGCCGCGCCGCCGTCGACCGCCGCCCGGCCGCCGGACTGCGAAGGAGGTGCCGGGACGCACAGTTTCGAGTCGACGGGCGGTCAGGCGTCGATACGGTTCGGCGCGGACGCGGTGTGCCTGGTCTCGGCGGTGCCCGCGATCGGCTTCACCACGAGCACCCGGCAGAGCGCGCCGGACACCCTCACCATCACCTTCACCGGGGCGCGCCACCGCTCGGAGCTGACGGCGACGCTGCGTCCGCAGGCGAAGGAGGTCACCAGCGAGGTGTCCTGGTGAGGCGCGGTGTCCGCGGTCCTGCGGACGCCCGGCCGGGGGCGGGGCTCAGTGTTGTCCGCGGTTCTTCGCCCGCCCGGCCGGGGGCGGGGCTCAGCGGTGTCCGCGGTCCTGCGGACGCCCGGGCGGGGGCGGGGCTCAGCGGAATCTGCGGCTTTCCTTAGGGGAACATGAAGTTGGGCTCGGGTGGCGGATCGGACGGCTCCGGCGGCCTAGGGTCGTGCCCGCCGGACCGTTCCTGTGAGCGGGTCCCCCTCACGACACGTCTCCCCCACCACGAGGTGCCAGCGATGAGTTCGTCCCGCCGTGCCCACTCCCGTAACTCCGCCCATGGCCAGCACAGGGCGAGGCGCAAGCCGCGGATACGCATGGCGGTGACCGGAGCCGCGGCCCTGGCCGTACTCGGTGGTGGCACCGCCTTCGCCTGCCTCGGGGCACCGCATCAGGGGTCGCCCACCGCCGGGCACAGCGGCTCCGGCGCCGGCGACACGAGCGCGTCGGCCGGGCACAGGCCCGGCGGCAAGCCGGCCGGTTTCCGGCCCACCGCCCCCGCCGCGACCATCTCCACCACGCACCGCCCGCGCCCCGGACGGCCGAGCCCCAAGCCGACGGCCACGCCGACCGGCACCCCGGTGACCACCGCGCCCACGACGGCGGCGCCCAGCCCCTCGGCGACGACTCCCGCACCGCCCGCCACGACGAACCCGCCGAGCGCCGGGGACGCCGTGCGGCAGGTGCTCGACCTGATCAACCGCAATCGCGCCGCGGAGGGCCTCGCCCCGTACACGCTGCTCGAAGGGCTCAACAAGAGCGCCGCCGCGCACAATCAGGTGATGGCGTCCGGCTGCGGCCTGTCCCACCAGTGCCCGGGCGAACCGGCCTTCGGGGACCGCGAGACGGCCGCCGGGGTGCACTGGACGTCGGCGGGCGAGAACATCGGCGAGGGCGGCGGTGTGGGCTCCTCCGCCTCCGCGATCGCCGCGAGCGCGGTCGGTCTGACGCAGATGATGCTGGACGAGAAGGCCCCTGACGACGGCCACCGCCGCAACATCCTCAGCAGCGGCTACACGCACATCGGCATCGACGTCTACCGCGACGGTTCCGGCACGGTCTGGATGACGCAGGACTTCTCCAACTGACCGTCGCCGCCTCCTACTTCCTTCCCGCCCGGTGCCGCGAACCCCACAGCGCGGCACGTTCCCGTCGGCCGGGGCCGACCTCCCCCCGGCCCCGGCCGACGGATGTCCGACCGGCCGCCCCGTTCCCTCGCGGGTCTCCGGCAGGGGTGAACGGGCCGCTCACGCGGTGTGGTTGTCCGGCTGGAGGGCGGCGGCCAGGGCGGTCGGGCCGTGGGCGGTGGACCCTTGGGCGTACGCGGCGGCGTACGCCTGGTCGCCGAGCGCCGCGCGGGCCGTCTCCTCGCAGCGCTCGCGCACCAGTTGGAGTTCCGGCGCGCCGCGCTGCGGGTGGCCGACGCTGCGCCAATAGGCGCCGCCGGTGCCGTAGACCGACGCGGCCTGCTCGGCCCGGCCCTCGGCGGCCAGGGCCGCGGCGAGCAGATCGAGGCCGAGCGCGATGCCGAAGGCGTCCCCGATGAGGCGTTTGCTCTCCAGCATGGTGCGGGCGTAGCCGATGGCCTCGGTGGGGGCGCCGGAGAAGAGGGCGACGACGGAGAGCTGGTAGTCCAGGTAGGAGCGGGTCCAGACCTCGCCGGTGCGTACGCAGTGCTCGCGCAGTTCGAGGGCCCGCTCGCGGCCTTCGGCGAAGTCCCCGAGGGCGGTGAGGGAGAGCACTTCGACGAGGTTGCAGCGCAGCCGGTCCGGGGAGTCGAAGGCGAAGCCGGGCGCGCCGCCGAGCGCCGCGCGTACCGCGTCCAGTGCCTTGCGCGGCTGGCCCATGAGCAGGCCCAGCAGGCCGGTGAGGCAGGCGGCGGCGATCCGCTCCTCCTGGTCGCCGCCCGCTTCGGCCGCGGCCTCCACCTCGGCGCTGATCTCGGTGGCCAGGGCGTAGTCCCCTTGGAGGGTGACGGTGGCTCCGAGGCCGGTGAGCGCGCGGGCGTGGGCCCTGTCCTGCGCGGTGTGCAGTTCCAGGGCGCGCTCCAGATAGGAGCGGGCTTCCTTGAGGTGGCCGCAGCAGGTCCAGAAGTAGACCAGCAGCCCGGCCAGTTCGGCGGCCTGCGCCGGGTCGTGGACGAGCCAGTGGTCGAGGGCGGAGCGCAGGTCGGGGTGGGTGTCCTCGATCACCCGGTAGCCGAGGAGCTGGTCGGGGCTCGACCAGCTCCCGTCCGCCCAGCGGGCGAGGCCGGTGAAGTAGTCGGCGTGACGGCGGGCGGTCGCGGCGGACTCGCCCAGCTCGCGCAGCCACTCAGCGCCGTACTCGCGGATCGTGTCGAGCATGCGGTAGCGCTCGCGGTGTCCTGCGCCGCTCGACGCGTCGTCGGCGGGGGCCGCCCTGATGATCACCGACTGGGTGACCAGCCGTTCCAGGGTCGGCGCGACGTCAGCGGCGCGCAGCGGGCCGCCGGTGGCGACCGCTTCCGCGGCGGCCAGGTCGAAGGCGCCGCGAAAGACGCTGAGCCGGGCCCAGAGCAGCCGTTCCTGCGGGGTGCACAGCTCGTGGCTCCAGCCGATCGCGGTGCGCAGTGTCTGGTGGCGCCGGGGCCAGACGAAGCCGGTGCGGGACAGGACGTCGAAGCGTGAGCCGAGGCGGTCGGCGACGTCGGCGACGGTGGCGGGGCCGACCTGGGCCGCGGCCAGTTCGATGGCCAGCGGTATCCCTTCGAGGCGGCGGCAGATGGTCGCGGCGGCCTCCGCCGCGCCGGGTTCCGCGAGCGGGGTGTGGCCGAGGCGGCCGGTGACGCGCTGGTTGAAGAGGGCGAGCGCGTCCTGTCCTTCGGCCGACAGCGGTGCGACGTCGATCAGTTCTTCCACGGCGGAGGCCAACGGGCGGCGGCTGGTGGCCAGTACGGTCAGGCCGGGCGCGGCCGTCAGCAGTTCTCCGACGAGGTGGGCGCACGCCTCGATCAGGTGCTCGCAGGAGTCGAGCACGAGTAACAGGCGCTTGTCGGCGAGCCATTCGCACAGTGCCTCGACGGGCATCCGCGGTGAGTGGTCGGCGAGGTCGACGGCGTCGCTGACGGTGGCGAGCAGCAGGTGCGGGCTGTCGAGGGTGGCGAGGTCGGCCCACCAGGTGCCGTCGGGGAAGCGGGAGGAGTCGGTGTCTTCCGCAGAACCGATTCGCCGGTCCGCGCCCGGCTCCTGTTCCGCGGCGACTTCCACGGCGACGCGGCCGACCGACGCGCGCGCCGCCGCCCGCAGCGCGAGCCGTGTCTTGCCGACTCCGCCGGGCCCGGTGAGGGTGATCAGCCGGCGGTGTGCCAACGCCATGTCCAGCCGCGCGAGTTCCGCCGTACGGCCGACGAAACTCGTTGTCTCCTGCGGAATGTGCCCCTTCATGGCCACAGCCTGACACCGACCGACCGCGGAGGGAAACGGGCCGTCGTGGTGAAGCTCGGCGCGAGTGCCTCATGAGGGCGCGTCAGGCGGCGTACGCGGAACCGGACTCGGGCCGGTCCCGCGGGTCGCGCGCTTCACCCGCACTGACGGAGAGTCACCCGGTGAACCAGGGGTTCCCGCCGCCGAGGGACCAGACGGAGACTTTGGTGACGCCCAGTGAGGTCAGCACCGCCAGCTTGGAGTTGAGCGCGGTGCTGTCCACGTAGTCGTAGAGCTTTCCTCCGGAGACCCAGCGGATCTCTCCGGAAGAGGCGTCGCGACGGGCGGCGATCGTGCTCGGGTCGGTGGAGAAGCCGGGGCTGTGCTTCATGTCGCTGAACTGGATGTTGCCGGTGACCGCGTCCAGGTCGCACGGGTCGGGCGCGCTGATGCCGTACGAGGGCAGGGCGATGACCAGCCGCGACGGGTCCGGGATCTTGCTCTGCGCGTACCGCGTGACCTGCTTGAGCCAGGCGAGCGGGGTGATCGGCAGGCAGCGGCTGCCGGGCGCGGTGTCGAACTCCTCGTCGTACGCCATGATGTCCAGTTCGTCGACGCCCTTGGCGCTGACGGCGGCGTAGTCGTAGAAGGCGGCGTCCTCGGTCATCGCGGGCGCGTCGACCACGAGTTTCTTGCCCTGCGCGTGCAGGGAGGTCGCGAGCTGGCCGAGGAAGGTCTTGTAGTTGGTGAAGTCGGCGGCGCTCCAGGACCAGTAGTCCTCCATGTCGACGTCCACGCCGGTGAGTTGGTTGGTGACCACGAAGGAGGTGAGCTGCGAGACGGCGTCGCTCCGGTTGGCACTGCTGCTGACCAGGGCGTGGACGTCGGCGGTGGTCATGCCGGAGACGGTCGGGTACTGGTAGGCGGAGTGCGCCTTGAGGTCGGCGACGTTGGAGGCGCTGTAGGTGTTGCAGAGCCCGGCGGCCGTGGTCTCCAGGCTGACCTTGCCCTTGCCGGTGACGCTCCAGTACTCGGGTTTGAGCGCGCCGTTCTTGACCCGGTTGTCGGCGTATTCGCTCGGCGCGGTGCAGGTGGAGTCGCCTGCGGAGCCGGGGTAGAGCCAGGTCTGTAGCTGTACGGCGGAGGCGGCGGTACGGGCGGCGGGCGGCCGGTGGGCGGCGCCGCTCGACGCGGCGGCCGACGTACCGGGTCCGGACGTACCGCTGTCGGTCGTCATGGCGCCCGCGGCCATGGCACCGGCGAGGGCGGCCGAACAGGCGGCGGCCGTGGCGAGGATGAGCCTGCGACGAAGCATGATCCGTCCCTTCGGGGCGTGGGGGTGCGCCGCGTCGGCCGGGGGCGGCGGCGCGGGGTGGGGGGTGACGGAGGAGTCGTAGGTGGGCGCGGGGGCTACCCGTTGTCGTTCCAGTAGGGGTCGAGGACCAGGGTGTCGGCGCCCGGTACGCGCGAGGCCGCCGACCAGGAGCCGCCCAGGACGCGTCCGCTGTCGGGCTCGGGGGCGAGCGACAGTTCGGTGAGGATGCGGTACCGGTCGCCCCGGTAGACGGAGCGGGTGAACTCCACGACGCGCCCGTCCGCGTCCCTGGCGGCGCGTTCGAAGAGCAGGGCCGGGGTGTGGACGGGCACGCCGAGCAGTTCGGCCTCGGCCTCGTCCACCACGGTCGGTTCGATGAGCTGTGAGGCGCGGGTGAGCAGGATGCCGTACCGGCTGCCGAGCAGGCGGTAGAAGGAGTCGGTCTCCAGGTCGTGGGCGGTGAGGCCGGGGACCAGCGCCAGCGGTACGTGCAGCGTCTCGACGCACATCGGGTCGCCGTCGACCAGCCGCAGCCGGGCGATCCGCAGGATCCGGTCGGCCGGGGCGGTGCCGAGGCGGCGGCCGATCCTGGGTCCGGCGGCCATGGCGGTGAACTCCACGGTGCGGCTGGTCCACGCGCCGTCCACACCGCCGACGCCCATGCTCGGTCCCGGCCCCGCGGCCGGCCCCAGGCGCTGGGCGACCTTGTCCTCGGCGACGAAGACGCCGCGCCCGTGGGCCCGGATCAGCAGTCCGTCGCGCACCAGGTCGTCCATCACCGAGCGCAGCGTCGGGCGGGAGACCTCCAGGGTCTCGCAGAGCTGGCGCTCACCGGGCAGCGGTCGTCCGGTCGCGGTCTCCTCGACGAGGTCGAGGAGGTGCGTACGGATCCGCTGCCGCTTCTCCCAGCGGCTCTCGCTGCTGACCATGGGCCCACCAGTCCTGTCCGCGCGGGGCGGGTGCCGGTGTCTCGGCGTCCGGACGCCGAGGTGTTCGGCGACGCACCGATGATGGACCCCGTTCTTACCACTGGTCAATATGTGGTCAACGAATCCGCGCCGGAGTCAGCGGACAAAGGTCGGGGGACAAAGGTCAGCGGGTACGGGTCAGCGGGACAAAGGTCAGCGGGTACGGGCGGCGCGCTCCGCGTTCTTCTCCTTGATCCGCACCGCTTCCTTGCGGACCTCCGCCTGCACGGCACGCTCCTCGACCAGCCACTGCGGCTGGTCCTGCTTCAGCGCCTCGATCTCCTCGGTGGTGAGCGCCTCGGTCACGCCGCCGCGCGCGAGACCCGCGATGGACACGCCGAGCTTGGACGCGACGACAGGGCGGGGGTGCGGTCCGTTGTGCCGCAGTTCCACCAGCCACTCGGGGGGATCGGCCTGGAGCGCGTTGAGCTCGGTGCGCGAGACGACACCCTCCTGGAACTCGGCGGGTGTGGCCTGGAGGTACACACCCAGCTTCTTCGCCGCTGTCGCGGGCTTCATGGTCTGGGCGGTCTGCTGCGACGTCATGCCGTCAAGGGTAACGAGCGCGTGCGCCGCCTCCGACCACCAGCGGATAACCTGCTGGGGTGACAGGTTCGGAAGTACCTCCTTCGTTCCGGCTCGCATACGTTCCGGGCGTGATGCCGACCAAGTGGGTGCGGATCTGGAACGAGCGACTGCCGGAGGTCCCGCTCACCCTGGTCCCGGTGCCCGCCGCCGAGGCGTTCGGCGCGCTGCGGGACGGCGGCGGGTCCGGCGCGGACGCCGGATTCGTACGGCTGCCGGTCGACGGCGCGGACCTCAGCGCGATCCCGCTCTACACGGAGACGACGGTGGTCGTCGTCCCCAAGGACCACGCGGTCGCGGCGGTCGACGAGGTGTCGCTGGCCGATCTCGCGGACGACATCGTGCTGCGTCCCCTGGACGACACCCTCACCTGGCAGACGCCGCCGGGGCGGCCCGCGAAGGAGCGGCCCGCCACCACGGCGGACGCCGTGGAACTGGTCGCGGCGGGTGTGGGCCTGCTGATCGTCCCCCAGTCGCTCGCGCGGCTGCACCACCGCAGGGACCTCACCTACCGGCCGGTCCCGGACGCGCCCGAGTCCCGCGTCGCCCTGTCCTGGCCGCAGGAGGAGACCACGGATCTGGTGGAACACCTCATCGGCATCGTGCGCGGTCGCACCGTCAACAGCACGCGCGGCCGGCCGCTCCCGGAGCGGTCCGCACCGGGGGCGAAGGCCAAGGACAAGGCGAAGGACAAGCGCCCGGACAAGGTGTCGCAGGCGCGCCGCAAGCCCGCGCCGGGCCGGGGTGCCGGAGGCAAGGGCGGCAAGAGCGGCGGTACGGGCGGCGCGAAGCGCGGCAAGCCCCGCCGCCGCCCGTAGCCGGACCGGGGTCCCGGTCCCCCGTACGGCAGCGCGGTCGGGCCGGACCCGCCATCGAGGCACCGCCCGGCCGGCCGACCGCGATCACGTGGACGATGCGCGCCGGAGGCGGGTCGTCAGCTCGCGGGCGTCACGACGATGGCGTTGACCTGGGCCTGGTTGGCGGAGCCGCGGGTGAAGTCGAGGGAGAGGGTGCCGGAGGCGTCCACGGTGACGGGGAAGTCCTTCTCGACGCCGAAGGCTTCCTGGCCGTCCGCGCCCGCCGCCACGGCCGTGCCGATGATGTCGAAGTCGGTCAGGACCTTGGCGCCGTCGATCGTGACGTCGAATTCCCGCTGACCGGAGTGGGTGTAGTACCAGTCCATGAAGTAGAGACGGACCTGGTAGTCGGCGCCCGGGGTGAGACCGGGGATGCTGTAGGAGGAGTCCCCGACGCGTGAGGTGTTCCAGATGTCGGCGGGGATCGGGTGGGCCACGGTCCGTCCCCAGTTCGGGAAGCTGGGAGCGCCCGCGGGAATGGTGTCGGGCCTGCCGCCGGTGCCGGTGTCCGCGATGAAGTCGCCGCCGCCCGCGCCGCCGAGGTCAATCGACACCCCTGGTGCCACGTCGGCGTGAGCGGTCCCCGCGGTCACGAGACCACCCAGCACCATGCTCAGCACGAGGGCCGCGGCGGCGGCCACGCGTGCCCACACCGACGCGGACAGGCCGTTCAGCCGTGAGTTCATGCGTTCTCCCAGGTGTCCGGAGGCCGCTTGGAGAGCGCTCTCCAAGCATCGATCAGTGTCATGTACTCACCACCCTCCGTCAAGGGAGCCTCCCGCCGGGCGCCTCGCGCGGCCGACGCGGTGGCGCGCGGGCCGGACCGGCCCCTGCCGGCCCATGGATCACCGGCGCCCGGACGGCGATACTGGGGGCATGACGTTCGTCGTTTTCATGACCCTGCCCGGTCTGGTCATCCTGCTGACCCTGGTGGCCTTCGCCGATCAGATGCTCATGCGGGCCGGGCGGGCCGGAATCCTGCCGTGGCGCGGCCCTGGCCGCCAGGGGCAGATCTCGTCCACCGGCTTCGAGATGCTGCACGCGAGCTTCTCGCCGGGCAAGCAGAACGAGTTGAAGGAGCGGCAGTCGGCCCTCGTGCTGCGGGACGACGAGGAGGACGGCGCGCCCGCGAACCGTACGACCGTCGATCTCCAGCGCGGGACCGCGGTCGTACGGATGGCGCGGCCCCGCTCCTGAGGCGCGACCTTCGGAACTCCTCTCGCCTAGGACGGCACGCGGCTCGCGACCGCCGCGTCCAGTCGGCTCACTTCGTCCTCCCCCAGGTGCAGTTCGGCGGCGCGGGCGGAGTCGAGGATCGTCTCGGGGCGGCGGGCGCCCGGTATGGGGATGAGGGCCGGGCTGGTGGACAACAGCCAGGACAGCGCGGTGCGTTGCGGGCTGGCGTCGTGGGCGCGGCCGATCTCGGTGAAGGCGGCGGTGAGTTCGTCGTCCTTCGTGCCGATGGTGCCCAACGGCCGCCAGGCCAGAAAGGCCAGACCGAGTTCCTCCGCGCGACGCAGTACCGCGCGGTGCTGTACGGCGCTGGGTGAGAACTCGTTCTGCACGGCGACGAGGGCGTCACCCAACAGCTCGTGTGCCTGGTCGAGTTCGGCGACGGTGACGTTGGAGACACCGACCGAGGTGACGGTCCCGTCGGCGACCAGCCGGAGCAGCGCCGTCAGCGAGTCGGCGATCGGCACCACCGGGTCGGGTGCGTGCAGGAAGAACAGCTCGATACGGTCAAGGCGGAGCCGGTCGCGGGACGCGGCGGCCGAGCGGACGAGGTGGTCGGGGCTGCTGTCGGTGAGCCACCGCCCGTCGCCCGGTCTGACCCGGCCCGCCTTCGTCACCACCGTGACTCCGGAGGCGTCGCCGTCCCAGCTCTCCAGCGCGTCGGCGATCAGCGTCTCGTTGTGGCCTACTTCGTCGGCACCTGTGTGGTAGGCGGAGGCGGAGTCGATGAGGGTCACTCCGGCGTCGAGCGCGGTGTGGATCGTCGCCGTGGCACGGGCGCGGTCCGGGCGCCCTTCGATGGACAGCAGCATGCCGCCAAGGCCGACCGGGAAGACCTTCGAACTCCCGCACGCGCGGGTCGGGTTGGTGAGGTGCGGTGGGTGGTGCATACGGCTCCCTGTCTCGTGTGATGGTGCTGCCGCGTGCGGCGCCGGGGTCCTGGCGGCGCCTAGCGGCGTACCGCGAGGCGGCCTCGTGAGAAGACGGCGGCGACCTCGGCCTCCGGGTCCGCCAGCCGCTCGACGTGGACAGCGGGGTTGTGGCGGGTCAGGACGATGTCGGCGCGGGCGCCGGGCGCGAGCACACCGAGTTCACCGGCCGCGCCGAGCAGCCGGGCGCCGGTGGTGGTGGCGCTGCGCAGCACCGCCCAGCCCGGCTGTACCCTGGCCCGCAGCGCGAACTCCCGCGACTGGTGGACGTGCATCGCGCCGAGCAGGTCGGTGCCGAAGGCGATCGGGGCATCGGCGGCGTGGGCGTGGGCCAGCGCGGTGAGGCCGCTGTCCCGGACGGCCGCGACCTTGGCGGTGCTCGCGGGCGGAAGCCCGTGGAGCGGACCCTCCTGCGCCAGCACCGTGTACGTCACCAGCGTCGGCACGTAGTACGCGTCGTGCTCGGCGAACAGCCGGGCCTCGTCCGGGCCGATCAGATTGCCGTGCTCGATGGTGCGTACGCCCAGGCGCAGCGCGCGGGCCACCGCCTGCGGGGTGTAGGCGTGCCCGGCGCAGTAGACGCCCGCACGCGCGGCCTCGTCGACCGCCGCGCGGATCTCGTCCTCGCTGTACTGCGGGGTGTCGATCCGGTCGGTGGGGCTGGAGATCCCGCCGGAGAGCATGAGTTTCACGAACGACGCCCCGGACCGTACGCCTTCGCGTACGGCGGTGCGCAGTGCGTCGGGTCCGTCGACGATCCGGCCGATGCCGGGCACGGCCGGATGGTCGTCGGCGTGGTAACGGCCACGGGGTCGCAGGTCGCCGTGGCCCCCGGTCTGCGACAGCGCCTTGCCGCACACGTACAGCCGGGGTCCTGGCGCCAGCCCCTCGTCCAGGGCGTCGGCCAGCCCGGCGTCGGCGCCGCCCGCGTCCCGGACGGTGGTGAAGCCGCGTTCGAGCATCGCGCGCAGTTCCCGTAGCGCGTGGGCGGTGACGTAGCTGGGCGCCATCCCGGTGTCGGCCCACTCGTCGGCGGTCACCGAGGTGACGTGCACGTGGCAGTCGATGAAGCCGGGGACCGCGTACAGGTCGGTGCCGTCCACGTCGCCGGGCGCGAGTGGGTCGGGGGTGTCGGCCGTGACGGCGGTGATCCGGTCTCCTTCCAGGGTGATCCGCCGGTCCCTGAGGATCTGTTCGCTCTCGGGGTCCACCACGTGGACGTGTCTGATGTCCATGCCGGTACGCCGCTCCTCGTCTCCGCTACACCCGTCGCCCGTTGGCTCGCGCCCCCGCGCTCAGGCGCCGAACAGCTCGTCGACGGTGGTCGTGGTGCCGGCGTTGCCGACCATGAAGCCGTAGTCGCCCGGCGCGGTGCGGGAGTAGCCCTCGCGGCTGAGCACCAGGATGTTGGAGTCGTACGGCGCGACGAGCTGTTCCAGCGTCTCGAAGGTGTACGGGTCCACGACCTCGCCCAGCACCGTGCCGCCCTTGATGACCTCGCCGAGCCGGTCAGGGGTGAAGTGGGAGATCATCGTGCCGCCCTTGGTCGGGCGCAGCGTGACGAGTTCGGTCATCACCGTCTGCTGCTCGACGATCGCCTCGGGGGCGCCTTCCAGCATGCCGATGCCCTTGAGCATGTTGCGGCCCTGGCGTACGGCCTTGTCGAGGAAGGCGTCGGTGAGCTGCCCGCCGCCGCCCAGTTCGCAGACGGTCGAGGAGATGCCGTTCTTGATCGCCCAGGCGTTGGAGGTGCCCTCGTAGGGCTCGTGGTGGTAGAGCAGCGCGGCGCCGAAGGACGTGGCCATCTCCCGGCCGTCGTCCATGATGTAGGAGTACTCGACCGTGGAGTACAGGCCGCTGGAGTGGAAGTCCACGAAGTAGTCGGCCTGGAGCATGATCTCGGCGAGTACGGCGGCCAGTTGCTCGGTGACCGAGCCGTTGCGGTCGCCGGGGAAAATGCGGTTGAGGTTGAGGCCGTCCTGCGGGGTGAAGCGGGACATCGCCGCGTACGCGTACGGGTTGGCCACCGGTACGGCGACGATCGTGCCCGCCAGTTCCGCGGGGTCGACCGACGAGACGAACCTGCGGATCTCCTCGGGTCCCATGGCCTCGTCGCCGTGGACGCCGCCGAAGGCGACCAGGGTGGGCCCCGGCCGGGCGCCGGTCAGGCGGTGGACGGTGAGCGCGAGGTCGTGCCCGTTGTCCACGCGGGTGACGGGGACGGTCTCGACGGTGTGGCCGGGCTGCGCGGCCGGAGTACCGGTGGCTGTGGTGTCGCTCATCCGCTGTGTCTCCTTGCTGATACGGGTACTGATACGGGGATCGGTGCTCGGGTTCTTGTCGTCGCCGGGGCCGGGGACGGTGTCCCCGGCCCCGGCGGGGGTCACCGCATGTCGCCGATCGCGGACGCCTCCTGGCGCAGCGCGGGAACGGCTCCTTCGGCGAGGTCGAGGGTGAAGCGGGCGGCGGGTCCGCTGATGGAGAGTCCGGCGACCGCGACGCCGTCGGGGCCGACGACGGCGGCGGCCCGGCAGCGCAGGCCCACGCTGTAGGTCTCCTCGTCCACGGCGTAGCCGCGCCGCCTGGCCTCCTCCAGCTCCGGCTGCATCTTCTCCAGCGTGGCCTCGGGGTCCGCCACGTCGGCGCCGCGCAGCAGCGCGAGCTGCCGGGCGCGGGGCAGCCGGGACATGATGGCCTTGCCGAGCGCGGAGTTGTCGGGCGGTATGAACTCGCCGATGCGGTTCACCGCGCGCAGCGGCTGCTCGGACTCGGTGCGGGCGATGATGAACATGCTGTTCCCGACGATGCGTCCGGCGGTGGTGCTCTCGCCGGTGACGCCGGTGAGCAGCCGGGTGGCCTGCTGGAGGCGGTCGTTGCTGTAGAGGTGTTCGCTGACGGCCGCGGCCATGGCGGCGAGCCGTCGGCCGGGCACGAAGCGGTGCGAGGTGGTCTCGTTGAGGAAGCCCCAGGTGACGAGCTGGGCCGTCAGCCGGGACACGGTGGACAGCGGCGCGTCGGCCGCCGCCGCCAGTTCGGTGAGGGTCAGCGGTGCGCCCTCGGCGACCACGGACTGCTCCAGCAAGTTGAGGATGCGCCCCATGTAGCTGGGTGACTTGGTGTTCTCGCTGGGGGCCGGTACGGGGACTTCGGTGTCCTCTGCCATGGGTACGTGCGTCTCCTGTCGTCCCAAGTCGGTTGCTTTGGGCGGCTGTTCGGGCAGGTCGGTCACCATCCCGTGGCCCGTCCCGGGCGCCGCGGGTCGCAGTATCCGTGGCGGTGGCCGTCCGCGTCGACTTCCACCGCGTGGACGGATCCGAAGTGCCAGAAGTAGGGGGTGGTCAGTCGTACGTCGGCGCCGTAGCGGGTGGCGAGCGCGTCGAGCACCCGCGGGTCGACCCGTGCCTCGACGGTGAACGGCTGGTCGGTCTGGACGCCCTGGAAGCGCGGCGCGTCGATCGAGTCGGCCAGGTCGAGGCCGTATCCGAGGTGGTTGGCCAGGACGATCGCGGTGGCGCGCGCGGACAGGCCCGGTGACCCGAGGGCCAGGTGCGGGGTTCCGTCGCGGGCGACCATGGTGGGCGGGAAGGGCGACAGGACGCGCCGCCCATCGCCGTCGCCGGTGCCGGGGAAGCTGTTCCCGCTGTTGACGTGGACGCCGTCCACGACCAGGCCGGTGCCGAAGGTGGTGCCGTAGACGCTGTGGGTGAGCGACGCCATGTTGCCCGCGCCGTCCACCGCCACGACGTGGTCGGTGTTGTGGGTGTGCGGCGCGCCGGGCGGCCGTACCGTACCGCCGCTCGCGGGCGCCGGGTCGCGTCGGGTGTTGCCGCGGATCAGCGCGGCCAGCGACGCCGTGAAGTCGGGCGAGAGGAGTTCGTCCACCGGGACGTCGAAGGACAGCGGGTCCTTGACGAAGCGCTCGGTGAAGAATTCGGCGAACGCCATGGCGCGTCGCAGCACTTCGAGGGCTTCGGCGTCGCGGGTGTAGTGGCCCAGGGCGGGCAGGTCGAAGTGTTCCAGGATGCCGAGCACGAGGCCGATGAGGACGCCCGCGGACGACGGGGGCGGGGCGCCGACGATCTCGTGGTCCCGGTAGGCGCGCCGCACCGGGCGGCTCGCGCGGGCGGTGTAGTCGTCGAGGTCGCGGGCGGTCACGGTGCCGCCGGTCTCGCGGACCGCGGCCACGAAGCGCGACGCCCACGCGCCGCGGTAGACGTGGTCGGGGCCGTCGGCGGCGATCCGCCGCATCGTCTCGGCCAGCGCCGGGCGGACCAGCCGCTCCCCGACGGGCGGTACGTGGCCGTCGGGCAGGAATTCGGCGCGGCCCGAAGGGTGCGCCGCCAACCGGCCCGCGGCGGCCTCGAATGCCTCGCCGTACAGGAAGGAGTACATCGGGAAGCCGGCGGCGGCGACCTCGACGGCGGGTGCGAAGTAGTCGGCCCAGGGGACGCTGCCGTGGCGTTCCATGGCCAGGTGCATGCCCGCGACCGCGCCGGGGACCGCGACGCGGCGGCCGGAGGAGGCGCCGAGGGCGCCGTCCACCGTCACGTAGTGGTCCCAGGTGGCGGAGACCGGCGGGCTGTCGCGGGTGTGGTCGAGTTCGCCGTCGATGTAGTCGTAGGCGCGCCGGGCGGCGTCGTAGTAGAGCACGGACATGCCACCGGCCAGGGTGGTCATCTGTGGTTCGACCACGCCTTGCAGGGGGACGGCCGTGAGCACCGCGTCCATGGCGTTGCCGCCGCGCCGCAGGACGTCGAGCATCGCGTCGGCGACGGCCGGGTGCATGGCGGAGACCATGGCGGTGCCGCCGTGGGCGGAGTCCTTCCGCCCCTGTTCGAGTGCCCGGTCCACGACCGGCCGCTGGCCCGCCGTCATGCCGGTCCGCTCCCCTGGTCCGCCGGTGCGCCCGGACCCGGCTGCGGGAGCGGCGCCGGTCCGATGCCCATCGCGGAGGCCACCAGGCCGACCGGCGGGGAGCCGAAGGCCATCAGCTCACGGTGGAAGCGCGGCAGCGTGAAGCCGCTGCCCCACGCGGTCTTCGCCTGGTCGCGCAGCCGCCGCATGAGGACCTTGCCCCAGGTGTAGCGGATGTAGGTCGGCTCCCACACACCGCGCAGCGCCTCGGCCCGCGCGGCCGGTCCCGCCAGGAACGCCTTGCGTTCGAAGAGGGCGATGGCGTCGTCGAGGGTGAGGGCGCCGGTGTGGATGCCGAGCGCGGCCTGGACGCGGACGACCCGCATCATGGCTTCCTGCGCCATGCCGAACTGGTAGAGGGGGCTGTCGTCCTGGTAGCCCTCCTCCCACATCATCTCCTCGGCGTAGTGCGCCCAGCCCTCGAAGAACAGCTCGGACCAGAGCGTCTTGCGAATCGGCCGGTCGACCTTGCCCATCATCAGGGCGTGGCTGCAGTGGCCGGGCCCGATCTCGTGGACGGCCATCACGGCCATCGCGGGCCGGTTGAACCGGGACAGCCAGGCACGGTGGTCGTCGACCGACCAGTGCGGCGACGGTCCGGTCACGTGGAAGAGCGAGTGGCCGCGCGTCTCCCACGGCGCGGTCCAGCTCACCCGGCCCGCGGCCCAACTCCGCGCGGGCGGGCTGGGTTCGATGACGCACGCCTCGTCGACGACGGGCACCAGTTCGCGCTCGCGCACGAAGCGCGCGGCCAGCGCGACCTGGGCCTGGGTGTCGGCGAGGATGCGCGGGAAGTCGCCGTGGTCGGCGCGTACCCGGGCGCTGAGCCGCCGGGTCCTGGCGGCCGGGTCGTCGGCGCCCGCGGGGTCGAGCCGGGCCGCGGCGTCGTCCAGGATGTCGCTCATCCGCGCGTACTCGCTGTCGGCCATGGCGGCCAGTTCGTCCAGGTCCACCGGGACGCGGTCCTCGCAGCCGAGGAGCGCGGTGAGGTCGGCCCTGCCGAGTCCCGCTGCCGGAGCGGCCTCGCGCGCCGCGCGTTCGAGGTGGGCGGTCAGCCGTTCCAGCGCGGCCAGGGCGCGTACGCCGTCCTCGCCGTCGTCGGCGCGGACCTCGGCGGCCATTCCGCGCGCCGCGGGCAGGAACATCCCGGCGACGGAGGACGACAGTTCGTCCAGTGCCTCGATCGCGTTGTCCACGGCGTCCGGCCAGAGCCGCAGGTGGCGGCGCCTGGCCCGCACGCGTACCGCGTCGTCGTCGTAGGGCCGGTCGTACGGCGACAGGTCCAGCGCCTCGATGTGGACCCAGGGGTCCCAGCGGTGCTGGCGGATACGGCCGAACCGGGTCCGCATCGCGTTCTCGGTGGCGGCGAGCTGTGCTTCGTCGTGCGCGTCGTCCAGCGTGGGACCGCCCAGCGCGGCCAGCGCCGAGGCCACCCCGGCAGGCGACAGGTCGACGATCGTGCCGTCGTACTCGTCGTGCAGTCCTGAGTATTCGCGCAGGTAGGCGGCGTCCAGGTCGCAGACGTGGCGCAGCCGTGGGAACAGCTCAGCCATCGGGGGTCTCCTTGGTCGTACGAAGGCGGGTGGTGTGCGGGTACGCGGACGCGGGTGCGGCGTGGCCCGATGCGGTGGTGGCGGTCGGTCACAGCTCCAGTCGTCGGCCGCGCTGGACGACGCGCAGGAGCAGGGCGCCGAGTCCGACGACGAGCACCGACAGCGCGGTCATGATCGTGGACAGGGCCGCGGGGGTCGGGTCCTGGTAGTTGTTGAGGTAGCCGTACATCCACACCGGCAGGGTCTGCTGGTCGGAGGTGAGCAGGAAGATCGACAGGTCGATCTCGTTGAAGCTGACGAGGAAGGCGAAGACGCCGCTGATGAGCAGGGCGGGCGCGATCTGCGGCAGCGTCGTGCGCAGGAAGGCGCGCAGCGGCGAGGCACCGAGGTCGATCGCCGCGTAGTCCAGGGTGCGGTCGGCCCGGGTCAGGGCGGCGGACAGCAGCACGATCACAAATGGCACGGTCGCCACGGTGTGGGCGAGGACCACCGCCCACCGCCCGGAGGGCAGACCCGCCCGGGCGAGCAGCATGAACACGGCGAAGCCGAAGGCGATCTTGGGCACCACGACGGGTGAGAAGAGCGCCGACTGCACCACCCCGCTGCCCCGGAAGCGGTAGCGGACCAGGGCGACCGCGCCGGCGGAGCCGAGCAGGACGGCGAGCACCGCGACCAGCGCCCCGATCCACAGACTGCCGACGAAGGCGTCCATGACGCCGTCCTGGTGGTAGAGGTTGGTGTACCAGCGGGTGGAGAAGCCGGGCGGCGGCCATACCCCGTAGGAGACCGACGACAGCGAGCTGATCACGACGATCGCGGCGGGCACGAGCTGGAAGGCGTACAGCACGGCCATCCACACGCCGAGTCCGCGGATGCCACGGGGCGGCGAGGGGCTGATGGTGACTCCGCCCTGGTCGGCCTCGGCGAACCGGCGCTGGAGGAGGACGAACGCTCCGGTGGAGACCAGCGCGAGGATCAGCAGCACCAGGGCGCAGACGGAGGCGCCCGGATAGTCCGTGGTGCCGACCAGGGAGTAGATGCTGGTGGACAGGGTCGCGACCCGCCCGCCTCCCAGGAGGCTGGGGGCGGTGAAGCTGGAGATGGTCAGGGCGAAGGTGAGCTGGCATCCGGCGATCAGGCCCGGCGCGCTCAGCGGCAGGGTGATCGAGCGGAAGGTGCGCCAGCGGGAGGCGCCGAAGTCGTCGGCCGCGTCGGCGAGGGTCCCGTCGATCTGCCGGAAGGTGCTGCTGATCGGCAGGACCATCAGCGGCAGCAGGGTGTGCACGAGGGCGATGACGACGGCGCTGCGCTCGTAGAGCAGGTGGACGGGGCCGATGCCGAACAGGCCGAGCGCGGAGTTGAGGAAACCCTCCTGGCCGAGCAGCAGTTGCCAGGCGTAGACGCTGGCGATGCCGGAGAAGACCAGCGAGGAGAAGACCACCGCGTATCCGGCGTTGCGCCAGCCGGTCCGCTTGGTGTGGTGCAGTGCCAGGGCGGTGAGGTAGCCGACGACCGCGGTGATCGCGGTGACCAGCAGACCGACGAGTACGGTCTGCCAGATCACCGACCAGTAGTAGGAGCTGGTGAGGACTTTCGTCCACGTGGCCAGGGTGTTGGTGGTGTTGACGCCGCCGGGTTGGTACTTCTGCAGGGAGTACTCGACGAGCGACTCCATGGCGAAGGCGAACACCGCGAGCAGCAGCACGATGCTGGGCGCGAGCAGGAGGAGTGCGGTGCGCCGGTCGCGGCCCTTGCCGGTGAAGGCTTTGGGCTGCGCTCGGCGGGGTCCCGGCTTCTCCGGGGCCGGGCGCTCCGCCGTGGCCGTCGCCGCCCCGCTCACCGGGGCGGCTTCTCGTATGCCGCCTGGAGGGTTGTCCGCCATCGTGCAGGTCCTTCCGGTCGTGGGGTGGACGTCGTCGGGGCTGAGCCGTGAGAACCGGGCTGTCGGAACCGGTCCGTGAGAGCTGAGCCGTAAGAACTGGAGCCGTCGGAACTGAGTCGTACGAACGGGGCCGTCAGATCTTGGAGACGACTTCCTCGTTCCACCGCGCGGTCCAGGCGGCCATGTTCTTGCCGACGGTGTCCCAGTCGACGTCCACGAACTTCTGGTCGGCGCCGGCGGCGATGGCCGGGATGGCCTGGAGCTTCGGGGTCAGCTTCGAGGTGCTGGAGGCGGGGATCTCGACCGAGGTGTCCACCCAGCGCTGGTTCCACTTGGGCTGGAGCATCTCGTTGACGATGTCGTAGCAGACCTCGAGCTGGTCGTCGGAGGAACCGGAGTTGATGTTGACGCCGACCGGGTCGAAGAAGGCGCCCTCGGTGGGGCGGCTGAAGCCCAGCGGCGCGCCCTGGGCGTGCCAGGCCGTCGAGGTGCCCAGGTAGTGCGAGGTCAGCGGGGCCTCGCTGGTGGAGAGCACGTTGAGGAACTGGGGGTTGGCCGTCACGATCGTGCGGATGTTCTTGGCGTGCTCGATCCACAGCTTGAAGCCGGGGTCCATGTTGTCCCAGCCGCCGCCGTTGAGCTTGGCGGCCATGCCGATGGCCCACCAGGGGATGGTGAAGAAACAGAGCTTTCCGCGCTGGTCGGGCGACCACAGGTCGGTCCAGGACGCGAAGCCCTTGGGGTAGGTCTTGGTGTTGTAGACCAGCCCCATCTGGTCGGCGCCGAACACCACACCGCAGTGGTCGCGCTCGACGAACTGGGCGTGCAGTTGCGAGGTGTTGGGGATCTTGCTGTAGTCCAGCTTGAGGTACATACCGGTGGCCTTGCCGGTGGCCGTCGCGCCGCCGTTGGAGAAAACCAGGTTGTTCAGCGGCTTGTGCGGGTTCGCCTGGTAGGCGGCGGTCTGCTTGGCGAGGTTGAGCGTGTCGTCGATCTTGATCTGCACGTTGGGGTGCTTGTCCTGGTACTCCTTGGCGAACTCCCTGGGCATGAGGCCGAGATCGGCGCCCGCGAAGGGGGTCATGGTGATGGTGAGCTTCTTGCCCGCTCCCTTGCCCGCGCCCGAACTCGCCGACGTGCCGGGCTGCTTGTTCGAGGCGCAGGCGGCCAGGAACAGTCCGGCCGCCACCGCGCCGCCGCCGGTCAGCAGCGAGCGCCGCGACACCGGGGTACGGCCGGTGCCTTCCCCTGCGGGCGACGCGGCTCCGGCCGCCGCCGCCTTGTCCCCGTTCGATCTGCCCGTGTTGCTGTGCATGGTCTCTCCCTGGGTGGTCACAGCACTTCTGGTGGTGGGCCCGCGCTCGGCCGGGACTGTCGCGCGGACAGGCCCGGTGGCCCGTCGCGCGGACGAGTCCTACGAGTCGGCGCCGAGCATGACGGCGGCGTCGGACGGCCAGCCGATCTCGACCTCGTCCCCCGTGGCGATCCCCCGTGCGTCCTTGGCGGGGAGTTGTACGACCAGTTCCTGCCTGGAGTCGGCGACGGCCACCTGGAAGCGGATGCTGGCTCCCTGGAAGGTCAGGTCCGTGACGCGGGCGGTGAAGCGGTTGTCGAAGTCGCTGGTCAGCCGGGGCCGCATGGCGATGGCCTCGGGCCGGACCGACAGCGCCGTGCCGGGCCCCGGCGTGCGGCAGGTGAAGCCGTCCGCGCGCAGCACCCGGTCGGCGACGGCGCCGCGGATGATGTTGGTGTCGCCGAGGAACGTGGCGACGAATTCGGTGGCGGGGCGGTCGTAGAGCTCGTCGGGCCGCCCGACCTGCTCCACACGGCCCTGGTTCATCAGGGCGATCCGGTCGGAGATGGTGAACGCCTCGGTCTGGTCGTGGGTGACGAAGACGAAGGTGGTCCCTGACTCCTGCTGGATCTGCTTCAGGGCGCGCTGCATCTGCACCCGCAGCCGCAGGTCCAGCGCGCCCAGGGGTTCGTCGAGCAGCAGTACGGCGGGCTTGTTGGCCAGGGCGCGGGCGATCGCCACCCGCTGCTGCTGGCCGCCGGACAACTGGGCGGGCTTGCGGTTGGCGTACCCCGCGAGGTCGACCAGGTCCAGCATGTCGGTGACGGTCGACCGGATCTCCGCCCGTGACTGGCGGCGTATCTTCGGACCGAAAGCGATGTTTTCGGCCACGGTGAGGTGCGGGAAGAGCGCCAGTCTCTGGAAGATCAGGTTGGTCGGCCGCTTGTTGGGTGGCACTCCGGTCATGTCCTTGCCCGCGATGGCGACGGTGCCTTCCGTGGGCTGTTCGAGACCGGCGAGTATCCGCAGCGTGGTGGACTTGCCGCATCCCGACGGTCCCAGGAGCGAGAAGAACTCGCCTCGCCTGACACCGAGGTTCATGCTGGTCACCGCGGTCTCGCCGCCGGGGTAGGTCTTGCTGACATTGGTCAATCGGGCGTCGAGGGCCGACGGATCGTCCGGGTTCACAGCGTTCACCTGAACTTCCATTCATTGGAACTTGGCTTCCACTGGGGTGAGCAGGACGCTAAGTGAGCGACAAGGGTGCGGTCAACGGTCGATCACGAAGTTCTTGAATCGGCGACGACGCACAGGGCACCGTTCAAGCCATCCGACCGGGCTCGCGAGCGGGTCGGGAAATCGTCGTCCGGGCGCTCAACGCCCGCCCGCCACCTGCGAGTTGACTCCCCCGGGCCGCACGGGGCCGAGCCCGCGCGGAGCGCCGCCGGGCGGGGAGAAAATTTCGTCCGATCCGCCCGGTAAAACCTGTGTTACGCGGACGGAAGGGACGTCAGCGCGCCGCCCAGAGCCCCCGGACATGCCCGATGTGCCGGTGCATCATCAGCTCGGCGCCCACCGCGTCGCCGTACTCCACGAAGTCCGTGAGCTGGTGGTGCTCCATCGCCGACTCGACGAGGCTGCCGTCGGCGAGCAGCGGCGCGAGGCCCAGCAGCCGGGTCCGCGCGCGCAGACCCGCGACGACGTTCACCAGGTGCCGGTTGCCGGTGTAGCCCAGCAGCGTGAGGTGGAAGATCCGGTCGGCCTCGACGTATCCGACCAGGTCACCGGCGCGCGCGGCGACGACGATGTGCTCGGCGAGCGTGCGCAGCAGGGGCAGGTCGGCGGCGGGGACCAGCGGGACGACGGCGCGTACGGCGGGCGGTTCGATCAGCAGGCGGACGGCGGTGATCTGGTCCAGGTCCTGGTCGGAGACCTCGGTGATCCGGAAGCCCTTGTTGGGCTGGGCCACCGCGAGCCCTTCCTTGACCAGGTCGAGCATGGCCTCCCGCACCGGGGTGGAGGACACGCCGAAGCGCGCCGCCAGGCTGGGAGCGGAGTAGACCGCGCCCGGGATCAGGTCCCCGGAGACCACGGCGGCGCGCAGTTCGTCGCGCACCCGGTCCCGCTGCGTCTCCCGGCCGTCGGCGCTCTGCCCACCGCTCACGTGCCCCGCCCTTCGGCTCTCCCGCGCCCCCGCCGCTCGGCCGGCGCATCGCCTGTCCGGGGTCAGGATGACAGCCGGGCGGGGTACGGCGGCGACAGGGCGGAGGGTCAATGAGGTTTCATTGTGCGGCGCAATGATATCCACGGACGCGCGAGCCGGGAACGAAAGGGGCAAAGGCGCATGTCCCCGCGCTGTTCACTCGAAGATCCGTCGAGGTCTGGCGTCAGTGCCATTGCACAGCTACTGTGACAGCGCAGCGCCCACGGTCCCGGCGGCCGGTCCGTAGCCCGTTGCGCACCACCGATCCGGGCTCCCGTCGCGGCGCCCCCGTCAGCGTCCAGGCGCCCAACGCGCGGCCCGCGAGCGCTCGTTCGCCCGCCCGGCCCCCGTCGTCCTCGCACCGCCGAGGCGGCGCGTCCGCCCTTCCCGTGAGGAGAACCGCATGCCCGACACCCAGGCGCAGCCCTGGCACGGGGTCTACGTCGCCACCGCGCTCCCGTTCCGCCCCGACGGTTCGGTCGACCTCGACGCGTACGGCGAGCACGTCCGGTTCCTGGCCGACGGCGGCTGCCACGGCGTGTGCCCCAACGGTTCGCTCGGCGAGTACCAGACCCTCAGTATCGACGAGCGCACCCGCGTGATGCGGACCGCGATCGAGGCGGCCCCCGAGGGCTTCGGGGTGATGCCCGGCGTGGCCGCGTACGGGTCACGGGAGGTCTGCGGGTGGATCGAGCGGGCGGCGGAGGCCGGCGCCGCATCCGTCCTGCTGCTGCCGCCCAACTCCTACCGGGCCTCGCGCTCCGACGTCGTCGCCCACTACCGCGAGGCCGCGCGGGTCGGGCTGCCCGTGGTCGCGTACAACAACCCCATCGACACCAAGGTCGACCTCACCCCCGGCCTGCTCGCCGAACTGCACGCCGAGAATCTGATCGTGGCGGTCAAGGAGTTCAGCGGCGATCCGCGCCGCGCCTATCTGCTGGCCGAGTCGGCGCCGGGCCTGGACCTGATCGTCGGCGCCGACGACATGGTGCTGGAACTGGGGCTCGCGGGCGCGGTCGGCTGGATCGCGGGCTACACCAACGCCTTCCCGGCCACCACCGTCGAGATGTTCCGCCTGATCACGTCGGACGACCCCGCCGACGTACCGGCCGGAATCGCCCTCTACCGCTCGCTGCACGCGCTGCTGCGCTGGGACTCCAAGACGGAATTCGTCCAGGCCATCAAGCTGTCCATGGATGTGGCCGGACGGTACGGCGGCCCCTGCCGTCCGCCGCGCGGTCCGCTGCCCGACGACGTCGCCGCGCGGATCACCGAGCTGACGAAGGCCGCGGTCGCGGAGGGCTGCCGATGAGGGCGCGGCGCGTCTTCCACGCCGTCGACTCCCACACCGAGGGCATGCCGACCCGTGTGATCACCGGCGGCGTGGGCGTCCTGCCGGGCGGCACCATGGCCGAGCGGCGTACGTGGTTCTTGGCCAACAAGGACGATCTGCGCACCCTGCTGATGTACGAGCCGCGCGGGCACGCCGCGATGAGCGGTGCGATCCTCCAGCCTCCGACCCGGCCCGACGCCGACTGGGGGGTGCTGTTCATCGAGGTGTCCGGGGTGCTGCCCATGTGCGGCCACGGCACCATCGGGGTGGCGACCGTGCTGGTCGAGACCGGCATGGTGGAGGTCCGCGAGCCGGTCACCGTGATCCGGCTGGACACCCCGGCGGGGCTGGTCACCGTGGAGGTGGCGGTCGAGGACGGCGCCGCCCGGTCGGTGACGCTGCGCAATGTCGCCTCGTACGCGCACGCGCTGGACCGGACCGTCACCGTGCCCGGCCTCGGCGAGGTGGGGTACGACCTCGCCTTCGGCGGCAACTTCTACGCCGTCGTCGACCTGGAGCGGATCGGCCTGCCCTTCGACCGGCGGGAGGGCGGACGGCTGCTGGAGGCGGGCCTGGCCGTCATGGCGGCGATCAACGAGGCCGACGAACCGGTCCATCCGGAGCGCCCTGACATCCGCGGCTGCCACCACGTCTATCTCACCGCGCCCGGCTCCACCGCCCGCCACTCCCGGCACGCCATGGCCATCCACCCCGGCTGGTTCGACCGCTCCCCGTGCGGTACGGGGACCAGCGCGCGGATGGCGCAGTTGCACGCCCGCGGGGAGCTCGCGCTGGACACCGACTTCGTGAACGAGTCGTTCATCGGCACCCGCTTCGTCGGCCGTCTGGTGGAGGAGACCGAGGTCGGCGGCGTCCCCGCGGTGGTACCGACCGTCACCGGGCGGGCATGGATCACCGGTACCGCCCAGTACATGCTCGACCCCGACGACCCCTTTCCCGCGGGATTCCTCCTGTAGTGCCCTGCCGGTGGACCCCACGCCCGCACCCGCCGGTGGACCCCACGCCCGCACCCGCCCGTGAACCCCACGCCCCGCCCCTGACCTGCGACCGGGAAGGCCGCCATGCGCACACCGCACCCGCCCGCGTCGCGAACGGCGCCGCGCCCGGCCACGGCGTCCGACACCGCGGACCTCGTCGTCATCGGCGCGGGCGTGATCGGGGCCGCCGCCGCGTACTTCGCGGCGCGCGCCGGTCTCGACGTCACGGTCCTGGACCGCGGTCCGCTGGCGGGCGGCACTTCCAGCGCGGGCGAGGGCAATCTGCTGGTCTCCGACAAGGAGCCGGGCCCCGAGCTCGATCTGGCCCTGCTCTCACTGCGCGTGTGGCGTGAGGACCTCGCGGAACACGCCGGCCTGTGGGAGTACGAGGCCAAGGGCGGTCTCGTCGTGGCCGCCACCGCGCAGGGTTCGGGGACGCTGGCCACGCTCGTACGGCATCAGCGCACCCTCGGCGTCGAGGCGGTCAAGGTGTCCGGCGACGAACTGCCCGGCTACGAACCGCTGCTGTCGCGGGAGCTGGTCTCCGGCGCGTTCTACCCGCAGGACGCCCAGGTGCAGCCCGTGCTCGTCGTCGCGCACCTGCTGCGCCTGGCCCGTGAGGCGGGCGCGCGGGTCAGGACCGGCACGGAGGTGACCGGTTTCCGCACGTCCGGGGGACGGATCACCGGCGTCGACACCCACCGCGGTCCGGTGCACGCCCCGGCCGTGCTCAACGCGGCGGGCCCGTGGGCGGGCGACGTGGCGGCGCTGGCCGGAGTACGGGTGCCGGTGCTCCCCCGGCGCGGCGCCGTCCTGGTCACCCGGCCGCTCCCCCTGGTCATCCGGCACAAGGTCTACGCCGCAGAGTACGTCGCCGATGTGGCCAGCGGTGACGCCGCACTCCAGACGTCGCCCGTGGTGGAGGGCACCCGCGCGGGCACCGTCCTGATCGGCTCCTCGCGCGAACGCGTCGGCTTCGACCGGCGGCTGTCCCCCGCCGTCCCCGCGGCGCTGGCCCGCAAGGCCATCGCGCTCTTCCCGTTCCTGGCCTCGGTCCCGGCGCTGCGCTCCTACGTCGGCTTCCGCCCCTACTGCCCCGACCACCTGCCGGTGATCGGCCCCGATCCGCGGGCGCCGGGGCTGTGGCACGCCTGCGGGCACGAGGGCGCCGGGATCGGTCTGTCGGCGGGCACGGCCAGCCTGCTCGTCGGTGCGCTGACCGGCCAGGCCGTACCGCTGGACCTCGCGCCCTTCGCCCCCGAGCGCTTCGACACCAGCCCGCCCACCGAGGAACCGCAGGAGAAACCCCGTGCCCCCTCACGCTGACGACCTCGCGGCGCCCTGCACCGTGTTCCTCGACGGCCGGCCCGTTTCTGCCCGCGAGGGCCAAAGCGTCGGCTCCGCCCTGATGGCGGCGGGCATCGTCGCCTGGCGGTCGACCCGCGTCGAGGACCGACCGCGCGGCCTGTTCTGCGGGATCGGTGTCTGCTTCGACTGCCTGATCACCGTGGACGGCCACCGCGACCAGCGCGCCTGCCAGGTGCCGGCGGCCGACGGCATGCGGCTGGAGACGGCGCCCGCCACGTACGAAGGCGCTGACCGATGACGGGCGTCGCCACGACGGCGGAGGCCGAGGTCGCGCGGGCCGAGGTCGCGGTGGTCGGCGCGGGTCCCGCGGGGCTGGCCGCGGCGGCGACCGCCGCCGAGGCAGGGTTGAGCGTCGTTCTGGTCGACGCGGCGGCGCGCCCCGGCGGCCAGTTCTGGCGGCACGGACCGGGGGGACCGCGCGCCGACGAGGGACACCACCACCTGGGCACGTACGCGGACTTGACGGGGCGGCTGTCCCGAGCCGGGGTACGGACGCTGTACGGCCGGCAGGTCTGGCGGGCCGAGCGCGGGGCCGACGGCTTCATTCTCAGGACCCGGCCCGCGCACGACACGGCCCGCGCACCGGCCGTGACGGTGGCCGCGCGCGCCCTGGTGCTCTGTCCGGGCGGATACGACCGCCAACTGCCCATTCCCGGCTGGGACTTGCCCGGTGTCATGGCGGCGGGCGGCGTGCAGGCGCTGCTCAAGGCGGACGGCACCCTGGCCGGGCGGCGGGCCGTGGTGGCCGGGACCGGCCCCTTCCTGCTCCCGGTGGCGACGGGCCTCGCCGCGGCCGGGGCGGACGTACCCCTGGTCTGCGAGGCGAACGCGCTGCGCGGCTGGCTGCGCGAGGCCGGCGGCGCGGCGCGGGAACCGGCCAAGGCGGTGGAGGCGGCGCGGTACGCGGCGCTGCTGGCGCGCCACCGTATCCCGTACCGGACGAGGACCGTCGTCACCCACATCCTCGGCGGGACGCGCGTCCGCGCGGTCCGGGTGGCGCCGCTGGGCCGCGACGGCCGCCCCGTCACCGCGCGCGCCACCGAGGTCGCGGCGGATCTGGTGGCGCTCGGCTGGGGTTTCACCCCCGCTCTCGAACTGCCGCTGGCGCTGGGCGCGCGGACGCGGGTGGACGTGGACGGCTCACTGGTCGCGGCGGTGGACGCGTGGCAGCGCGCGAGCGTGCCCGGCGTCTACCTCGCCGGGGAGTGCACCGGGGTCGGGGGCGCCGCGCTCGCCCTGCGCGAGGGCCGGTTGAGCGGGCTCGCCGTGGCCGCCGACCTGGGCCGGTCCTACGACCGCGGCGCCGTACGCCGTCTGCGGTCGGGCATCCGGCGGGGTCGCCGCTTCGCCGCGGCGATGCACACCGCCCATCCGGTCCCGGCGCACTGGACGGCGTGGCTCACGCCCGACACGGTCGTCTGTCGCTGCGAGGAGGTCACCTTCGCGGCGCTCGACGAGGCCCACCGCACGCTGGGCGCGGACGACCCGCGCACCCTCAAGCAGCTCGCCCGCCCCGGTATGGGCATGTGCCAGGGCCGCGTGTGCGGCTTCGCGACCACCGCGATCAGCGCCGCCCTCACCGGCCGCCCCGCCACCGCCGCCGACCACCGCGGCCTGGCCACCCGCCCGTTGGCCTTCCCCGTGCCGCTGGGCGAGATCGCCGCGGCGGACGGGGACGGCGACGGCGACGGGGGCGGTCCTGACGCGTAAGAGGCGCGCTCAGGCATGGCGCGCTCAGCCATGGCGTCCTCAGGCATGGCGTCCTCAGGCATGCGGCACGACATGGTGCCGCTGAGCCCAGCCGTTTACGGTTCGCTGCTCCCCGTCGCGTGGCGGTAGTCGCGGGGCGAGAGGTGGTAGGCGGTGCGGAAGGAACGGGTGAAGGTGGAGTGGTCCTTGAATCCCCAGCGGGCGGCTATGCGGTGAATGGGGAGATCCCGGAGGGCGGGGTCGCGCAGGTCCCGGCGGGCGCGCTCCAGGCGGAGGCGGCGGATCCAGGCGGCGAGGGTGGTCTCGCGCGTGGTGAAGAGCCGGTGGAGGTAGCCGACGGAGACGTGCAGGGCGTCGGCGATGTGGGTCGGCGAGAGGTCGGGGTCGTGCAGATGCTGCTGGACGAAGGCTTCGACGCTCAGCAGGAGTGTGCGTCGGCGTGAGTCCTCACGGACGGCGGCTTCCGCGTCGAGGTGGTGGGCGACGACGGCGGTAAGCAGGTCCTCGGAGATACGGGCCAGCCGCCCGAGGTCGTCGGGGCGGTAGGCCGCCTGCGTGGTCAGGCCGGTGAGGAAGTGCACGAGCATGCCCGCGAATCCGGCCTGTCCCGGCAGGGGCCGGGCCAGCAGGCGTTCGATCCGGTCGGCGGGCTGTCCGAGCTGTGCGCGCGGGATGTGGACGCGTACGAGTGTGGTGGGCTCACCGCCCGCGCCGAGTTGAAGTCCGAAGGGGCGCGAGCTGTCGTAGAGGACGATGTCCGTCGCCTCCAGGACCGCCTCGCGGCCGAGCTGGCTCATGACGAGCTTGCCCGAGGGCGCCATGGCCAGGCAGAGGAGTCCCGGATCCGCCTGGCGGACCATCTTCGGCGTGCGGACGACCTGCGAGGGCGAGACCCTCAGCTCGACCACGTTCACCGCCGCGAGGTCGACGGTCCTGGCCGACGCCCTGAAGTCCTCCGCCTCCCGGCTGGACAGGCTCATCGGGTGCTCGCTGGTGACGAACAGCTCGTTGAGGGCCGCCAGCCGGTCCGGCGGCGACAGATCGTCACGATCGAACATCGTCCGCATCATGGCTCCCCCTCGGACCGCGGTGGCCGCGTCCCGGAGTCTCCGGCCGCGGACCGCCTCGGGCCAAGTATCCCCCGGTGGTCGTCGGACCCGCCCAAGGCGCGGACCCCGCCGGGGCCCGGCCCGACTACCGCGCGCCCACCAGGACTTCCGCCGCGGCGACACCGGAGGCGGCCGTCGCGCCGTGGGTGAAGATCTGCGCGGCGCCCTGGACGGAGTCGCCCGGCAGGCCCATCTCGACGACGATCGCGTCGGGACGTGCCCCGGCGAGTTCGGCGAGCGCGCGGCCCATCCACTTGTTGCGGGAGGCGTCCCTGACGACGACGACCAGCGGGCGCCCGGCGGCGGGCGCGAGCGCGTACGACTCCAGGAGGGCGGCGTCGGCGGCGAGTTCCTGGTGGTGGACGCGGACGAAGGTGGTGCCGGGCAGCCGCTCGCGCAGCGGGGCCGCGACGCCCCAGGGGGTCTCCTTGCCGATGGCCAGGTTGGTGGACGGCACCAGTTCGACCACGTGCGGGGGCGCGGTCAGCGGGAGGACGTCGCTCGCGGAGCCGCCGAGGCGTATGGCGCGGCGGGCGGCGACGTAACCGATGTCGCCGCTGACCGGATTGACCGGAACCGCCCGCGCCAGGCCGGTCGACCACTCGGCGAAGGCGCGGACCCGCTCGGACGCCTCCTCCAGCCTCGCCTGCGTGAGGTCGCCCGACCGTACGGCGTCGGCGAGCGCGTCGGCGAGCAGGTCGACGGTGTCGGCCCCGGAGTTCTCGCCGCCGACACAGACCGCGTCGCAGCCCGCGACGACGGCCTTCACGGTGGCTCCGTCGATGCCGTAGCGGTCGGTGACGGCGCCCATCTCGATGGCGTCGGTGACGATCAGGCCGTCGAAGCCGAGTTCCTTGCGGAGCAGCCCGTCGAGGATGCGGCTGCTGAGGGTGGCCGGAACGTGCGGGTCGTAGGCGGGCACGAGGAGGTGACCGCTCATCACGGCGCGCACGCCCGCCCGGACGGCGGCCTCGAAGGGCGGCAGGGCCTGGGCGGCGATGGTCGCGAGGTCGGCGTCGTAGCTGGGCAGGCCGTGGTGGGAGTCGACGGCGACATCCCCGTGACCGGGGAAGTGCTTGGCGCAGGCGGCGACTCCGGCCGACTGGAGACCCTGGATCCAGGCGCCCGCGTGCCGGGCGACCAGACCGGCGTCGACGCCGAAGGAGCGCACCCCGATGATCGGGTTGTCCGGGTTGGAGTTGACGTCCACGCTGGGCGCGTAGTTGAGGCTGACGCCGGCGGCGTGCAGTTGGCGGCCGAGGTCGCGGGCGACGGACTCGGTGAGGTCGGGGTCGTCCACGGCGCCGAGCGCGAAGTTGCCGGGCCGGGTGGAGCCGGTCGAGGACTCGATACGGGTGACGTCCCCGGCTTCCTCGTCGATCGCGATGATCAACGCGGGGTTCTCGGCGCGCAGTTGCGCGGTCAGCCGGGCCACCTGCTGGGGCGAGGCGATATTGCGCGAGAAGAGGACGACGGAGGCCAGGCCGTCACCGATGGCCCGCAGCACCCACTCCGGCGCCTCCGTCCCCACGAAGCCGGGCTGGAGAACGGAGAGCGCGAGTCGTCGCAGCTCCTTGTCGGGCGTGCTGGAGGACATCAACTGGGCCTTCCACGTAGAGCCAACGCATTTGTGACACGGCGGACATTGGTACAGACCATCCGGATACTCGCCCAGCGTGATCTGGGGTGTCAAGTGCCTGACGCACGCACACCGGCCACATCGGCCGGGGCGTCCGGGAGACCGCGCCTGACCTGGTCCGTCGCCGCCGGGGAAGCCGCGTCACCCGTGGTAGGGCCCGGATCGCGCACGGCGACGAGGTGGCCGAATCGCCGCCTTCGGGCGGCGCGACACGTCAACTCCACGGTTGACATGGGCGGTTGGTCTAATCCATTTTAGTGGGACGCGAGTTCAGCGAGCGACAAGCGCGGCGTAGTGCCATGAATGATGGGCAAGTTGCGAACGTCCGTTGCCGTACGCACCCACTCGCCCACCGACGGCAACGCACGGTTCCGCCGTGCTTTGACGTAGGCACATGTAGTGGCGGTCGCCCAGAACCACTCTCGGCACCGGACGCGATTGCCTGTCCCCACACGGCCGATCCGTCCCGGCCGAAGGAAAGCCCGGGGGCGATCCGCATCAGAGAACCGAACCCTGGAGCGACTGCTTTGTCGGCGCCTGATCATTCTTTTCGAGCCTCTTCCGAACGCCCGTACTTCAGCTCGGACGGCGAGACCTACCTCACACCGACTCCGCTGCGGAACCTCCGCAAGACACAGAAACTCCGTGTGCTGTCGGAAGAGGACTTCACTTTCTGGCAGACCTACGGATACGTCGTGGTGCGGCAGGCGATACCCGCCGTCGCGGCCGACGAGCTCCTGGAATTCGCCTGGAATTTCCAGGGACTTGATCCTGCCCGCCCGGACACCTGGTACGAGGAGCGGGAGTTCCGCTCGGATCTCGACAGGGAACTGCACATCTACGGTTTCGTCGAGGCTTACCAGCACCAGCTCATGTGGGACAGCCGGCAGTCGCAGCGCGTCTACGACGCCTTCGTCGACGTATGGGACTGCGAAGAGCTGTGGGTGACGCTGGACCGGCTCAACCTCAACCCGCCCAACATCAAGAACCGGGACCGCGCCCACATCGCGCCGACCGAGCGCGGCTTCGACATCACGTTGCACTGGGACATCGACACCACGCTGGAGGTGCTCCCGCAGCGCGTCCAGGGGATCATCGCGCTCAACGACACCAAGCCCGACCAGGGCGGCTTCCAGTGCGCGCCCGACCTCTTCCACCGGTTCGAGGAGTGGAAGGCGCTCCAGCCGGAGGACCGCGACCCGATCCGGCCGAGCGTCGACCGCGCCGAATACCCCGTCATCCAGCCCGATCTCAAGGCCGGTGACCTGCTGATCTGGAACGGGCTGCTCGCGCACGGCGTCGCGCCCAACACCTCGCAGAGCGGCGTCCGCGCCGCCCAGTACCTCTCGATGATGCCCGCCCTGGAGTCGCACCAGGAGCTGCGGGACTCGCGCGTCAACTCCTGGCGGACGCTCAGCACTCCGGAGTGGAACGGCACGCTGGTCGGCGACGCCACCCGGCACGAGTCCCTGCGGTACGGACCCGCGGAGCTGACCGACCTGGGCGCCAAGCTGCTGGGCCGCGACTCCTGGAAGCAGCCGTCCGCGGAGCAGGGGACCGGGGAGCGGACATGCGCCGAATCTGCCTGACGCTTCCCACCAACAGGCCCTGCGCGACAACGATATCGGCGGTGCACGAGGAGGCGGCCCACGCCGCCACGCACTTCGACGTCGAGGTGCGTCTGCTGGTCCTGGACTCCTCCGACGCCGGAGCCCGCGAGCAGCACGCTCGGGTCGTGCGCGGTCTGCCGGCCGTACCGGGCGTCGTCGTGCACCACCTCGGCGAGTCGGAGCAGCGCGACTTCCTGCGGCGGGTCATCGAGCGGGCCGCGCCGGACAAGCCCGAGTTGATGCTCGATCTGATGCTGCCCGCCGGGCTCTCGTACGGCGCCTGCACCAACCGCGCGTTCCTGATCGCCGCGGCGCTGGGCTGCGAGTCCGTGCACCGCAGGGACTCCGACAGCCGCTACCAGTCCGTGGACGGTCTGCCGGTCTTCCCCGTCCACCATGAGCTGTTGTCGCTCGGCAAGCGGGCGGGCGACGCGGCGGCCGGGGTGACCGAGACCGATCTGGCGGACGCGCACACCGGCAAGACCGTCTCCATGGTGGGCAGTTCCTTCATCGGCGAGATGTCCGTCGACATCGAGGAGATGCACCGGCTCGACCGCGACGCCTACTACGACGTGGTCGGGCTGTGGGCGCCGGTCCACTGGTCGTCGCGGAAGAAGCGCGAACTGGTCGACGAGTCCTTCAAGGGCGCGGGGCACGAGCCCTTCGCGGGTGACCACTCGACGCTCACCCTGGTCGACCCGATGCGGGTCGACATGTGCAACATCGCCTTCCACGGGGTCCACGAGCAGGTCCCGTTGATGCCCGCGACGGACACGATCGGCAGTGACTACTTCCTGATCCACCTCGTCCACGACGCGACGCTGCCCGGTGTCCTGCACAACCGGAACATCGTCAATTACCACACCGGTGAGCGGAAGACGGACGCCGGGTTCATGGCGTATCACTTGCGCTTCGCCAAATTCTTCCTGTCGATGCTGTATCTCAACGCCGTGTACGACCGGATGGCCGAGGCCGGTTCCGCGCTGCTGGACGACGACCACCGGATACGGGTGGCCGCGGTCGCCGAATTGCTGCGGGACAGCGCCCTGTTGGACCGTGCGGAGAATGTGGAGCGGCTGGACATCCTCGACCGGTCCTACCGCAAGCTCGGCGGCAGGTACGCCGAATTCGCGGACTCGCTCACGGAGCGGCGCGAGCGGTTGCTGGACGAGGCCCGCGGGGACATCGAGGACTACGCCCTGTTGACGGAAACATGGTCGGCGATGATTCGGGCGAGCAGAGAAACGGGTCTCGGCACACTCCAGCGGCTGCCTGGCTGACGCCGCACATGACGCACGAGAACGCCTCACTGTTCGCCGCTCTTTCGGCCAGCGCCGAGGACCGGATCGTCTTCGATCTCAGCGGTATCGAGGAACGCTACGATTCCCTGCTGCGCGAGCTGCCGGGAATCGCGGTGCGCTTCGCCATGAAATCCTGTCCCGTGGACGAAGTGCTCGCCTGTCTTGTCGCGAGAGGCAGCGGATTCGACGCGGCGAGTATCAACGAGATCGAGCAGGCCGTACGCTCCGGCGTCGCGGTCGGGAGAATTCACTACGGCAACACCGTCAAGTCGGACCGCGACATCGCGGCGGCCTATCGCCTCGGTGTCAGGGACTTCGCCACCGACAGCCTGGAGGACGTCGCCGCCGTCGCGGCGCACGCCCCCGGCTCTCGGGTGTTCTGCCGGCTGGCGACCGACGGTGACGGAGCGCTCTGGGGTCTGAGCAATAAGTTCGGCTGCTCGGCCGAGGACGCCGTGGCCGTGCTGGAGAAGGCGCGGGAGTCCGGGCTGCGGCCGGCCGGGCTCTCCGTGCACGTCGGTTCGCAGCAGATGACGGCCGAGGCGTGGCAGCGGGCGTTGGAGCAACTGGTCGACACGCTGACCGTGCTCGGCGAGCGCGGTATGCCGCCGCGGTACGTCAATCTGGGCGGCGGCCTGCCCGCGCTCGGCTATCTCGACAAGCGCGGCAGGCCGCTCGACCCGCCGATCGACAAGATCTTCGCCGTCATCCGCGAGGGCATGCAGCGGTGCCGGGAGGCGGCGGGCGACGGCCTGGGCTTCGTGATGGAGCCGGGCCGCCATCTGGTCGCCGACCACGGGGCCGTCCGGGCGCACGTCTCCCGGCTGTCCACCCGGCACACGGCGGACGGCACGGCCCACCGCTGGCTCTACTTGAGCTGCGGGAAGTTCAACGGCCTGTACGAGATGGACGAGTTGCAGTACCGGCTGGTCTTCCCCACCCACCCCGACACCCCGCGCGTCGAGGCCACCGTGGCCGGTCCGACCTGTGACAGCGACGACGCCTATTCGCGCGAGCACAGCCTGGTCCCGGTACCCGAGTCGGTCGTGTCGGGCGACCCGGTGTGGGTGCTGTCCAGCGGTGCCTACGCCGTCAGTTACATGACCCAGGGGTTCAACGGCTTCAGCCCGCTGCCGTACGTGTGCGTACGCGGCGCGGGCGACGGGCCGGGCCGCCCGCGGAAGGAGCACGACAGGTGAGCGACCGCGAGACACCCCGGCGCGCGGTGACGGAGCACGCGCGCGTCCGCCCTGTCGGCGACGGCGACTGGGCGGACCTCGTCGCGCTCGAAGCCGCCGCCTACACCTCCCTCGGTCTGTCCGAGGGGCGGGCCGCGCTGGAGTCGAAGGCGTGGGCGTCGCCGACGACATGCTTCGTCCTCGACGTCGAACAGCGGCTCGCCGGTTACCTGTTGGCGCTGCCGTACCCGGTCTCGCAGGCGCCCGACCTCGCCCGCGGCGAGGAGGTGGTCTTCCGCTCGCGCAATCTGCATGTGCACGACCTCGTCATCGCCGAGGATCTGCGCGGCCGGGGCCTGGGCAAACGCCTGCTGCACCACCTCACCGGGCGGGCGCTCCGGCAGGGATACGAGCAGATGTCGCTCGTCGCGGTCGGCGGCAGTCACACCTTCTGGGCGGCGAACGGCTTCGCCGCCCAGAAGGAGGTCGTGAACTCCGAGAGCTACGGGGCCGGTTCGGTGTACATGTCCATGGCGCTGCCGACCGCGCCGACCGTCGAGAGTCCGACGCCGACCAGCGGCCTGCTGAGCGGGGCACCAACGCGAAACGAAGTGGGATAACGCCTGTGTTGCACATTCACGATCCGTTCCGGCGCGGGCAGTTGGCGATCGGGGCGCTCTTCTTCTCGCTGGGTTTCCAGTACGCCACCTGGGCGTCGCGGCTGCCCGCGATCAAGGCGCATCTGGACCTGACCGCCGCGCAGGTGGGGCTGCTGCTGATGGCCACCGGCATCGGCGCCGCCGCCGCTTTCCCGCTGGTGGCGATGCTGATGCGGCGGCTGGGCTCGCGGCTGCTGTCGCTGCTCTCGGCCGTCGGCCTGACGCTGCTGCTCATCCCGCTGTCCGTCATGCCGAACTACCCGGTCGCGCTGCTCGTCATGGGCTGTGACGGGGTGCTCGTGGCCTGCCTGAATGTGGCGATGAACGCGCAGGGCGCGGCGCTGGAGGCCGTCCACCGGCGCAACGCCATGGCCAAGCTGCACGCGACCTTCAGCGGCGGCTCGCTCGGCGCGGCCCTGCTCGCCTCCGGAATGAACACCGTCACCTCGACGATGGCGGTGCACTTCGGCGCCGCCGCCGTCCTGTTGCTCCTGCTGACCGCGTACGCCAGGACCGGGCTGCTGACGCAAGAGCAAATCGCGGCCAAGGACGAGGCGGCAGAGGCGCAGGAGCAGAAGGAGGACGCGGTCGCGGTCGCGGAGGAACGGGGTGCCAAGAGCCGCGGCAAGTGGACGCTGCCCGCCCGTATGACCCTGTGGATGGGCTGCGCGATGGCCTTCGGCACGGTCACCGAGGGTGCGATGAACGACTGGTCGGCGATCTACATGAAGGACGTCGCCAAGGCCTCGGCCGAACTGGCGCCCATGGGCATCGCCGTCGTCTCGGTCATGATGGTGCTCGCCCGGCTCTTCGCCGACGGCTGGCGCAGCCGCTGGGGTGACGGCCTGATCGTCCGTGCGGGCAGCGCCCTGGCCGCGGCGGGCCTGGCCATCGCGCTGCTCAGCGGCGGCGTGGTCCCGGCGCTGATCGGCTTCGCCGCGGTCGGCCTGGGCATCGCCGCCGTGACGCCGTGCGTGTACGTGGCGGCGGCCGGTCAGGGTTCGGACGCGCTGACGCTGGTCGCGACGATGGGCACGACGGGGCTGCTCGCGGGGCCGCCGGTGATCGGCTTCATCGCCAACGCGACCGGTCTGGTCTGGGGCCTGGGCGCCGTGGCCGCCTCGGCGCTGGTCGTGTCCCTGTGCAGCACGCAGATCCGCTGGACGTCGACCGCATGAGCCGCGGGCCGCGCCCCGAATCACGGTTGACGCCTCGGGGCGCGCCCGCTTCGCTGTGCCGGTGAGCACACTTCGCATCGAACGCGTGCGCCCCGACGCCTTCGTCCAGGACTGGCGCGCCGTCCACAACACGGTCATCCCCACGCATCCGCTGTCCCTGGACGACGTCCGGGAGCGCAGCGGACGCCACCTCCTGGAGGTCGCCTACCTCGGCGACGTCCTGGTCGGAAACACGACGGTACGGCCGCCGACCGACGACGAGCCGGTGGTCACGGTCATCGCGCGGGTCCTCACCGCACACCGGGGGCGGGGCTTCGGCCGGGAGCTGTACGCGCGCGGCCTCGCGCACGCGCGGGAGCTGCGGCCGGGCGCCGTCGAGACGGTGGTGCTGGAGTCCAATGAGGACGGGCTGCGCTTCGCGCTCACGCAGGGCTTCGTCGAGGTCGAGCGGTATCTGCTGCCGGGCGACACGATCCGTTACGTGACGCTGCGGCTGCCCTGAGCGGCGTCCTCCGCGCCGCCGCCGTGGCGGCCGGGGCGCAGGTCGAGCATGTGGAACACCTTGTCGTAGCGGCGCGGCCCGACCGCCACGAAGTCCGGCAGGCGGCCGTACTCGCGAAAGCCCAGTGATTCGTAGAGGCCGATGGCGCGGGCGTTGTCGCCACGGGCGTCGAGGGTGAGCACTTCGATCCCGGCCCGGCGGGCGTCGGCGACCAGCGCCGCGGTCAGGGCGCGGCCGATGCCGTGGCCGTGGGCGGCGCCGTCCACGGCGAGCCGCTCCAGGTCGGCGTGGGGGCGGTGGGTGGGGCGGGTGTACCGCAGCCAGTAGCCGAAACCGACCAGGTCCTCGCCGAGATACGCGGCGCGCAGCGACCCGTCACCGGCCCGTACCGCGGTCAGGACCCGGTCGAGGAGGGCCGTGACCTCGTCGGGGCCGGGCGGCTCCAGCCAGCCGAGCGGGGCGCCGCCCCGGACCAGCGGGGCCAGCAGCGCGTGCGCCGCTCCGGGGTCAAGCGCTCGCGCCCGCTCGATGCGCAGCCCGTCCCCGAGCGCGCCCGCCTCAGCCGTCGTCATCGCGTTCCGCCTCTCCCGCGCAGGTGCTTCCGTTCGTGGGCCGCCGCGCCCGGGTACCGCCGGGATCCGGCCGCCTGTTTCCGTCCCACATCATCTCCGGCGGGACCTCGCCGACACCTCCCCGCGCGACCGCGTTCACGCCCGAGTCGTACAGTGGCGACATGGCCGTCAGTATTCTGGACATTCCCGGCGTCGCAGCCGTGCGGCAGCGGTTGCGCGCGGAATTGCTGGCGCGGGTGGCGGGGCCCTCGGGGCCGGAGAACCGGGCGCGGATCCAGGACGCGCGGGGGCCGCGATGGTTCGGTCCCGAGCGGCCGATCCGTGTGGTGCACGGTGACGCGTCGATGTTCATCGGGGGCTTGCGTGCGCTGCTGTTGCAGTCGCTGCATCCGCTGGCGATGGCCGCGGTCGCCGCGCACTCCGGCTACCGGGGAGATCCGTGGGGCCGGCTCCAGCGCACCAGCACCTTTCTGGCGGTCACGACCTTCGGCACCGCCGAGGACGCGCGGCAGGCCGTCGAGCAGGTACGGGCGGTGCACGAGCGCGTCAGCGGCACGACCGCGGAGGGGGAGCCGTACCGGGCGTCGGATCCGCATCTGCTGGGCTGGGTGCACGTCGCCGAGGTGGACAGTTTCCTGCGCGCTCATCAGCGGTACGGGGCGCGGCCGTTGGACGCCGCGGGCTGCGACGCCTACGTGGCGGACACCGCGCGGGTCGCGGAGGCCCTCGGTGTCCTCGACCCGCCGCGCGACCAGGCGGCGCTGACCGCCCGGCTCGCCGCGTACCGGCCGGAGTTGCGGTCCACGGCCGAGGCGCGGGACGCCGCGCGTTTCCTGCTGCTCGACCCGCCGCTGCCGTGGGCCGCCCGCGGCCCGTACGCGATCTTGGCCGCGGGCGCGGTGGGGCTGCTTCCTTCGTGGGCCCGCAGCCCGCTGCGGCTGCCATATCTGCCGATCACCGAGGCGACCGGCGTCCGGCTCGCGGGGCACGGTCTGACCAGGACGATCCGCTGGGCGATGGCTCCGGAGGCCGCCGGGCGGTCCGACGGGCCGTCAGAAGGCTGACGGGCGGGGCCGGAAGACGGCGCAGAGGCGGGGGGGGGCGGGGGGGGGGGGGGGCCCCCCCCCCCCCCCGGGGGGGCCGCCCCCCCCCCCCCCCCCGCCCCCCGGGGGCGGCGACCGGGGCGGGAGGCGTTGACCCGCCGACCGG
>NZ_JBEXNE010000034.1:0-76923 GCF_040610915.1 Streptomyces sp. NPDC003300 | reverse complement strand
GCTCCGCCACGACCCTCCCCGCGGGCCCGGGGGTGGGGGGGGCGGTGTGGGTGTAACGCTCCGGGGGGGGGGGCCCCCCCCCCCCCCCCCGCGGCTCCGGGCACAAGAACGACCATCTGACGACGGCGGCCAGCACCGCCGGGCGGATCACCGACCCGCCCGCGACCGTCCCGCACATCCCCCTGCCCCAGAAGTCCTCGGCGTCGCCCGCCGCCAAGCCCACGACGAAGCCCAAGGCCAGGACCAAGGCCGTGGCGCCGCGCCCGCCCGCGCCGCCGAGCCCGACGGCCCGGCCGACCGCGACACCGACGAGGAAGGCGACGACCCCGTACCTCGGCCCCGGCCCGCAGATGCCCGGCGACGACAGGACCGCCTCGGCCACCGTCCTCCGGCTGGCGGCGCGCGAACCCGGCCGCCACATCTGCTACCGGGTCTACGTGGCGACCTTCGGCTGGCAACTCGCCGTCTGCGACGGGTCCGTGGCGGGCTCCGAGGTGGACGCGCGGAGCATCAAAGCCATCCAGATCGCCGTGTCCGGCACCAAGGGCACCTCCGCCAACGCCTACTTCCAGGCGAAGGGGTGGGTGAACAAGTCGTGGGTCACCGTGGAGGACGGCGCCGATCTGACCCTCGGCGCGGCCAGGCAGGACGCGCCCAACATCTCTGGCTTCGGCATCAGCGTCGGCAGGGCCACGGGCACCGTCTGCCAGAACACGTACAGCCGCGGCGGACCGTGGGGCAGCATGGCCTGCGACACCCCGCAGACCGCCGACAACTACATCTTCGGCGGCACGCTGGACGAGACGCGCTGGCTGGACGCGGTGCGGTTCACCGTCTGACGGGCGCCGACGAGCAGGGGACGGCCGTGCGTCGGCCGTCCGCCGGCGGTCCGGGTCAGCCGAGCAGCCGCCAGCGGCTGTCGTCGTCGGTGCCGCACGAGCCGATCACGAGCCGGGCGGAGGGCGCCTTCTTGTCGGCGCCCTCGACGCGCAGGCACAGATGGTTGCTCGCGTAGTTGCGTATCCACACGCTGTCGCCCCCGGCCGGGGCGAGCCACCACAGTTGGTTGTCCGCCAGCGTCCCGGTGCAGTTCGCCTCGGACAGCTCGGTCCCCGACGGCTGCGCCCCGCGCTCCGGCGGGTCGATGCACAGACCGTCCATCGTGTTGGAGAACTGCACGAGATCGGTGCCGCCGGGGCCGCTCGCGGGGAGCTTGACCGTCATGTTCCAGAACTGGTTGTCCTGGTCGGTGCCGTCGCAGTGGTACTGGTCGATCTCCAGGCCCAGTTGGCCCGGTCCGTTGTAGGGGATGTCGACGCACATCCCGCTGTAGGCGTTCATGATCAGCACCTTGCGGTCGTGCGCGGTCAGCGCCCGCGGGTCCTTGCCGCCCGACCCGGCCGTCCGCTTCGGCGTCGGCGTGCTGGAAGGGGTCCTGTGCGGCTTGGGCGAGGCGGTGTGCGGGACGGGCTTCCCGGTCCGCTTCGGCACGGTCTTCGTCGGCTTCGGGGTGGGCGACGGCGACGCGGAGTGCGCGATGTTCTTGTACGCGGCGGTCCGTTGGGCCGCCAGGTCCCGCTTCTTGTCGTGCTCGTCCGCCTGGTGGCTGCGCCAGGCGCCCATGCCCAGCGTGGCGCCCGCGACGAGGGCCAGTACGGCCACGGCGCCCGCGACCCTGCTGCCCACACGCGAGTGCTCGCCGGGCTGACGGGTGTGCGTCGTCAACGCCTCGACGAACCGCGCCCGTTGCCGCCGCTTCGCCTCGTCGTGGTCACTCTCGCTCAACGCCGCTCCCCACTCGCGGAAGGTCCAACTGGCAGGGTACGCAGATGCGTTCGCGCCGCCCGCTGACGCCGGCCGGGACGGGCGCGGCTCACCGCGGCGCCGATCCGTACAGCTCGCGCTCGCGCAGCACTTCCGCCGCCGTCGCCAGCGCGGTGGACAGGCGGCGCCGGTAGGTGCTGAAGGACAGTCCCGCCCGGCTCGCGGCGGCCTGCTGGCTGCGCGGCCCGCTCAGATACGTGATCTCCAGGACGTTGCCCAACTGCCGTCGTCCCGGCTGCGCGCGCAGGTACGCCACCGTCTCGGTCAGCACCTCGCGCAGCGCCGCCGCGTCCCCGTCCGGCGCCACCAGCCGGGTGCCGAGCAGCGAGCTCTCCGCGAGCTGCCGCGCGTCCTGGAGGCTGCGGTAGGCGTGCTTGACGGCTTCGGCGAACTCCGGCCACGGCATGGCGGCCTCCGCGGTGACGGTCACCGGCGCCGGGCCCGGCGCGGGCTCGTCGGCCAGCAGCCGGACCCGCAGATCCACCGCCCACCGGTCGAAGGGCGCGCTGCGCCAGTCCTGCACGAAGGCCAACGCCCTTTCGCCGTAAGCCCCTTCGCCGTACGGTCCTTCGGCCGGTGCCACCCGCTGCTGCCCGTACAGGTCGAGCAGCGAGGCGAGGCCCGGCCGGTCAGGGGCCGCGCAGGTCCAGCTCACCGCGAGGTTCGGTGTGGTCGCCCACAGCGTGGTCAGCGCGAAGGCCGCGGCGGCGGCGCCGCCGGTGCTCCACCGCGCCAGCAGCAGCCGCTCGGCGCGCCGCAGCGGCCGGCGGCCGGCGGTGTACTCCAGCGCGGCACGCGCCGTCGGGTCGTCGGGCAGCCCGGTGGCCCCCGGGTCCAGGCAGGGCGCGACGAGGGCGGCGGTGACGCCGCGGCGGCCGTCCTCGGCGACGCAGAAGGCGCCCGGCTGCCGGTCCCACCACTGCCGGGCCAGAGCGGCGGCCTCGTCGCCGTGCTCCTTGCCGATCGCGGCCAGCACCTCGTCCAGATCCTCCGGGCGGGCGGTGCGCAGCCGCAGCCGGTCCGTACCGCGCCAGTCGACCGTCTCCCGCGGGAAGCGGCCGGAGCGCCCCAGATAGGCCAGGCCCGCGCCGAACGCCCAGCGGCTGCCCGTGCGGCACGCCAGTTGCTCTGCCAGATGCGCGTGCAGCCGGGTGAAGAGCCGTTCGTACGCCGACAGGTCGCGCCAGCGCAGCTCGACCAGGAGCGCCTCGCGGACCAGCTCGTGCGGGACCAGGCCCTCGGCGGTGCTGCGGACGAAGGAGAGTCCGCGCAGCCAGGCGCAGAGCTTTCCGGCCTCCGCTGACGGCACGTCGAGCGTGTGCCGCAGCAGGTCCTCGGTGGTGACCCGGGCCAGCGCCAGGACGTGCAGCGCTTCCGCCTGACCGGGCGACAGACTCTCGCGCAGCAGCAGGTGCAGCAGTTCGCCCACCAGGTCGGGGGAGTCGGCCAACTCCCAGGCGGTGCGCGGCTCCACGGAGTCCGTGGCGCGTTCGCGCGCGTCGGCGAAGAGCGCCAGGGCGAGCGGCACGCCGTGCGCGGCCCGCACGATGTCGGGGATGTCCGCCTCCGGCACGTCCCGGTTGCGCAGCAGCTTCGTGGCCTCCGCGGTGTCCATGCCGCGCAGTTCGACACTGCGCAGCGCCTGCCACCACTGCACGTCGGCCCGCCACTCGGCCGACGGGGGCCGCCGACTGCCGACCACCAGGAACAGGTGCGAGGGCATCCGCGGCAGGAACTCGTCCCGCAGCCACTGCTCCAGCGGCCCGAGGGCCTCACCGGAGTCGATGAGCAGCAACTGGGCTTCCTGCGACGGGCCTTGCGCGTCGAGGGCGGCCAGGAACGCCTCCGGTGTCGCGGCCGTGGCGCGCATGTCGACGGTGCGGACCGTCCTGCCGTGCGCCTCGGCCTCGTCGGCGAACCGGTGCAGCAGGCTGCTCTTGCCGAAGCCGCCCATGCCGTGCAGCCACACCACGAAGCAGGAGCGCCGGTCGCTGAGCATCAGGTCCCGCAGCAGCCGCAGTTCCGCGGTCCTGCCGGTGAACACCGCTCTCCTGCGGGCCGCCAGCGTGTACCCGTGGGAGTCGGCCGGCAGGGGTGTGGGGGATATGCGCATCATCTATTGATGAGTCCTCGGGAGCGGGTGCGGTTCCCCCGGGCGCCGGGACGTCCGGTCCCGCGCCGGTCTCCGGTGCCGTGGGCTCGAACGAGAAGGGTCACTGATCGCTCCCGTCGCGGATGGGGGTGGGCGCCACAGGCCGGCGCGACCGGGGCCGTCACTCGGCGGCGGGGTACTGCCTACCCTGGTGGGTCGATGTTAGACCCATCGATACGCGGACGGGCGACGGCCAGAGATATATGTCCCGTTGTGCTGTTGCAGTGCATTTGCGCAGGCGAAGCGGGGTGCGGGCGCTGTCGATCTCCGCCGGGGCGGGACGGCCTGACGTGCTTTCTGCCTAGCAGGTTGGGCCAATTCAAGCCGAAGACAAGAGAGTGCACGGGGCATGCTTGACTGCCTCCCGCGTGGATAAGGTGGTTTGGCTGAGATGCGCAACGGGGAAGGCCGGGCACCTGGTGGACAGCGACGTGCAGGTGAGTCGTCACTCGGACGTACCCATCTACCGGCAGATCGTGACCCAGGTGTCGTTCATGATCGAGACCGGCGATCTCGCGGTCGGCCAGACCCTTCCCAGCGCCCGGCTGCTGGCCGACAACCTCCAGATCAACCGCAACACGGTGGCCCGCGCGTACGCGGAGTTGAGCGAGCTGGGCCTGGTCGAGAGCCGGGGCCGCAGCGGGACGACCGTGGTCGGTACGGGCCTGGCGCGTACGAGTTCGCCCGCCAGGGACCGGGCGTGGGCGGTACTGGACGCGGCGGCCAGGGAGTGCGTCGCGCTCGGCCTGTCCGCCGTCGAGATCCAGTCACTCGTGACGAGCCTCGCCCTGCGTGCCGAGGACGACGTCCTCAAGGTCGCGTTCGTGGAGTGCAACGCCGACCGGGCCGGCTACTTCGCGAGCGAACTCGGCCTGCACCTCGGTCTCAAGGTCAAGCCCCTGGTGCTCGGGGACTTCTCGCCCGAGGAGGAGCACGACGACCTCGCCCTCACCACGTTCTTCCATCTGGCCGAGGTGCGGCGGCTGTGGCGCGGGGAGCCGACCGAGGTGGTCGCCATCGTCGCCGCGCCGCATGTGCAGACGCTGGTGCGGATCGCCTCCGCCGCCAGGAGCGGCACGGTGGGCATCTGTTACTCCACCTACGGCCAGGCCGTCAGCATCCGGGACTCCCTGACGCAGTCCGGGATCAGCAACGTCAGGGTGCTGCACGGGGACGAGGGGGAGGATGTCGGGGACCTCGACCTCGTCGTGATCCCCAGCGACATGCCGCAGTTGAAGGCGCGCTTCGAGGAGCGGGTCGAGGTGGTCGAGTTCGGCAATGTGCTGGACGCCGCGTCCGTCCGGATGGTGACGCAGGTCGTCGGCGACATGCAGGCGGCCAAGCTGGCCGCCAAACGGGCCGCCGCCTCCGCCGCGCGCGGCTGACGTATCCGCCGCGCGTGGGGAGGCCCGGTGCTCCCCCGCGGAGAGGGAGGGCTGGGGAGCACCGGGCGTGAGGGGCGGGATTACCCGAGGAGCCGGGTCACCCGAGGTGCGGGGTCACTTGGGGGTCGTGGCCACTTGGGGGTCCGGGTCACCGGTGGTGCGCGGCGAGACCCTGGTGAACGGCGTTGATCAGCTCGCCGTCCGCCGTGTCGCCGTCCAGGGACCAGACCATCGCGCCGCCCAGGTGGGCCCGCTTGATGTAGGCGGTCTTCTGGGCGATGACCTGCGGGTCGTCGTAGGTCCAGAAGTTGGTGCCGTCGTAGAGCCAGGCGAAGCCGTTCCGCACGTCCCGGTGGACGGTGTAAGTGCCGGAGGAGGCAAGGGCCTTGAGGGCGTGGTAGTCCTCGTTGCCCGCCTGCCAGGTGGCGGGGGCGGGGCCGGTGGACGGCTGGAAGAGGCCCGCGGTGCCGCCGTCGGGGACGCCGGTCCAGCCCTGGCCGTAGAAGGGCACGCCGAGGACGAGCTGCCGGGCGGGTGCGCCGCGCTTGAGCCAGTCACCGACCGCCTGGGTGTCGCTGAAGTCGTGCGGGACGGGCGAGTTGCGCGGGGCCTTGAGCGCGGACTGCTGGTTGGTGGTGGCCTCGTAGGGGCCATGGAAGTCGTAGCCCTGGACGGTGCCGAAGTCGAGGTACTTGAAGATCTTCCGGACCTCGAAGCCCGCGTCGATCTTGGCCGGTGCGGCGGGCAGGAAGGCGCTCAGGTCGTAGTGCTTGTGCGCCTTGCGGCCCAACGCGTCGAGCTGGCCGCGGAATTCGGCCGCGAGCGCGGTGAAGTTCCGCTTGTCCTCGGGCCGGTAGACGGTGTCGACGTCACCGGAGGAGCCGGGCCACTCCCAGTCGATGTCCACGCCGTCGAAGAGCCCGGCGGCCGAACCGGGGCCGCCCTTGCCGTCGAGCAGCGGCAGATTGCCCTTGACGAAGATGTCCAGGCAGGACGCGACGAGCGCCTTGCGCGAGGCGGCGGTGCGGGCCGCGTCGGAGAAGTGCGTCGACCAGCCCCAGCCGCCGATCGAGATCATCACCTTCAACTTCGGGTTGGCGGCCTTCAGTTCGCGGAGCTGGTTGAAGTTGCCCGCCAGCGGCTGCTCGGCGGTGTCCGCGGTGCCGTCGACCGAGGAGGCGGCGTCGAGCGGGCGCTGGTAGTCGGCCCAGGCGTCGCCCTCGCCGGCCACGTTGGCCTCGAAGCACTTGCCGTCGGCGCCGATGTTGGCGAACGCGTAGTTGAGGTGGGTGAGTTTGGCCGCGGTGCCCGAGGTCTGGACGTTCTTCACCTGGTAGTCGCGTCCGTAGACGCCCCACTGGGTGAAGTAGCCGACGCTCTTGTACGACGAGGCGGAGGAGCCGTGGTCGTCACGGCCGTGCGCCTGGGCGGCGGAGCCGCCCGTGACGGCGGGCAGGACGGCGACCAGGGAGAGGGTGGCTGCGGTTGCGGCCATACGGCCGAGAATTCTTCGACGCATGCGCGTGAAGGTATTGGTCTGGACCAATAAGGGTCAAGGGGGACGGCACAACCCGTTCACAACCCGTCGGCGCAGAACCGTAGGATCCCCCAGTGGACATACCGCCGCCGCCCCCGCCTCCGCCGTCCTCCGACGACGCGCCCCCGTCCCAGCCGCCGCACGACGCCCCCACTTCGCCGTACGCCGGGCTGCCCTCGTATCCGCAGAAGCCGTACGACCAGCAGGGCGGACCGCCGTACAGCGGTCCGGGACAGCCGACGTACGGCGGCCCGTCATCGGGCGGGCCCGGCCCCTACGGCTCCGTGCCCCCGCCCTACAGCGGACAGCAGCCCCCCGGCTCCGCGCCGCCCTACGGCGGGCAGGCCCCGTATCCCGGCCAGGCCCCGTATTCCGGGCAGCCTCCCTACGGCGGTCAGGGTCCGCACGGCGGCCAGGCCCCCTACGGCGGGAATCCGTACGGCGGGCAGAATCCGTACGGTCCCCAGCCGTATCCCGGCTATCCGCAGACCGCCGGCTGGTACAACCCGCAGGCGAACACCAACGGCATGGCCATCGCCTCGCTCGTGGTGGGCTTCACCTGCATCCCCGTCCTCGGGGTGATCTTCGGCCTGGTCGCGCTCAGTCAGATCAAGAAGCGCGGCGAGCGCGGCAAGGGCCTGGCCATCGCGGGCCTGATCCTCAACGGCGTCGCCACGGTGCTTCTCGCGGTCTTCATCGCGCTCGGCGTGGCGGGCGCCTTCGACGACGGCAACACCCGCGTCGACCGGATCAGGGTCGGCCAGTGCTTCAACACGGTCGACAGCTCGCTGGGCGACTACGGCGGCGACGGCGCGCGCTCCACCACCGTGGACGTCGTCGACTGCTCCGAGGAGCACGACGCGGAGGCGTACGCGATCTTCACCGTCGACGCGGCGGACGACGGCGGCTACCCCGGAACGGATCGCATCTCGGCCGTCGCGGAGTCGAAGTGCGCCTCTTACGCGGACGACTACGCGGACGGCACGCCCTGGGAGAAGAGCGCCGACGTCTACTACTACATGCCTCCGGCGGACGGCTGGCGCCGCGGCGACCACAAGGTGACCTGCTTCTTCGGCGCCACGCACGGCTCGATGACCGGCTCGGTGAAGGACGGAGGCACCAACTCCGGATTCGGAGTGTGATGCTCGGGGGAGGGCTTGCGGACGGGCACCGACGGTTGTCAAGCTGTCGCAGACAGTCAACCCCTTGGGAGGGGCACGTGCCTTTCGGTGAGCAGCCCGCCTACCTTCGCGTCGCCGAGGATCTGCGGCGCAAGATCCTCGACGGGACGCTCCCGCCGCACGCGCGGCTGCCCTCGCAGGCCCGGATCCGTACCGAGTACGGGGTCTCGGACACCGTCGCGCTCGAAGCGCGCAAGGTGCTGATGGCCGAGGGCTTCGTGGAGGGCAGGTCCGGCTCCGGCACGTACGTACGGGAGCGGCCGAGGCCGCGGCGCATCGTCCGCAGCGGCTACCGGCCCGCCGGGACGGCCAGCCCGTTCCGGCAGGAGCAGGGGGACGAGGGGTGCAAGGGCACCTGGGAGTCGCGCAGCGTCCAGGACCACGCCTCGCCCGCCGTCGCCGAGCGGCTGCGGATCGAGCCCGGCGACCGGGTGATGCGCACCCACTACCTCTTCCGCACCGAGGGTGAGCCCTCGATGCTCTCCACCTCCTGGGAGCCGCTGGCGCTGACCGCCCGCACACCGGTGCTGCTGCCGGAGGAAGGGCCGGTCGGCGGCCAGGGGGTCGTGGAGCGGATGGCGGCGATCGACCTGGTGGTCGACCACATGGCCGAGGAGGTCGGCGCCCGGCCGGGGCTCGCGGAGGAGACGGCGGCGCTCGGCGGAGTGCCGGGGCACATCGTCATCGAGATCCAGCGCACGTACTACTGCTCGGGGCAGCCGGTGGAGACCGCGGACGTCATCATCCCGGCGGAGCGGTACCGGGCCGTCTACCACCTGCCGGTACGCTGACCCGCCGTCAACTCCCTTGCGGCGCCTGGCGGTACGGATGGTCCGGGCGGTACGGGCGCTGGTGTCCACTCCGGCGTGCGCCCGGCGTGACCGCCGGGGGCGTCGGACACGTGTGACCTACAGTCAACTTCTGGTCGAACACCTGGCCGGAACGGTACCTCTTCGTGTCATTCCGTGCCCGCGCCGTGAACCTCGGGCGTAGGGTCGGGCATATGCGCATCGCCGTTTCCTCGGACATGGATGAACCGGTGGCCAGGCAGGTCGTCGACGAGCTTCGTCACCGTGGTCACACGGTGCTCGCCTACGGCGCACTGCGCCCCGGAGACCGCAAGGACTGGGCCTGGAGCGCGGAGGCGGCGGCCCGCGCGGTGGCCGAGGGCGCGGCCGACCAGGCGGTGGTCTGCTGCTGGACCGGCACCGGCGCGTCCATCGCCGCGAACAAACTCCCGGGCGTCCGGGCCGCGTTGTGCGCCGACGCGTACACCGCGCGGGGTGCCCGCCGGTGGAACGACGCCAACGCGCTGGCGCTGAGCCTGCGTTCGGTGTCCGGCGCCGTACTCGCCGAGATCCTGGACGCCTGGTTCGACAGCGCCGCGAGCGACGCGGCGGACGACCGGGACAATGTCGCGCACCTGGCGGACCTGGAAGCCGGTTCCGATGCCGCGACCTCGCCTGAGGGGGCCTGAGCTGATGACGACCGACCTCGTATGGCTCCTCATACGGCAGGACGAGAGCGGTAACCGGTACCGGGTCGGGCGCTACGCCACCCGCGCCGAGGCCGAGCGCGTCGCGGCCACGCTGAACGGCCCCGGCCTCAACCGGGACCAGCAGCAACGGCGTTACGTGATCGAGCGGTTGACGCCGCGCGCCGTGCAGTCCTCGTAACGGGTTCGCGCCGCGCGCTGTGCAGTCCTCGTAACGGGTTTCCGCCGCGCGCTGTGCGGGTCGCGGGTCTCCGTCTTACGTATCCTGCGTCGCATGACCGAACGTGTGGTGGTGGGCGGGGCCGTGCTCGACGCCGGACGGCTGCTGGCCGCGCGGCGGACCGCGCCGCCCGCGCTGGCGGGACGCTGGGAACTGCCGGGCGGCAAGGTCGAGGCGGGGGAGAGCCCGCCGGACGCGCTCGTGCGCGAGCTGCGCGAGGAGCTGGGCGTCACGGTGGAGCCCCTCCAACGCGTCCCCGGCGCCTGGCCGTTGGCCAACGGCCTCACCCTGCACGTCTGGACCGCCCGCCTGGTGAGCGGCACGCCCCGCCCCCTCCAGGACCACGACGAGCTGCGCTGGCTGCTCCCCGCGCAGACCTCCGACGTCGACTGGCTCGACCAGGACCGCCCGGCGGTCGAGTGGGCGACACGCCTTCTGGTCGGCTGACGGCCTGAGGGTAGGGTTTTTCGGTGTCCGCGACCGAGACGGGGGATTCGATGCTGGTGCAGGTGGAACGCGACGGTGTGGTGCTGGTGCTCGGCCACCGGGTGGGCGAGGGCAGGCCGCTGCTGATCGTTCCCGGGGTCATGGCCGACGCCGTGTCGTGGCAGCCGGTGGTGGACGCGCTTCCGGCCGGCCGGCCGGTGTACGTACTGAACCGGCGCGGCCGACGGCCCAGCGGTGAGCTGGGTGACGGATACGGGGTCGGCACCGAGGTCGCGGATCTGCGGCGGGTGCTCGACGAGGTGGCCGGGCGGCACGGCGGCGACGGCGGGGTGGACCTCTTCGGATGGAGCTACGGCGGCCTGATCGCGCTGGAGGCCGCGACGCGGCACTCCGGCGTGCGTTCCCTGACCCTCTACGAGCCGGTGGTGCGGCCCTTCGGCGCGCAGGTGCTGGACTCGCTGCGCGCGGCCGACGCGGCCGGTGACCTGGACCGGGCCGTGGAGATCGTCAACCGGGACGTGTCCGGATTCTCCGCCGAGTACGTCGCCGAGCTGCGCCGGAGCCCGGCCTGGCAGGTGCTGCGGCCTCTCGCCGCGCCGCTCGGGCGCGAGCTGACCGCCCTGAACGAGCACCACGCCGACCTGGCCGCCTACGGCAAGCTCGACATGCCCGTCACCCTGCTGGTCGGCGGCGACGACGACGGCGTCGGGCCCTACTGGGAGCCCTTCGCCCGCATCGCGGGCGCCATGCCCCGCGCCCGCGTCCACGTCATTCCGGGCCAGGGCCACCTCGCCCACGTCCAGGGCCCGGCCGCCCTGGCCGCCGCCCTCACCCAAGCCCTAGCCCTAGCCTGACGGCCCCGCCCGCCCCCCCCGGCCCGCCCTCGCCGCACCTGCCCCCCCGGCGGGACCCCGCCGCACCTGACCCCGGCGGGACCCCGCCGCACCTGCCCCCGTGTCCGCCCTCGCCGCACCTGCCCCCGGCGCGGGCCCCGCCGCGCCCGGGGCTTTCCGTGCCACCGACCCCGACCCCTGGTCGCATCTGGCGCCTGCGCCTGACCAACCCGGCCGCCCTCGGCCTCCAGCCGGCCCCGGCCGACTCCCGACCTCGGGCTCCCGTCGCTAGCGCCGCTCCAGGCGCTTCCCGCGCCGCTGGCCTCGCCCCCGCCGCGCCTGGCGCTCCCGGCTCCGGCCGACCCCGGACCCCGGTCGCCTCCAGCGCCCGCGCCGCGCCGCGCGCTCCCCGCTGGCCCCGGCCTCACGGTCGCCCCCGGCTGACCCCGGCCGCTACGCCGTCTCCCCGTGGCCCGCGCGGTATCGGGGTGTTTGGGGGAATATCGGGTAAGAGGGATAATTCCCACTGACAGTGGCCGGGGCGGAACCGGCCCGACCCGGTCGGGGGTGACGCATGAGCGCCAGCGGCGGCGATGGCCCTGAGGCGTCCCCGAACCGCGCCCCGGACCCCGCCGCAGGCGGTCCCGCTGAGGTCAGCCCGGACCCCGCCGAGGGCGGCCAGGTCACCGCCGCAGGCGGCCAGGCTCCCGCCGGTGGCGGTCCCGCCGAGGTCAGCCCGGACCCCGCCGCAGGCGGCCAGGCTCCCGCCAGCGGCGGTCCCGCTGAGGTCGGCCCAGCCCCTGCGGAAGGCGGCCAGGTCCCCGCCGCAGGCGGACAGGTCCCCGCAGGGGAGAGCCCCCCGGCGGGGGAGAGCCACCGGGCCGGGGAGGGGGAGCCGGGGGTGGGGCGGCCGCATCGGCATCATCATCCGGATATGGATCCCGATCCGGAGTCGTGGGGTGAGGGGCGGGGAAAGAGCACGGGGACGCTGCTCGACACGCTGCGGGTGGCGGTCGTCATGCTGGACACGTCGGGGCGGGTGCTGCTGTGGAGCCCCCTGGCACAGGAAGTGCTGGGCTGGGCGGGGGAGCACATCGTGGGCCGCCGGGTGGGCGGGCTGTTCGGGCCGCCCGAGAGCCCGCCGGGACAGTCCCCGCGGCGCGGGCCGGACGAGATCCCGCGGATGCCGGACCCCAGCCCCGCCGAGCAGATCCTCGCCGACCTGCTGCGAGGGGGCCGCTGGGACGGCATCCTCTCGCTGCGGCACCGCGACGGCCACACCGTCCAGGTGGAGACCCGTGCCTCGCTGCTGGTCGACGGCGACGGCCGCCCCTTCGTCCTGGCCTCGATGGTCGAGACGAGCCGCCTGCGGACGCTGGAGCACGACCTCGCCGCCCTCGACTCGCTCTTCGACTCCTCACCCCTCGGCGTCGCCATCTTCGACCGCGACCTGCGCTACGTACGGCTCAACGAGGCGCTGGCGGCGATGAACGGCAGGCCCGTCGCCGACCACATCGGCCACACCGTGCAGGAGGTGCTGGACGAGCGGTCGGCCGCCGACCTCACCGCGCTCCAGCGGGACGTCCTGGCCACCGGACGGCCGGTGATCGACCTGGTCACGTACGCGCCGCACGGCCGCGGCCACCGCTCGCTGTCGTACCACCGGCTGGTCGACCGGGCCGGGCGGGTGCTGGGGATCAGCGCCACCGTCATCGACGTGACCGAGCGCGTGCAGGCCGCCGCGAAGGTCGAGCGGGCCCGGCGGCGGCTGGCGCTGCTCAACGACGTGGGCACCCGGATCGCGAACGTGCTGGACGTCCGCCGGTGCGCCGAGGCGCTGGCCGCCGCCGTCGTGCCGACCTTCAGCGACTACTCCGGGGTGATCCTGCACGCCGAGGTCGCCGACGGCGGCGAGCTGCCGACCGCGCCGTACGGCGACAACACCCCGATGCGGCAGCTCGGCACGGGCGCGGTGCGCTGGGGGCCCGAGGTCGAGCGGATGATCCTGACCGGGCAGCCGATCCGCTTCACCCGCAAGTCGATCTTCGGCACGGTGCTGACCACCGGGCAGCCCCGGATGGTGAGTTCGGAGGAGGAGCTGCTGGCCACCACCTTCCCCGGCGACCCGAAGGTGCGCGCGGCCATCGCGCTCGGCGTCCACTCGCTGCTCGTGCTGCCGCTGCGGGCCCGCGGCGTCGTCCTCGGCCTGCTGGTGGTCAGCAGGGCCCGCGAGCGCGAGCCGTTCGACCACGACGACCTGGCCCTCGCGATGGAGCTGGCCAACCGCGCGGGCGCCGCCCTGGACAACGCCCGGCTCTACGTCCGCGAGCGCGAGGGCGCCCTGATGCTCCAGCGCAGCCTGCTCCCGCAGAGCGTCGTGGAACCGCCCGGCGTCGGCGTCGCCTTCCGGTACGTGCCCGGCAGCAGCGGCGCGGAGGTCGGCGGCGACTGGTTCGACGTGATCCCGCTGGCCGGGGGCCGGGTCGCCTTCGTCGTCGGCGACGTGATGGGCCACGGCCTGGGCGCGGCGGCCACCATGGGCCGGCTCCGTACCGCCGTACGGACGCTCGCCGGGCTCGACATGCCGCCGGACGAGCTGCTGCGCCGGGTCAACGAGCTGGGCGACGACCTCGCGCAGGGCCAGGCCGAGGGCTGGATGGCCACCGCCGTCTACGCCGTCTACGACCCCTCGACGCGCCGGATCGCCATCGCGCAGGCGGGCCACCTGCCGCCGGTCCTGGTCGAACCCGTCACGCGGGCGCCGGGCGACGAGGAACCCGATGCCCACCCGGACGAGTGCCATGCCCGGCTGGTCGAGCTGCCCTCCGGCGTCCCCCTGGGCGTCGGCGGCGTCCGCTTCGAGACCACGGAGCTTGCGGTCGCCGACGGCGCGGTCCTCGTGCTCTATACCGACGGCCTGGTGGAGACCCGCGGCCAGGACATCGGCGAGGGCCTGGAACGGCTGCGCCAGACGCTGTGCCGCCCGCTGCCCTCACTGGAGGACTCCTGCGACGACGTGCTCGCCATCATGCAGCCGGGCCGCGAGCCCGACGACGTGGCGCTGCTGATGGCCAGGCTCGGCGGGCTGCCCGCCGGATCCACCGCCTCCTGGACGTTCCCCGCCGAGCCCAGCGCCGTCCGGCTGGCGCGCCGCCGGGTCCGTGACACCCTGGTCGAATGGGGTCTCGCGCAGCTCACCGACGTCACGATGCTGCTGGTCAGCGAGCTAGTCACCAATTCGCTGCGGTACGCGCACGGACCGATCGGTGTACGGATGGTGCGCGGCGGCTCGCTGCTGGTGGAGGTCTCCGACCCGCTGCCGGACCCGCCGCGCGAGCGGATCGCCACCCTGGAGGACGAGGGCGGCCGTGGTCTGCAACTGGTCGCACGGGCCTCACGGCGCTGGGGAACGCGTCACGGACCGTTCGGAAAGACCGTCTGGTTCGAACTGGCTCTGCCGTGACGCGCGCGATGATTCACGGGAGCTGTGCCGGGTATGCCGAAGACGCGGGAGCGAGGGGTGTGACCGCGCTGTCCCGGGGACGGTCCCCGTACCCCAGGAGCCGAGATGATGCTGTGATCGACAAGACCGTGTGCTGGACGGTCCTCATGCTGAATACTCGGCTCCAACCGGTCCATGTGTGCTGAGCTGGAGGGGTCGGGCGAGTGAGCGACATGCCAGCGAGGGCGGTACCGCCCCGAGACGACACGGACGCGGTCGACGCGGTCTGGCAGTCGAGTCCGCCCGGTTCGCTCTACGACTACATACGCGTGGCGTCGTTCTCGCTCGACGGTGACGGCCGGATCGACCAGTGGAGCGCGCGGGCCGCGCAGTTCTTCGGCGTACCGGCGGAACGCGCGCTCGGCCGCGACCCGGTGAACGCCTTCGCGCCCGAGCACCTACGCGAGCGCGCGCACGAGCGCCTCGCGGAGATCCTCGACGGCCGCGAGTGGACCGGACTCGTGCCGTACCGGGACGCCTCGGGCGGCCAGGGCCTGGCCGAGGTCTACGTGATGCCCGCCGACCACGGCGCGCTGTGCATCGCGGTCGACGTCGCCACGCTGCGCCAGATCGAGACCGATCTGGCCGCCTCCCAGGCGGTGTTCGGGCAGTCGCCGATGGGCTTCGTGCTCTTCGACACCAGCCTGCGGCTGATCCGGGTCAACGAGCGCTTCGCGACCGTCTTCGGCCGTGAGGCCGAGGAGAACCACGGCCGCGGCCCGCACGACTTCCTCTCCCGCGTCGAGGCCGACCGGCTCAGCGCCGCGCTGCGCCAGGTGCTGGAGACCGGCGAGCCCGTTCTGGACATGCCGCTGGTCGGCACCGTGCCCGGCGATCCGGGGCGGCGGCGCTGGTCGATGTCGCTGTACCGGCTGCACAGCGGCACCGGGCGGCCGATCGGCGTCGCGGGACTCGCGATGGACGTCACCGGACGTCAGCGAGCCGAGCGCGAGGCCGCGCACGCCCGCCGCAATCTCGCGCTGCTCAACGAGGCGGGCGCCCGTATCGGCACCTCGCTCGACCTGGAGACCACCGCGCGCGAACTGCTGGACGTCGCCGTCCCGCACTTCTGCGACATCGCCTCCGTCGACCTCTACCAGGCCCTGCTGTCCGGCGCCGAGGATCTGACGGGCACCACCGACGGCAGCGGGGACGTGCGCCGGGTGGCGTTCGCCAGTTCCGTGTCGGACGCGCCGATAGCGATGGCCGGGGACGACGACGATGTGGCGGACGGTCCGGTCGCGGTCGGCGCCGTGCACCGCTACCGCTTCAGCTCCGCCAGCGCGCGGGCGCTGCGCACCGCGCAGCCGCAGGTGATCGACGGCGACGGGGGGCCCGACCTCGGCGGCACCCTGGTGCAGTCCACGCTCGTGGTGCCGATGGTCGCCCGCGACACCGTACTGGGGCTGGTGCAGTTCTCCCGCGCCAAGGGCAGCGAGCCGTTCGTGGACCGCGACCGGATGCTCGCCGAGGAACTGGCCGCCCGCGCCGCGGTGTTCATCGACAACGCCCGGCTCTACCGGCGTGAGCACGAGCGCGCGCTGATCCTCCAGCGCAGCCTGCTGCCCCCCGACGACCCCGAGGCCGCGGGCCTCGACATCGCCTGCCGCTACCTGCCGGGCAGCATGGAGACCGAGGTCGGCGGCGACTGGTTCGACGTCATCGAACTGCCGGGCCACCGCACCGCGTTGGTGGTCGGCGACGTGATGGGCCGCGGCCTGCGCGCCGCCGTCGCGATGGGCGAACTGCGCACCGCCGTACGGACCCTGGCCGCGCTCGACCTCGAACCCGCCGAAGTGCTGGGCGCGTTGGACGAGGTGGCCAACGGCCTCGGCTCCCCGAACCAGGGCCGCACCCGCCGGGCCAAGGACCGCGGCGGCGCCGACCTGTCCGAGGTCTACCTGGCCACCTGTATCTACGTGGTCTACGACGCGGTCACCCGGCGCTGCACGATCGCCAACGCGGGCCATCTGCCGCCGGTCGTCGTGGAGTCGGGCGAGTCGCCGCTGCTGCTCGAAGTGCCCAGGGGAGTGCCGCTGGGCGTCGGCGGCGAGCCGTTCGAGGAGATCGAGGTCGAGCTGAACGAGGGCGCGCTGCTCGCCCTGTACACCGACGGTCTCGTGGAGTCCCGCAACCACCCGCTGGACGAGGGCCTCGACGCCTTCCGGGACTCGCTGGCCGGGCCGCCGAGACCCCTTGAGGACATCTGCGACCACGTGCTGGCCACCCTGGACACCGCGCACGGCGAGGACGACATCGCCCTGCTGATGGCCAGAATCCGCGGTCTGCCCGCGGAGCAGGTCGGCGACTGGACGCTGGAACCGCGCCCCACGTCGGTGGCCAGGGCCCGCGAGCTGGCCCGCGAGCAACTGCTGAGCTGGGGGCTCGGCGACCTGGTCGACACCACGGAACTGCTGGTCAGCGAGCTGGTCACCAACGCGCTGCGGCACGGCTACGGCGACATACGACTGCGGCTGCTGCTGGACCGCACCCTGGTGTGCGAGGTGTGGGACAGCGCCCTGGTGCAGCCGCGCCGCCGCCGCGCCCGTGACACCGACGAGGGCGGGCGCGGCCTGCAACTGGTCACCATGCTCAGCGAGAGCTGGGGCAGCCGCCGTACCCACCGCGGCAAGACCGTCTGGTTCGAACTCGCCCTGCCCGGCGAGCAGTCCCACTCCAGCGGTCCTTCGGTGGACGAACTGCTGAGCATGTTCTAGCGCCTGCCGGGCGCGGCAGGCGGACGGCCCTCGGCGGTCAGGCCGCGCGGTCCTTGAGCTTGGCCAGTCGCGCGTTGATCTCCGCGCTGTCGCCGAGCGCGTCCAGCGACTCGAACTGCGCGTCGAGCGAGGACGCGGCCAGCTCCTCCTTGCCCTTGGCCCTGGCCTCCTCGCGCCGCACCTTGTCCTCGAAGCGGCCCAGCTCGCTGGTCGGGTCGAGCACGTCGATGTTCTTGACCGCGTCCATCATCTGGTTCTGCGCCTGCGCGGACTTCGCGCGCGCCACCAACGAGTCGCGCTTGCCCTGGAGTTCGCCCAGCTTGGCCTTCATCGAGTCCAGGCCGGACTTGAGCTTGCTCACGATCTCGTTCTGCGAGGCGATCGTCGGCTCGGCCGTCCGCGCCTCCTTCTCGGACTGGAGCTGACGGCCCAGCGCGATCTTGGCGAGGTTGTCGAAACGGTCGGCCTCCGCGGCGTTGCCCGAGGCGCGCTGCTCGTCGGCCTTCTTGCTGGCCGCCAGCGCCTTGTCGCCCCACTCCTTGGCCGCCGCGACGTCCTCGGCGTGGTCCTGCTCCATCAGCCGCAGATTGCCGATGGTGGTGGCCACCGCCTCCTCGGCCTCGCGGATGTTGGTGGTGTAGTCCCTGATGAGCTGGTCCATCATCTTCTGCGGGTCCTCGGCCTGGTCGAGGAGGGCGTTGATGTTGGCCTTGGCGAGCTGGGTCACCCGGCCGAGGACGGTCTGCTTCGTCATGGTCGTACTCCTTGCGTGTCCGTATCCGTGGGCCAGAAAGGGCCGGAAAGAGGGGCCGGAAAGTAAGGGGGCCGGAAGGGAAGGGGGCGGATAGAAGGGGAGTCAGGGGAGTTCAGAACCGGCCGCCGCCGCCCATCCGGCCGCGGGTCTGGCCGCCGCCGAAGCTGCCGGGTCCCGAGCCGCCGCCCCCGAAGCCCCCGCCGAAGCCGCCGCCGCCCCGGCCGCGCCCGCCGCCGAGGATCTCGCCGAGGATGATCCCGCCGAGCACCGCGCCGCCCATGCCGCCGCCGGAGCGCCGGCCGCCGGGTCCGCCGAAGCCCCCGCCGTACCCGCCGACGTCCCGCCGGGCCGCGTCCTGCGCCTGCCGGGCCAGCCGGTCCGCCTCCTGCGCGTGCGCCAGCGCACCCGCCGCGTCGGAACCGGCGAGCGCCTCGGCCTGCTGGAGCCGCCGTTCCGCCTCGGTGAGCCGGGTACGGGCCTGGCTGCCGACCGCGCCGCGGTTGGTGGTGACCATGTCGCGGGCGGCGGCCACCTCGCTGCGCGCCCCCAGCAGCGCCTGGTCCAGCAGCCCGCGCGCCCGCTGCTCGCTGACCTCCCGCTCGCGGGCCCCGGCCAGCGCCTCGTCCAGCGCCGCGTACGCCTCCTCGACCCGGCGCAGCCCGGCGATCGGGTCGTAGCGCCCCGCCGCCAGCTCCTGCCGTACGTCGGCCACGACCGTCTCGGCGCGGGCGATCCTGCCCTGGAGGTCGGCGGTGGAGACCCCGGCGGCGGTGCCGCCGAGCAGGCCGCGGGCCTCGGCGAGGTCGGTGTCGGCCTCGGTCAGTGCGTCCCGCAGCTTCCCGTCGGCCTCCGCCAGCTCCTGGGCCCTTCGGGTGACGGAGTCGGTGAGCATGACCGCCTGGTCCAGCGCGCCCTCGGCGGCCCGTACGTACACGGCGACCTTGCCGTGGTCGGTGCCGACGGCGGCCCTGGCCTGTACGAGGCTGGCGTGGGCGAACTCCAACCGGTCCCTGGCCTCCGCCGGGTGGCCGGTGACCGGGTCGAGCGCGGCGTCCGCGTACTTCTGGGCCAGCGGCGCCAGGGACGCCTCGGCGGTGTCGATCCGGCTCGGCAGCGCCGCCGCCTTCGCCTCGGCCTGCTCCAGCACCTCCGGCGCGTTCGCCTCCAGGGCGCGCAGCCGGTCGAACGCCTCGGACTCCGCGTCCAGCCGCCGGTTGGCCTGGGTGCAGCGGGACAGGATCTCGTCCAGCATCTGCCGGCGGGTCGCGTCGTCCTCGGGTATCGCGTCGTCGAGCTGCTGCCGCAGCCGGAAGGCCGCGGTCAGCTCGGTCTTGGCGTACTCGACGGCCTCGGCGAACGGCCGCGCGGCCTCCTCGCCGAACTGCGCCGCCGCGAAGCCCACGTCCTCCTGGCTGGTGCGGACCGCGTCGTCGGTCTCCACCAGCAGATGCTTGGCCTGCGAGTCCAGCTCGGGCAGCGGGGTCGGCTGCGGGGCGCCCCAGCCGCGCTCGCCGGGCGCCGGGCGGGCGGGCTGCCGCGGGCCGCGCTTCCTGCGGAACGCCCACACCCCGACCGCGCCCGCGGCGCCGACGGCCACCACCGGAATCCACAGGTCGGCCGCGGAGTCGCCCGGGGGCGCCCCGCTGCCGCCCGGGTCCGCGGTGCCGGGGGTGATCGAGGGGACGGTCACCGGAAGGCCGCTGAGGACCGCGTCGTAGCCGGTGGCCGCGCCGATCGCGGCCCCCGCCCAGTCGTTCTGCCGCAGCGCGGGCTCGACGGCCTGGCTGCTGACCTCGTTGAGCTGGGCCGCGGTCAGGCCGGAGTCCTGGTCGGCGGAGACCGCGTACTGCCGGTCGTGGGTGGCCACCGCCAGCAGGACGTCCCGCTGGCCCAGGCCGTTCTTGGTCGCGGTCGCGTTCGCCCAGTCCTGCGGAGCGCGGCCGGAGAAGGTGCGGACGTACGCCACGAAGAGCTGGACGCGCTGCTTCTGGTAGAGGCCGTCCAGCGCCGTGACGACCTGCGGCTGCCGGTCGCCCAGCGCGCCGACCTTGTCGGTTATCTGGCCGGACCTGGACAGCGTGATCGGGTCGTCCGCCCGTGCCGACGGCGCGCCGGACAGCAGCATCAGGGCGCCGAGCGCCGCAACGATTCCCGCGAGTCGCCGCATGCGTACCGCGCCCTTCGCCGCGCCACGGCCGCTTGCCGCGTGCTCCTTTTCGGAGGCTATGTCCGATGTGTCCGGAGCGCGACTCGGAGTTCCGTTCCCGCCAGCCCGCCAGCCCGCCAGCCCGCCAGCCCGCCAGCCCGCCAGCCCGCCAGCCCGCCTGCTCCCCCTGCCCGCCCCGTGCGGGGCGGGCAGGCAGGCAGGGGAGAGGGGGAACTACTCGCCGCGGCGGCGGATCTTGTTGCCCAGCCAGATCAGCGGATCGTACTTACGGTCCACCGCCCGCTCCTTGAGCGGGATCAGCGCGTTGTCGGTGATCTTGATGTGCTCCGGGCACACCTCGGTGCAGCACTTGGTGATGTTGCAGTAGCCGAGCCCGTGGTCCTCCTGCGCGGACGAGGCGCGGGTCAGACCGGCCTCGGAGGCCGCGTCCAGCGGATGCATGTCCAGCTCCGCGATCCGCATCAGGAAGCGCGGCCCGGCGAACGACGTCTTGTTCTCCTCGTGGTCGCGCACCACGTGACAGGTGTCCTGGCACAGGAAGCACTCGATGCACTTGCGGAACTCCTGCGAGCGCTCCACGTCGACCTGCTGCATCCGGTACTCCCCGGCCGCGACCCCCTTCGGCGGCACGAACGCCGGGACCTGCCGGGCCTTGTCGTAGTTGAAGGAGACATCGGTGACCAGGTCGCGCACGACGGGGAAGGTCCGCATCGGGGTGACCGTGATCGTCTCCTCCGGTGCGAAGACCGACATGCGGGTCATGCACATCAGCCGGGGCCGTCCGTTGACCTCCGCGCTGCACGACCCGCACTTGCCCGCCTTGCAGTTCCAGCGGACCGCCAGGTCGCCCGCCTGGGTGGCCTGGAGGCGGTGGATGATGTCGAGCACGACCTCGCCGTCGTTGACCTCGACCTGGTAGTCGCGCAGCTCGCCGCCCTCGGCGTCACCGCGCCACACCTTGAAGTGCGCTTCGTAACTCACCCGTCGAGCTCCTCGTCCGTCAGGTATTTGAGCAGCTCGTCCCTGTCGAAGAGGTCGAGCAGGTCGCCCCGGATCGGGTCCGTCGCGCGCCGGCGCAGACCGATCTGGCCGTGGTCGGGGTCGGTGGCCGCCAGGCCCCCGGTGGGGTCGGTCAGCTCGCAGACCAGATTGACCTTGCGCCAGGCGCGGTCCATCTCCGGATGGTCGTCGCGGGTGTGGCCGCCGCGGCTCTCGGTCCGCTCCAGCGCGGCACGCGCCACGCACTCGCTGACCAGCAGCATGTTCCGCAGGTCGATCGCCAGGTGCCAGCCGGGATTGAACTGCCGGTGCCCCTCGACGCCCGCCCGCCGCGACCTGGCCCGCAGCCCGGTCAGCCGGTTCAGCGCGTCCTCCATCTCGGGACCGCGCCGGATGATGCCCACCAGGTCGTTCATCACCTGCTGGAGCTCCTGGTGCAGGGTGTACGGGTTCTCCGCGGGCCGCGCCCCGCCCGCCTGCGCGCCCCCGGCGGCCTCCGCCGCGTCCGCGTCCTCCGCGCTGAACGGCCGCAGCGCCTCGGCCGCCGCGGTGTCGATCTGCTCCTCGGGTACGACGGGACGCGCGCCCTCGACGAACGAGGCCGCGTACCGCGCCGCGTGCAGCCCGGCCCTGCGGCCGAAGACCAGCAGGTCGGAGAGCGAGTTGCCGCCCAGCCGGTTGGAGCCGTGCATGCCGCCCGCGACCTCGCCCGCCGCGTAGAGCCCCGGCACCCCGCGCGCCGCGGCGGTGTCCGGGTCCACGTCGACGCCGCCCATCATGTAATGACAGGTCGGGCCGACCTCCATCGGCTCCGCGGTGATGTCGACGTCCGCCAGCTCCTTGAACTGGTGGTGCATCGACGGCAGCCGCCGCTTGATCTCCTCGGCGGGCAGCCGCGTCGACACATCGAGGAAGACGCCGCCGTGCGGGGTGCCGCGCCCGGCCTTCACCTCGGAGTTGATCGCGCGCGCCACCTCGTCGCGGGGCAGCAGCTCCGGCGGTCGGCGGTGGGTGTCAGGGGCGGAGTACCAGCCGTCGGCCTCCTCCTCGGACTGCGCGTACTTCTCCTTGAAGACGTCCGGCACGTAGTCGAACATGAACCGCTTGCCGTCGCTGTTGCGCAGCACCCCGCCGTCGCCGCGCACCGACTCGGTGACCAGGATGCCCTTCACCGACGGCGGCCAGACCATGCCCGTCGGGTGGAACTGGATGAACTCCATGTTGATCAGCGGCGCCCCGGCCAGCAGCGCCAGCGCGTGCCCGTCGCCGGTGTACTCCCAGGAGTTGGACGTCACCTTGAAGGACTTGCCGATGCCGCCGGTCGCCAGCACCACCGCGGGCGTGTCGATCACGAACAGCCGCCCGGACTCGCGCACGTAACCGAAGACGCCCGCGACCTTGTCGTCCTGCTTGAGCACGCGGGTGACCGTGCACTCCTGGAAGACCTTCAGCCGCGACTCGTAGTCGCCGGTCTCCGCGAAGTCCTCCTGCTGGAGCGAGACGATCTTCTGCTGGAGGGTGCGGATCAGCTCAAGGCCCGTACGGTCGCCGACGTGTGCCAGCCGCGGGTACTCGTGGCCGCCGAAGTTGCGCTGCGAGATCTTGCCGTCGGGGGTGCGGTCGAACAGCGCGCCCCAGGTCTCCAGCTCCCAGACCCGGTCGGGAGCCTCCTTGGCGTGCAGCTCCGCCATCCGCCAGTGGTTGAGGAACTTCCCGCCGCGCATGGTGTCGCGGAAGTGCACCTGCCAGTTGTCACCGGAGTTGACGTTGCCCATGCTGGCCGCGATGCCGCCCTCGGCCATCACCGTATGGGCCTTGCCGAACAGCGACTTGCAGATCACGGCGGTACGCATGCCCCGCTCCCGGGCCTCGATCGCGGCCCGCAGCCCGGCGCCGCCCGCGCCGACCACGACCACGTCGTACGCGTGCCGTTCGACTTGTGTCATCTCAGAAGAACCTCGGATCGTCGAATACGCCGCTGGAGACCAGATAGATGTAGAGGTCGGTGAGGCCGACGCTGATCAGGGACGACCAGGCGAGCAGCATGTGACGGCCGTTGAGGACGCCGACCCAGCCCCAGAGGCGGTAGCGCACCGGGTGCGCGGAGAAGTGCCTGAGCTTGCCGCCCATGATGTGCCGACACGAGTGGCACGACAGCGTGTACGCCCAGATCAGGATGATGTTCACGAGCAGGACGACCGTGCCCAGACCCATGTGGCCCCAGCGGTCGTGCTCGTCGCGGAAGCCGAGCACCGTGTCGTAGGTGAGGATGCCCGCCACCGGCAGCGCGAAGTAGAAGAAGTAGCGGTGCACGTTCTGCAGGATCAGCGGCAGCCGCGTCTCGCCGGTGTACTTCGCGTGCGGTTCGGCGACCGCGCAGGCGGGCGGCGAGGCCCAGAAGCCCCGGTAGTACGCCTTGCGGTAGTAGTAGCAGGTCAGCCGGAAGCCGAGCGGGAAGACCAGCACCAGCAGGGCCGGTGACAGGCCCCACCAGTCGCCGAACAGCGGCCAGTTGGCGCCGCCCTTCATGTCCGCGCAGTTCGACGCCAGGCACGGCGAGTAGAACGGCGAGACGTAGGGCGCCGCGTAGTAGTGGCTGTTGGCGAAGGCCCGCCAGGTCGAGTAGACGACGAAGGCCGCCAGGCCGAGCGCGGTGACCAGCGGTGGCACCCACCACCGGTCGGTCCGCAGATGCCGTTCGGAAATGGCCGCGCGCCCCGGCGTCAGGACGCCGCGGCGCGCGGTGGGGGAGGGGGTGGTTCCGGTGGCCAAGGAGGACTCCGAAGGAACGGGGGAGGGGACGCCGCCGGGTGCGGGCGCCGAGGGGTGCGGGGGTGGTACGGCCGCCGCGGGCCGGTGCCGCGCGCTACGGCGCGTGCCGGTGCGGCGAGCCCAGCCCCTCGTCCTCCGCGTCGGCCCACAGGCCGCGGTCGTACGGCGCGTCCGGGATCGTCACCATCTCGACCTTGCGGATGCCCGCGGTCGTCGGGACGGCCTCGTGCAGCAGAGCCAGGCTCTCCCGCAGATGGGCCGCGTCGGCCCGCACCCTGCGCATGTCCAGGCTGTCGCCCACGTGCTCGTCCAGCCGCCCGACGCAGCGCATCAAGTCGTCGAGCCGCCGGGTGACCGACGTCAGATCGTCTTGCAGGGACATACGGATGCCTCACCTTCTCCGCCGTGCGGGGGTGATGCGGTTGATGACGCTGCCGCGCCTGGAAGTGTCGCGCGTCACACCTTCGGTTGGGAAGACGCGTGCACCAATTCCCCTCCGGGCGGTTCGCCGGTCTCCGGGCGCGCCGCCCGCCCGGCCACCCCGCGCAGTCCCCCGCGCCCCTCATGGGCCGCCCCCCGCGCCAAGGGGCCGTCCGGGTGGAAGAGCGGGGCATTGCGGTCGTGTCGGGGCGGAGAGCCGCTCCTCGTCCCCTCCACTGGGAAGTGATTACCCGGAAATCAGGCCAAATGAGTATGTCCCCGGTCTATGCCGGGCCGCCGGAGGTGTCCGATCCATGAACCGCAGCGCGAACCCACCCGTATTGCGCGCCGCCGTGGCGCTGACCGCCGGGGCGGCCATGACCCTGACCGCCTGCTCCTCGGGCGGCGGCGCCGCCGGGACGGCGGGCACCGACATCGCGACCGTCTCGCGCGCGGGCGTCCGCGACGGCGGCACGCTGCGCTGGGCGACCGATGAGCTGCCCCGCACGCTGAACGCGTACCAGGCGGACGCGGACGCCGACACGCTGACGATCGCGGGGGCCACCCTCCCGGCGATGTACCGGCTCGACGGCCACGGCTCCCCGCGGGCCGACAGCGACTTCCTGGCGAGCGCGGACGTCGCGCAGTCACCGCGCCAGGTGGTCACGTACCACCTGAACCCCAAGGCGAAGTGGAGCGACGGCCAGGCGGTCGGCGCGGCCGACTTCGTCGCCCAGTGGAAGGCGCTGAACGGCAAGAACAGCGCCTTCTGGACGGCCCGCAACGCCGGTTACGACCGGATCTCCGACGTCCGGCAGGGCAAGGACGCCCAGCAGGTCGACGTCACCTTCGCCAGCCCGTACGCGGACTGGAAGTCGCTGTTCAGCCCGCTGTACCCGAAGTCGGTGACCAGTGACGCGGACACCTTCAACGACGGCGTGCGCACCAAGCTGCCGGTCGTCGCGGGCCCCTTCGCGGTCGAGGCCGTGGACACCAAGAAGGGCACCGTCACGCTGGACCGCAACAAGGCGTGGTGGGGCGAGCCCGCCAAGCTCGACCGGATCGTGCTCACCGCCGTGCCGGTGGACAAGCGCCCCGCCGCACTCGCCGCGGGCACCCTCGACCTGGCCGAGATCGACCCCGGCGCGGTCACCGCCGTGACCGGGACCAAGGGCCTGGCCGTACGGAAGGCGCCCGACGCCGCGTACGCGCAGCTCGCCATCAACGGCAGTACGGGACCGCTGGCCGACGAGCGCATCCGGCACGCCGTGGCCCGCGCCATCGACCGCAAGGCCATCGCCACCGCCGTGCTCAAGCCGCTCGGGCTGCCCGACGAGGCGCTCGGCAACCACCTGGTGCTGCCCTCGCAGGACGGCTACCGCGACAACAGCTCGGCGCTCGGCACCAACGACGTGCAGCAGGCCCAGGCGCTGCTGGCCGACGCGGGCTGGACGCGCAGCAACGCCAAGACCGGCGACCAGGCGGCCGGCGGCCCCGGCCGTACCGCGGCCTCCGGCGCCGTCACCGTCGTGGAGCCCGCAGCCGCCGTCAGCAAGGCGGGCAAGCAGCTCACCATGCGCTTCGTGCTCCCGGCGGACTCCCCGACGCTGGACGACGTCGGCACCCGGATCGCCTCGATGCTCTCCGGCATCGGCATCCGCACCGAGATCACCAAGGTCGCGGGCGACAGCTACTTCCAGGACCACATCGCCTCGGGCGACTTCGACCTGGCGCTCTACTCCTGGCCCGGCACGGCCTACCCGGCCACCGACGACACCCCGATCTTCGCCAAGCCGGTGCCCGCGCCCGACGGCTCGCTGACCGTGGCGCAGAACTACACGCGGGTCGGCACCGACCAGATCGACCAGCTCCTGGACCGGGCGGGCGGCGAGCTGGACACCTCCGCGGCCCGCGACCTGACCTCCAAGGCCGACGCCCGGATCTGGGCCGCGGCCGGTTCCATCCCGCTCTACCAGCGCCCCGGCCTGGTCGCGCTGCGCACCACCGTCGCCAACGCGGGCGCCTTCGGCTTCCAGACCCCGGACTACCAGAACCTCGGCTTCCGCAAGTAGGCGCGCGCGGTCGCGGAAAACCGTGCGATTACGGGCCCCAAATCCCCTCTGAAGCCAGCCATCGGCGGCCGAGGGGGGTTGGGGCCCGTACCATGGGGTAAGGCCGCGGCGTGACCTTGCCCGGCAGGCGAGCGCGTCAACGAGGAACGCGACGTCCATCCACGATTCCGGGAGAAGCGCCGCAGCATGTCCACGCGCCACGATATTCGTAACGTCGCCATCGTCGCCCACGTCGACCACGGCAAGACGACCCTCGTCGACGCGATGCTCAAGCAGGCCGGCGCATTCGCCGCCCACCAGCATCTCGACGATCGGATGATGGACTCCAACGACCTGGAGCGCGAGAAGGGCATCACCATTCTCGCGAAGAACACCGCCGTGAAGTACCACCCCAAGGGCGGTGGCGATGTCATCACGATCAACATCATCGACACCCCGGGCCACGCCGACTTCGGCGGCGAGGTGGAGCGCGGCCTGTCCATGGTCGACGCGGTCGTGCTGCTGGTGGACGCCTCCGAGGGCCCGCTGCCGCAGACCCGTTTCGTGCTCCGCAAGGCGCTGTCGGCGAACCTGCCGGTCATCCTCTGCGTGAACAAGACGGACCGCCCCGACTCCCGGATCGACGAGGTCGTCAACGAGACGTACGACCTGTTCCTGGACCTGGACGCCACCGAGGACCAGATCGAGTTCCCGATCGTCTACGCGTGCGCGCGGGACGGCATCGCCTCGCTGACCAAGCCGGAGAACGGCACGGTTCCGGCCGACAGCGACAGCCTGGAGCCGTTCTTCTCCACGATCCTGTCCACCGTCCCGGCCCCCACGTACACCGAGGGCGCGCCGCTCCAGGCGCACGTCACCAACCTCGACGCGGACAACTTCCTCGGCCGTATCGCCCTGCTCCGGGTGGAGGAGGGCGAGCTGCGCAAGGGCCAGCAGGTCGCGTGGATGAAGCGCGACGGCTCGGTCAGCCAGGTCAAGATCACCGAACTGCTGATGACCGAGGCGCTGACCCGCAAGCCCGCCGAGATGGCGGGCCCCGGCGACATCTGCGCGGTGGCCGGTATTCCGGAGATCACCATCGGCGAGACGCTGGCCGACCTGGAGAACCCGGTCGCGCTGCCGCTCATCACGGTCGACGAGCCCGCGATCTCGATGACCATCGGTACGAACACCTCGCCGCTGGTCGGCAAGGGCGGCAAGGGCCACAAGGTCACCGCCCGCCAGGTCAAGGACCGCCTCGACCGGGAGCTGATCGGCAACGTCTCGCTCCGCGTGCTGCCCACCGAGCGCCCCGACGCCTGGGAGGTCCAGGGCCGCGGCGAGCTGGCGCTGGCCATCCTGGTCGAGCAGATGCGCCGCGAGGGCTTCGAGCTGACCGTCGGCAAGCCGCAGGTGGTCACCAAGGTGATCGACGGCAAGATCCACGAGCCGGTCGAGCGGATGACGGTGGACTGCCCCGAGGAGTACCTGGGCGCGATCACCCAGCTCATGGCGACCCGCAAGGGCCGCATGGAGACCATGACGAACCACGGCTCCGGCTGGGTCCGCATGGAGTTCGTCGTCCCGGCCCGCGGCCTGATCGGCTTCCGTACGGAATTCCTCACCGACACCCGCGGCACCGGCATCGCGCACAGCATCTTCGAGGGCCACGAGCCGTGGTTCGGCGACCTGCGGACCCGTAACAACGGCTCCCTGGTGGCCGACCGCGCCGGTGTCGTGACGCCGTTCGCCATGATCAACCTCCAGGAGCGCGGCGTGATCTTCGTCGAGGCGACCACGGAGGTCTACGAGGGCATGATCATCGGTGAGAACTCGCGGTCCGACGACATGGACGTGAACATCACCAAGGAGAAGAAGCTCACCAACATGCGCGCCGCGTCCGCGGACAACACCGAGAACGTGGTGCCGCCGCGCAAGCTCTCGCTGGAGCAGTCGCTGGAGTTCTGCCGCGAGGACGAGTGCATCGAGGTGACCCCGGAGACGGTCCGCATCCGCAAGGTCGTCCTGGACCAGAAGGAGCGGGGACGCTCGGCCGCTCGGGCCAAGCGCTGACCGCGCAGCGCCCGTAGGGGCGCGGGGAGCCGCGCGACCAGACTCCGCCGCCGGACGGCGGGGACCGGTCACGCGCTCTCCGCGCCCCTTTTGGGTTTTTCGCACTGTCCGTTATCCGGACGTTCATCTCCGCTCAGCGGCGTAAGAAAGATCACACTGTCCGTTTCGAACCTGTCTGTGTACGTTCCAGATTGTCCGAATTTTGAGCAGGATCCTCTGCCCATCGTGACCGAAGCGAAACCAGACCCTGTTCCGAGCGACCTCAAACGTGCCCGATAGTGGACGAAGTTGAGCTCGGGTCAATGGGTCACGCGCTGATGGGGAGCGCCGACTCACGAGCACGGAAGGCCAGGCCCTTCTCCTGTCAGGGGTGTCAGGAGTGTCAGCGGCGACCGGCCTTCCTTTCACGTATCGACAGTGACTCCTGAGGAGGCAAACCCATGCGCGGTGCCAAGAGCGCCAAGTGGGTCATAGGCGCGGCAGTCGTCGCCCTCGCGGCAACCGCCTGCGGTTCCGGTGATTCGGACAACAAGGCCGGCGGTTCCAACGACGGCATCGTCAGGGCGTGGTGGGGAGACCCCCAGAACCCCCTGGAGCCGGCGAACACCAACGAGGTCCAGGGCGGCAAGGTCCTGGACATGATCTTCATGAACCTCAAGGAGTACGACCCCAAGACGGGGAAGGCCAACCTTGAGGCCGCTGACTCGATCACCACGACCGACCAGCAGAACTTCACCATCAAGATCAAGCAGGGCCTGAAGTTCTCCGACGGCACCCCGGTGACCGCCAACTCGTTCGTCGACGCCTGGAACTACGGCGCGCTGCTGACGAACAAGCAGCTCAACGCGTACTTCTTCGCGGACATCGACGGCTACGCCGCGGTGCACCCCGACAAGGAGGGCGCCGCCCCGACCGCGAAGACCATGTCGGGTCTGAAGGTCGTGGACGACACCACCTTCACCGTCAAGCTCACCCAGAAGTTCTCCACGTGGCCCGACCGCCTCGGCTACAAGGCGTTCGCGCCGCTGCCGAAGTCGTTCTTCACCGACCACGCCGGCTACCTGAACAAGCCGGTCGGCGACGGCCCGTACATGATCGACTCGTACAGCAAGGGCTCCAGCATGAAGCTGGTCCCGAACCCGAACTACACGGGCCCGAGCAAGCCGAAGAACAAGGGCGTGCTGCTGAAGGTCTACACCGACAGCAACACCGCCTACGCCGACCTCCAGGCGGGCAACCTGGACGTCCTGGACGACGTTCCGGCCGAGCAGCTCAGCCACGTCAAGTCGGACCTCGGCGGCCGCTACCTCAACCAGCCGGCCGGCATCATCCAGACGGTCTCCTTCCCGCTGAACCAGAAGGCGTGGAGCGCCCCCGGCATGGAGAAGGTCCGCCAGGGCCTGTCCATGGCGATCGACCGGAAGACCATCACCGAGAAGATCTTCCAGGGCACCCGCACCCCGGCCACCGACCTCACCTCCCCGGTGCTGGGCGCGGCCGGCGGTTACAGCGACTCCGTCGGCGGCGAGTCGGTCACGTACGACCCGGCCAAGGCGAAGCAGCTCATCCAGGAGGGCGGCGGCATTCCCGGCGGTCACATGACCATCGGGTACAACGCCGACACCGGCTCGCACAAGCAGTGGGTCGACGCGGTCTGCAACAGCATCAACAACGTGGTGGGCAACAACAAGGCGTGCGTCGGCGCCCCCACCGGCACGTTCGCGGACTTCCGCAACCAGATCACCAAGGGTGAGATGACCCAGCCGTTCCGCTCCGGCTGGCAGATGGACTACCCGCTGATCGACAACTTCCTGACGCCGCTGTACGTGACGGGCGCCAGCTCGAACGACTCGCACTACAGCAACCCGCAGTTCGACTCGCTGATCAAGCAGGCGAACTCGGAGCCGGACACCGCCAAGGCGATCGGGTTCTACCAGGACGCCGAGAAGATCCTGATGAAGGACATGCCCGTCATCCCGCTCTGGTACCAGAACGGTGGCGCCGGCTGGTCGTCCCGGGTGTCCAACGTGACGGAGAACGCCTTCAGTGTCCCCGTCTTCACCGACATCACGGTCAACAACTGACCTGATGCGGTAAGCGCGCCCGCCATGGCACCCCGTGGCGGGCGCGCGTTCGGGGGGAACTGACAGCAACCGCTCGCGGTGCGGAGGTCGGCCGGGGTCACAAGCCCCGGCTCACGTCTGCCCCGATCCCTGGAGGACAGATGGGGCGCTACGTCATTCGACGACTGCTCCAGATGGTTCCGGTCTTCATCGGAACCACCTTTTTGATCTTCGTCATGGTCTACGCGCTCGGCGACCCGGTGGCCGCCATGTTCGGCGACCGGGCGCCCGACCCCGCCACGGCGAACCAGATCAGGCACGACCTGTATCTGGACCACTCGCTGCCCGCGCAGTACGGGCACTACATGTGGCAGATCCTCAGCGGCAACTTCGGTACCGCCGCCACCGGGCAGCCGGTCACCGAGCTGATGGGCACGGCCTTCCCGGTCACCATCCGGCTGACCATGGTCGCCTTCGCGATCGAGGCGGTCGTCGGCATCGGGCTCGGCCTGCTGGCCGGGCTGCGGCGCGGACGGTTCGCGGACTCGGGCGTGCTCGCGTTCACGCTGCTCGTCGTGTCCATCCCGACCTTCGTGACCGCCTTCCTGCTCCAGTACTTCGTGGGCGTGAAGTGGGGCCTGGCCAATCCGGCGGTCGCCGAGGGCGCCCCGATCGGTGACCTGATCCTGCCGGGACTCGTCCTGGCCGGTGTCTCGCTGGCCTATGTGGCCCGGCTGACCCGTACCTCGGTCGCGGAGAACTCCCGCGCGGACTACCTGCGCACGGCCGTGGCCAAGGGCCTGCCCAAGCGCCGGGTGGTCACCGTCCACCTGCTGCGCAACTCGCTGATACCCGTGGTGACCTTCCTCGGCACCGACCTCGGCGCGCTCATGGGCGGCGCCATCGTCACCGAGCGGATCTACAACATCCACGGCGTCGGCTACCAGCTCTACCAGGGCATCCTGCGGCAGAATCCGCCGACCGTCGTCGGCTTCGTGACGATCCTGGTAATCGTCTTCCTGGCCGCCAACCTGCTCGTCGACCTGCTTTACGCGGTCCTGGACCCGAGGATTCGCTATGTCTGAGATGTCCGACGCCCGGAGCGCCGCGAACGCGATATCCACAGCGCCCGCCGGGCTGCCCGTGGACGGACCGCGCGGCCCGGGGGAGCCGTCGAAGCCGTCGCGTGACGCGGAGCGCGAGAAGCCGCGCAGCCTGTGGAACGACGCCTGGCACGACCTCAGCCGCAAGCCGATGTTCTACGTGTCCGGGCTGCTGATCCTCTTCCTGGTCGTCATCTCGATCTGGCCCAGCCTGATCGCCGGGGGCAGCCCGCTCTCCTGCGACCTCGCCAAGTCGCAGAACGGGGCGACCTCCGGGCACCCCTTCGGCTTCGACCAGCAGGGCTGCGACGTCTACACCCGCACCGTCTACGGCGCGCGCGCCTCGGTGTCGGTCGGCATCTTCGCGACCCTCGGCGTCACCGTGCTGGGCTCGCTCCTCGGCGGCCTGGCCGGTTACTTCGGCGGCTGGTGGGACTCGATCCTCTCGCGGATCAGCGACATCTTCTTCGGCATCCCGATCCTGCTCGGCGGCATCGTCTTCCTGTCCGTGGTCAAGGGCGGCAGCGTCACCACCGTTTCGCTCTTCATGATCCTGCTGGGCTGGCCGCAGATCGCGCGTATCGCGCGCGGCTCGGTCATCACGGCCAAGCAGCAGGACTACGTGCAGGCGGCGCGGGCACTCGGCGCGGGCAACGCGCGGATGCTGCTGCGGCACATCGCGCCCAACGCGCTCGCCCCGATCATCGTGGTCGCGACGATCGCGCTGGGCACGTACATCTCGCTGGAGGCGACGCTGTCGTTCCTCGGCGTGGGCCTCAAGCCGCCGGCCGTCTCCTGGGGCATCGACATCTCCCAGGCGTCCACCCAGATCCGCAACGCGCCCCACATGCTGCTGTGGCCCGCGGGCGCGCTCAGCGTGACGGTGCTGGCGTTCATCATGCTCGGCGACGCGGTGCGCGACGCCCTCGACCCCAAGCTGCGCTAGGAGGTACGGCGTTGACTGTCATCGATGAGACCGCGAGCGCCCCGGCGCCCGGCGTGCCGACGGCTCCGCTGCTCGAAGTACGTGACCTGCACGTCGAGTTCCACACCCGCGACGGTGTCGCCAAGGCCGTGAACGGCGTCAACTACTCGGTGAACGCCGGGGAGACGCTGGCCGTGCTCGGCGAGTCCGGCTCGGGCAAGTCCGTGACCGCGCAGGCGATCATGGGCATCCTCGACATGCCGCCCGGCCGTATCCCGCAGGGCGAGATCCTGTTCCAGGGCCGCGACATGCTCACGATGTCCGGCGAGGAGCGGCGCAAGCTGCGCGGCCGGAAGATCGCGATGATCTTCCAGGACGCGCTGTCGTCCCTCAACCCGGTGCTGTCGGTGGGCTATCAGCTCGGCGAGATGTTCCGGGTGCACCAGGGCCTGTCCCGCAAGGCCGCCAAGGCCAAGGCGGTCGAGCTGATGGACCGGGTGCGCATCCCGGCGGCGAAGGAGCGGGTGAACGACTACCCGCACCAGTTCTCCGGCGGTATGCGGCAGCGCATCATGATCGCGATGGCGCTCGCCCTCGAACCCGACCTGATCATCGCGGACGAGCCGACGACCGCGCTCGACGTCACCGTGCAGGCGCAGGTGATGGATCTGCTGGCCGAACTCCAGCGGGAGTTCAACATGGGCCTGATCCTCATCACCCACGACCTGGGTGTGGTCGCGGACGTGGCCGACAAGATCGCGGTGATGTACGCGGGCCGGATCGTCGAGAGCTCGCCGGTCCACGAGATCTACAAGAACCCGGCGCACCCGTACACCAAGGGCCTGCTCCAGTCGATTCCCCGGCTGGACCAGAAGGGCCAGGAGCTGTACGCGATCAAGGGGCTGCCGCCCAACCTGCTGCGTATCCCGTCGGGCTGCGCCTTCAACCCGCGCTGCCCGATGGCCCAGGACATCTGCCGGACCGAGGTGCCCGTGCTGCACACGATCGGCGACGGGCGCGGCAGTGCCTGCCACTTCTGGAAGGAGACGCTCGGTGAGTGACCTCTCGAACCGGGGTGAACCCATCCTCCAGGTGCGGAACCTGGTGAAGCACTTCCCGCTGACGCAGGGCATCCTGTTCAAGAAGCAGGTCGGCGCGGTCAAGGCGGTCGACGGGATCTCCTTCGACCTCTACCGGGGCGAGACGCTCGGCATCGTCGGCGAGTCCGGCTGCGGCAAGTCCACGGTCGCCAAGCTGCTGATGAACCTCGAACAGGCCACCGCGGGCGAGGTGTTCTACAAGGGCGAGGACATCACCAAGCTGACCGGGCGGGCCCTGAAGGCCGTCCGGCGCAACATCCAGATGGTGTTCCAGGACCCGTACACCTCGCTCAACCCCCGTATGACGGTCGGCGACATCATCGGTGAGCCCTTCGACATCCACCCCGAGGTGGCTCCCAAGGGGTCGCGCCGCAAGCGTGTCGAGGACCTGCTGGACGTGGTCGGCCTCAACCCCGAGTACATCAACCGCTATCCGCACCAGTTCTCCGGCGGCCAGCGGCAACGCATCGGCATCGCACGGGGGTTGGCGCTCAACCCGGAGATCATCATCTGCGACGAGCCGGTCTCCGCGCTCGATGTCTCGGTGCAGGCCCAGGTCATCAACCTGATGGAGAAGCTCCAGGACGAGTTCACCCTCTCCTACCTCTTCATCGCGCACGACCTGTCGATCGTCCGGCACATCTCCGACCGCGTCGGCGTGATGTACCTCGGGCGGATGGCGGAGATCGGCACCGACACCGAGATCTACGAGCACCCGACCCACCCCTACACCCAGGCCCTGCTCTCCGCCGTCCCGGTCCCCGACCCGGCCGCCCGCGAGCACCGCGAGCGGATCATCCTCTCCGGCGACGTGCCTTCCCCGGCCAACCCGCCCTCCGGCTGCCGCTTCCGCACCCGCTGCTGGAAGGCCGAGTCCCGCTGCGCCGAGGAGACCCCGCTGCTGGCGATCCCCGCCCGCTTCCAGGGCGGCTCCACCCCGGCCACCCACGAGTCGGCCTGCCACTTCGCCGAAGAAAAGGACGTCGTCGGCGCCGCCTGACGATCCCCCACCCCACAGGGGCGCCCCCCACCCCGGGGGGCGCCCCTCTCGCGCGCATCAGGCGTGGCCGTCAGGCGTGGGCGGCCTCGCGGTCGGCTTGGCTGCGCAGGACGCAGAATTCGTTGCCCTCGGGGTCGGTGAGGACGGCCCAGCCGGTGCCGTCGGGGTTGCGGCGGTCGGTGAGGAGGGTGGCGCCGAGGGCGAGGAGGCGGTCGACCTCCTCGTCGCGGGTGGTGTCGGGGCGCAGGCACAGGTGGACGCGGTTCTTGACCGTCTTGGGCTCGGGCACCTGGTTGAAGTGGAGCAGGGAGCCGTCCGCGAGGAGCACTTGGACCTCCGGGTCGCCCGGCCGGTCCTCCGGATCCAGCGGACGGCCGGTGACGCCGCTCCAGAAGAGAGCCAGGCTGTAGGCGTCCGCACAGTCGATCGCCACGTTCTGCACTACCGAGACCATGGCCCGAGCCTTCCCGATCCAGGCGCCCGGCGCCACCGGGTATCCGCCGGACACGTCCTCGGACGGTGCCGCTCTCCCACCGCACGGGGACTGGACGGGCGAGCGGGCGCGGCCGCCTCCATTTTTGACGCGGACAGGTCACTTCGTGGGGGCCGTGACACGGCTTTCTGACAGTGCGTTGCGCACTGGCCAACGCATTGGACATGCCGACACGGAGTAGTAGAAGTGCGACTTTGGCTCTATTGCGGTGTCATGGGTGACTAAGTGTCATTTGTGATCCATGAGGAGGCACGCGATGCGCGGAGCCACGCGCTTGAAGTGGGCCGTCTGTGCGACGGCCGTCGCCCTGGCAGCCGCCGCCTGCGGCAGCAGCAGCAACAACAGCGGTGGGGGCGGCGGCGGCAGCGGCTCCGGCGTCGTGCGCGCTTCCTGGGGCGACCCGCAGAACCCGCTGGAGCCCGCCAACACCAATGAGGTGCAGGGCGGCAAGGTGCTCGACATGGTCTTCCGCGGCCTGAAGAAGTACGACCCGAAGACCGGCAAGGCGACCGACATGATCGCCGACTCGATCACCACCACCGACTCGCAGACCTTCGACATCAAGATCAAGTCGGACTGGACCTTCAGCAACGGCGAGAAGGTCACCTCCGACTCCTTCATCAACGCCTGGAACTACGGCGCGCTGCTGAAGAACGCCCAGATCAACGCGTACTTCTTCCAGTACATCGACGGGTACGACAAGGTCCACCCGGACACCGCGGGCGCCAAGTCCTCCGCGACCACGCTCTCCGGTCTGACCAAGGTCAGCGACACCGAGTTCAAGGTGAAGCTCAACCAGAAGTTCTCCACCTTCCCCGACACCCTCGGGTACTCGGCGTACTACCCGCTGCCGAAGGCGTTCTTCGACGACCACGCCGCCTGGCTGAAGAAGCCGATCGGCGACGGCCCGTACACCATCCAGTCGTACAGCAAGGGCTCGCAGATGAGCCTGCGCAAGTGGGACGGCTACAAGGGCCCGGACCCGGCCCAGAACGGCGGCGTCGACCTGCGGGTCTACACCGACAACAACACCGCCTACACCGACCTCCAGGCGGGCAACCTGGACCTGGTCGACGACATCCCCGCCTCGCAGCTCAAGAACGTCAAGAGCGACCTCGGCGACCGGTACATCAACCAGCCCGCCGGCATCATCCAGACCCTCGCCTTCCCGCTGTACAACTCGCGCTGGTCGTCCGCGAACTCCGCGAAGGTCCGGCAGGGCCTGTCGATGGCGATCAACCGCCAGCAGATCACCCAGCAGATCTTCCAGAACACCCGCACCCCGGCCACCGACTGGACCTCCCCGGTGCTGGGCGCGTCCGGCGGCTACAAGGCGGGCCTGTGCGGCGCCGAGTGCACGTACGACGCGGCCAAGGCCAAGCAGCTCATCCAGGAGGGCGGCGGCCTGCCGGGCGGCAGCATCACCATCGGCTACAACGCGGACACCGGCTCCCACAAGGAGTGGGTCGACGCGGTCTGCAACAGCATCAACAACGTGCTGGGCAACAACAAGGCGTGCGTCGGCAGCCCCACCGGCACCTTCGCCGACTTCCGCAACAAGATCGTCAACAAGCAGATGGACAACCCGTTCCGGTCCGGCTGGCAGATGGACTACCCGCTGATCCAGAACTTCCTCCAGCCGCTGTACTACACCAACGCGTCGTCCAACGACTCGCACTACAGCAACGCCAACTTCGACAAGCTGGTCAACCAGGCCAACGCCGAGACCGACACCGCCAAGGCCGTCGGCCTCTTCCAGGACGCCGAGCGCCAGCTCGTCAAGGACATGCCCGCGATCCCGCTGTGGTACCAGAACGGCAGCGCCGGGTACTCCGACAAGATCACCAACGTCGAGCTGAACCCGTTCAGCGTCCCGGTCTACAACGAGATCAAGGTCAAGTGACGTCCGCCGGAGGCCGCACCGGTAACCCGGTGCGGCCTCCGGCCGCTCCGCTTCCCGCCCCTCCCCGTCACTGCTCGGAAGGCCCTTCGGAAGGCACCGCATGGGACGCTATGTGATCCGGCGGCTGCTCCAGATGATCCCGGTGTTCATCGGCAGCACATTCCTGATCTTCCTCATGGTCTACGCGCTCGGCGACCCCGTCGCCGCGCTCTTCGGCGACCGCGCACCGGACCCCGCCACCGCTGCCCAGATCCGCTCGGACCTGCACCTGAACGACCCGCTGTGGAAGCAGTACCTGCTCTACATGGGGAACATCTTCCGCGGCGACTTCGGCACCGCCTTCAACGGGCAGTCCGTCACCTCCCTGATGGGCAGCGCCTTCCCGGTCACCATCCGGCTCACCATCGTCGCCATCATCTTCGAGATCATCATCGGCATCCTGCTCGGCGTGATCACCGGCATGCGGCGCGGCAAGCCGATCGACACCGGGGTGCTGCTGATGACCCTGGTCGTCATCTCGGTGCCCACGTTCGTGACCGGCTACGTGCTCCAGTACCTGTTCGGCGTGAAGCTCGGCTGGGTCAGCCCCTCGGTCTCCCCCAGCGCCCCGTTCAACGAACTGATCCTGCCGGGCCTGGTCCTCGCCCTGGTCTCGCTCGCGTACGTCACCCGGCTGACCCGTACCTCGATCGCCGAGAACACCCGCGCCGACTATCTGCGCACCGCCGTCGCCAAGGGCCTGCCACGCCGCAAGGTGATCTTCCGGCACCTGCTGCGCAACTCGCTGATCCCGGTGGTCACCTTCATCGGCACCGACATCGGCGGCCTGATGGGCGGCGCGATCGTCACCGAGCGCATCTTCAACATCCACGGCGTCGGCTTCCAGCTCTACCAGGGCATCCTGCGCAACAACTCGCCGACGGTGGTCGGCTTCGTCACGATCCTGGTGCTGGTCTTCCTGCTGGCGAATCTGCTAGTCGACCTGCTGTACGCGGTCCTGGACCCGAGGATTCGTTATGCCTGAACAGAGCAACCCGCTCGACCCCGGCCAGTCCGTCTCGGCCGCGGGCGGTGGCGGCGGCTTCGACCTGGCGGCGGAGGAGGCCGGGTCACTGGAGAAGGGGCCGGGGCCCGACGGCGGCGACCCCGCGGAGAAGCCGCGCAGCCTGTGGTCGGACGCCTGGCGCGACCTGCGGCGCAATCCCATCTTCATCATCGCCGCGTTGATCATCCTCTTCCTGGTGATCATCTCGATCTGGCCCGGACTGATCGCCACCCAGGACCCGCTGAAGGCCGACCTGTCCAAGGCCCAGCAGGGCGCGAGCCCCGGCCACCCCTTCGGCTACGACCAGCAGGGCCGCGACGTCTACACGCGCGTGGTCTACGGCGCCCGCGCCTCGGTCACCGTCGGCGTCTGCGCGACCCTGGGCGTGGTCCTCCTCGGCAGCGTCCTCGGCGGCCTCGCCGGGTTCTTCGGCGGCTGGTGGGACGCGGTCCTCTCCCGGATCAGCGACATCTTCTTCGGCATCCCGGTCATCCTCGGCGGCCTGGTCTTCCTGTCCGTGGTCACCAACAGCACCGTCTGGCCGGTCATCGGCTTCATGGTGCTGCTCGGCTGGCCGCAGATCGCCCGTATCGCCCGCGGCTCGGTGATCACCTCGCGGGAGAACGACTACGTGCAGGCCGCGCGGGCGCTGGGCGCGGGCAACTCCCGCATCCTGCTGCGGCACATCACGCCCAACGCCGTCGCGCCGGTCATCGTCGTCGGCACCATCGCGCTGGGTACGTACATCGCGCTGGAGGCGACCTTGTCCTACCTCGGCGTGGGCCTCAAACCGCCCACCGTCTCCTGGGGCATCGACATCTCCGACGCGTCCTCGCAGATCCGCAACGCGCCGCACATGCTGCTGTGGCCCGCGGGCGCGCTGAGCATCACCGTGCTGGCCTTCATCATGCTCGGCGACGCGGTGCGCGACGCCCTCGACCCCAAGCTGCGCTGAGGAGCCCGTACATGAGCACCGAGTACCTGGCCGCAGAACACACCAGCGCCCCGCCCAGCGGCAATCTGCTGGACGTCCACGATCTGCACGTCGAATTCCGTACCAGGGACGGGGTCGCCAAGGCGGTCAACGGCGTCACGTACTCGGTGGCCGAGGGCGAGACGCTGGCCGTGCTCGGCGAGTCCGGCTCCGGCAAGTCCGTGACCGCGCAGGCCATCATGGGCATCCTCGACTCGCCGCCCGGCTTCATCACCAAGGGCGAGATCGTCTTCCAGGGCAAGAACCTGCTGACGATGGTCGGCGAGGAGCGGCGCAAGGTCCGCGGCGCGAAGATGGCGATGGTCTTCCAGGACGCGCTGTCGTCCCTCAACCCCGTGCTCACCGTGGGGGAACAGCTCGGCGAGATGTTCACCACCCACCAGGGCATGTCGAAGAAGGACTCGCGGATCAAGGCCGTCGAGCTGATGGAACGGGTCCGCATCCCCGCCGCCGCCGAACGCGTCAAGCAGTACCCGCACCAGTTCTCCGGCGGTATGCGGCAGCGCGTGATGATCGCCATGGCGATGGCCCTGGAACCCGCGCTGATCATCGCCGACGAGCCGACGACCGCGCTCGACGTGACGGTGCAGGCGCAGGTGATGGATCTGCTGGCCGAACTCCAGCGGGAGTTCAACATGGGCCTGATCCTCATCACCCACGACCTGGGTGTGGTCGCGGACGTGGCCGACAAGATCGCCGTGATGTACGCGGGCCGGATCGTGGAGACCTCGCCGGTCCACGAGATCTACAAGCGGCCCGCGCACCCGTACACCAAGGGCTTGTTGCAGTCGATTCCGCGGCTGGACCAGAAGGGCCAGGAGCTGTACGCGATCAAGGGGCTGCCGCCCAACCTGCTGCACATTCCGCCCGGTTGCGCCTTCAACCCGCGCTGCCCGATGGCCCAGGACATCTGCCGCACCGATGTGCCCCCGCTGGCGAAGGTGAGCCCCGACCGGGCGAGCGCCTGCCACTTCTGGAAGGAGACGCTCGGTGAGTGAACAGCCCGTCATGCACAAGGACCCGGTCAAGGCGGCGCACGAGCCGATCCTCGAAGTACGCGACCTGGTCAAGCACTTCCCGCTGACCCAGGGCATCCTGTTCAAGAAGCAGATCGGCGCGGTCAAGGCCGTCGACGGTGTCTCCTTCGACCTCTTCCCCGGCGAGACGCTGGGCATCGTCGGCGAGTCCGGCTGCGGCAAGTCGACCGTCGCCCGGCTGCTGATGAACCTCGAAGTGCCCACCGCCGGACGCATCCTGTACAAGGGCGACGACATCACCAAGCTGTCGGGGCGGGCCCTGAAGGCCGTCCGGCGCAACATCCAGATGGTGTTCCAGGACCCGTACACCTCGCTGAACCCCCGTATGACGGTCGGCGACATCATCGGTGAGCCGTACGAGATCCACCCCGAGGTCGCGCCCAAGGGCGACCGGCGCAAGCGCGTGCAGGACCTGCTCGACGTCGTCGGCCTCAACCCCGAGTACATCAACCGCTATCCGCACCAGTTCTCCGGCGGCCAGCGGCAACGCATCGGCATCGCACGGGGGTTGGCGCTGCGCCCCGAGATCATCGTGGCCGACGAGCCGGTCTCCGCGCTCGACGTCTCGGTGCAGGCCCAGGTCATCAACCTGATGGGCAATCTCCAGAAGGAGTTCAACCTCTCCTACATGTTCATCGCGCACGACCTGTCGATCGTCCGGCACATCTCCGACCGCGTCGGCGTGATGTACCTCGGCAAGATCGTCGAGATCGGCGGCGACGAGGCGATCTACGAGCACCCCACGCACCCGTACACCCAGGCCCTGCTCTCCGCCGTCCCGGTCCCGGACCCGGCCGCCCGCGAGCACCGCGAGCGGATCATCCTCTCCGGCGACGTGCCCTCCCCGGCCAACCCGCCCTCCGGCTGCCGCTTCCGCACCCGCTGCTGGAAGGCCCAGGAGCGCTGCACCCTGGAGGAGCCGCTGCTGGCGGTCCCCCCGGCCTTCCGCGGCACGGCGGGCCCGGCCGAACACGACTCTGCGTGCCACTTCGCGGAGGAGAAGCAGGTCGTCCCGAACGACTGACCGCGCGCCGCGGCCGGGAGCGTGTGACGGGCGCCGGCAACGCGAGACGGTCCGTACCCGGGTGGTGCTGGGGTGTCCGGGTACGGACCGTTTCCGAGCGGAGGCTGAACTGAGCCCGGGTCAAAGGGTCTTGTCAGCCGCCTCCTCGATCGCGGCCAGCGCGGGGTCGAGGACGATGTCCTCGTCCCGCGCCGCGATCGTCGGCTCTTCGGGGAAGTGACAGGCCGTCAGGTGCCCGTCCGTGTTCCCGTCGATCTGGATCAGCGGCGGTTCGTCCGTCGCGCACTTGTCCTGCGCCTTCCAGCACCGGGTGCGGAAGCGGCAGCCGGACGGCGGGTTGATCGGCGACGGCACGTCACCGGCCAGCCGGATCCGCTCGCGGTCGTCCGCGTGGTCCACGTCCACCTCGGGCACCGCGGACAGCAGCGCGTGGGTGTACGGGTGGCGCGGGCGCAGGTAGATCGAGTCGCGGTCGCCGACCTCCACGACCTTGCCCAGGTACATCACCGCGACGCGCTGCGAGAAGTGCCGCACGATCGCCAGGTCGTGCGCGATGAACAGGAACGCGATGCCCATCTCCTCCTGCACCTTCTGCAGGAGGTTGACGACCTGGGCCTGGATCGACACGTCGAGCGCCGACACCGGCTCGTCCGCCACGATCAGCTTCGGCTTGAGGGCCAGCGCCCGTGCCACGCCGATGCGCTGCCGCTGACCGCCGGAGAACTCGTGCGGGAAGCGGTTGTAGTGCTCCGGGTTGAGACCGACGGTCTCCAGCAGCTCGCGCACGTGCTTCTCGCGCCCGCCGGGCGGGTTGATCCCGTTGATCTCCATCGGGCCGCCGATGATGGTGCCGACCGTCTGGCGCGGGTTCAGCGACGAGTAGGGGTCCTGGAAGATCATCTGGATCTCGGACCTGATCGGCGCCAGTTCCTTGCGCGAGGAGTGCGCGATCTCCTGGCCCCGGTACAGCACGCTGCCCCCGGTCGGCTCCAGCAGCCGGGTGATCAGCCGGCCGGTCGTCGACTTGCCGCAGCCCGACTCGCCCACCAGGCCGAAGCTCTCGCCGGCGTGGACCTCCAGGTCCACCCCGTCCACGGCCCTGACGGCGCCCACTTGGCGCCTGAACGGAAAGCCGCCGTAGATCGGGAAGTGCTTGGTGAGGTCCTTGACCTCCAGCAGCTTCTCGCCGACGGGCCTTTTGTCGCGCTGTTCCGGGACCGTTTCGGTCACGGTAGCGCTGGTGTCGTTGCTCATGGTGGTATGCCTGCCCCTGGTGACCGGTCAGCCCAGCCGGGGCTGAATCTTCTCGATGAATACGGACTGCCGCTGTTCCGCGGTCAGATGGCACGCGGAACCGCGACCAGCCGGCAGGTCGGGCCGCGACGTGACGCAGGTGTCGCCGCCGACCAGCGCGGGGAACTCGCAGCGCGGGTGGAACGGGCAGCCGGTCGGCGGCCTGAGCAGGCTCGGCGGAGCGCCCGGAATCGGCGTCAGCGGGGCGTCGACATTGCCGCTGAGGCGCGGCATCGAGCTGAGCAGACCCCATGTGTACGGGTGCTGCGGCTCCTTGACGATCTCCCGCACCGAACCGCGCTCCACGGCGCGCCCGGCGTACATCACGAGCAGGTCGTCGGCGACCTTGGAGACCACACCGAGGTCGTGGGTGATCAGGATGATCGCGGACCCGAACTCCTGCTGGAGGTCCTTGAGCAGGTCCAGGATCTGGGCCTGCACGGTCACGTCGAGCGCGGTGGTCGGCTCGTCGGCGATCAGCAGATCGGGGTTGCACACCAGCGACATCGCGATCATCGCGCGCTGCCGCATACCGCCGGAGAACTGGTGCGGGTAGTCGTCCACGCGCTGCTTGGGCTGCGGGATGCCGACCTTCTCCAGCATCTCGATCGCCCGGTCCCGGCCCTCGCGCTTGCTGGCGCCCAGGTGCTTCCGGTACGGCTCCGCGATCTGCCGGCCGACCGTGTAGTACGGCGACAGGGCGGTCAGCGGGTCCTGGAAGATCATCGCCATCTTGTTGCCGCGCAGCCGCTCCAGCGTGCGGTTGCTCGCACCGGTCAGCTCCTGGCCGTCCAGGATGATCTCCCCGGCGATCTCGGTGGTCGCCGGATTGTGCAGCCCGAGGATCGACAGGTTCGTCACCGACTTGCCGGAGCCGGACTCACCGACGATACCGAGCGTCTGGCCGCGCTCCAGGTCGAAGGAGAGACCGTCGACGGCCTTGACGGTGCCGTCCTCGGTGGAGAAGTGGACGTACAGGTCGCGTACGGACAAGAACGAGTCCGACCCGCCCTTGTGCGTGCCCTCCTCGGGCTTGGTCATGGTGGTCACTGACGTTCTCCTAGGACAGTCGCACGCGCGGGTCGATGAACGCGTAGGCGGCGTCCACGATGATGTTGAACAGGACGATCAAGGTGGCGCTGAAGAGCATCACGCCCATGAGCATGGGCAGGTCCGTCTTCATCACGGAGTCGATCGCCAGTCGGCCGAGCCCGGCGAGCTGGAAGGTGTACTCGGTGATCATCGCGCCGCCGAACAGCGAGCCGAGGTCGATACCGAGGATCGTGACGATGGGGATCAGCGAGCCACGCCAGGCGTACCGGAAGAAGACGTACGCCGACGACATGCCCTTGGCACGCGCGGTCCGTACATGTTCTTCCTGTAGCTGCTCGATCATCGTCGAGCGCGACATACGCGTGTAGTTGGCGGTGAAGATCACCGACAGCACACACCATGGGATGAGCAGTCCGTTGAACCAGGAGAGCGGATTCTGCGTGAACGGCACGTACTTGGGCTGATCCAGGATCTGGTTGTTGTAGACCAGCAGGGCCAGCACGATCGGGCCGAGGAAGTAGATCTGCATCGAGCTGAGAACCAGCGACGCGGAGCTGAAGATCTTGTCGATGAACGTGCCGCGCTTCCAGGCGGCCAGCATGCCGGAGCCCAGACCGACGAGCAGGAAGACCACGGTGCCGCCCGCGGCGAGCGAGATGGTCGTGGGCAGGCGGTTCATCAGGGTCGGCCAGACCGGCTCACTCGTGGCGAACGAGTAACCGAGGCAGGGCGCGGGGCAGTTGCCGGCACTGAACCTGTGGCCGGTGAATATCCGCACCATGTAGTTCCAGTACTGGACCGGCACCGGGTGGTCGAGACCCAGGTTGTGGTGGATCAGCGCGATGTTCTGCGGCGTGCAGTTCTTGCCGCAGGAAAGGAGCGCGGGGTCGTGCGGAATGGCGAAGAAGAGGAAGAACGTGAAGGCGCTGATGAACAAAAGAATGACCAGAGCGCCGAGCGTCCGGCGGACGAGGAATCGAAGCATGGCGGTCGCAGCTCTCAGAGGACGGCGGCGGTGGGCGGGTGATCGCACCCCAGGTGGGGCCGGGCGGCTGCCCGGCCCCACCGAAGGCCGCGAGGGTGCTTACTTCTTGACGTACAGCTTCGTCAGGTCGATGCCCGAGGTGACGTTGTTGTAGACAACGCCGCCCACCTTCGAACCGAAGATCTGGAGCTGCTTGTAGTACACAGTCGGAACACCGGGGATCACCTTGGTGGTGATGTAGGTGTTGAGCTGGAACCAGGCGTCAGCCGCTTCCTTCGGGTCCGTGATCTTCTTGATGCGGTCGATCTCGGAGTTGATGTGCGGGTCGTTCACGTGCGAGTAGTTCGGCGCCTGGTCGGCGATCGTCCGGCCGTCGAAGACCGGGGGGATCACCGTCAGGGTCGACGGCCAGTCGGCACCCCACGCGGAGGCGTAGATGTCGTACGGGTTGTCGACCTTGCCGATCAGGTCGTAGTACGTGTCCGACGGCAGTTCCTTGCGCTGGACGTTGAAGCCCGCCTGGGTCAGCGTGTTGGCGATCGCCAGGGAGTACTGCTGGCCGGCGGTGGTGTTGATGTACGCGTAGGTGATCTTCATGCCGACCTTGCCGGCGTCGGTGAGCAGCTTCTTGGCCGCCACCGGGTCACCGTCGGGCTTGGCGACCTTGCCCAGCGGGTCGGCCTTCTGGTAACCGGCGAGGGTCGGGCTGATGAAGCCGCCCGCGTACTCGGCGCCGTAGGAGGCACCGAGCGCCTGCCACACGGGCTTGGTCGGGATCGCGAGCGCCAACGCCTTGCGGATGTTGACGTCCTTGATCTTGTTCATGTTGAAGTTGATCTCACCCACGAACGGCTGGTAACCGGCCACCGTGCGCTTGTAGATCGACGGGGTGCCCACCACGGTCGGGGTGTCGTCCGGGTCGACCGCGTTCGCGAAGCTCAGCGAGGTCTGGTTGTCACCGGAGTCCGACATCAGGCGCTTGGTGGAGTCCTCGGCCTGGTGGTTGAACGTGATGTCGTACGTGTCGACGTACTGGTGACGCGCCGCGTCCGTCTTCGGGTCCCAGGCGGGGTTCTTCACCAGGGTCATGGACTTGCCGGTGTCGAAGGTCTTGATCATGTACGGACCGGACGCGACGGGCGCCTTGTCGTACTTCTCCTTGGTGTCCTTCGCGTGGTCCACCACCGAGTAGCCCGGCATCGCGAACAGGTACGGAGCGTCGGGCTCCGGGTTCGGGAAGTGGAAGACGATGGTCTTGTCGTCCGGCGTCGACAGCAGGCTGTCCGGCAGGTGCTTGCCCTTGTACGGGCCCTCCGGGAGCAGCTTGCGGAAGTCCGAGCCGCTGGTGTTGGCCAGCCACTGCTGCAGGTACTGCGGGCCGTTGGTGACGAACGGGGCGAACAGCCGCTCAACGGTCCAGCGGATGTCCGTGGCCGTGATCGGCGTGCCGTCCTGGAACTTGATCCCGTCCTTCAGCTTGAAGGTCCAGGTCTTGCCGCCGTCGGACTCCACACCGCTGTCCGTGGCGAGGTCGCCGACGACGGTGTAGTTGCCCTTGCTGTCCAGCTTGTACGTGGTCAGACCACGGTGGATCAGGGTGGCGAGCTGGCCCTCGTTGCTGACGTAGATCTGGCCCGGGTCGAGGTGCGTGTAGCTGTCGCGCTCCAGGGCGTGCAGTGTGCCGCCCTGCTCGGCGCCCGCGATGGGCTCCGCCGGTCCGGTGGAGGCCGCGGCGTCACCGAAGGTGATCTGCGACTGAAGCTGGGTCTTGCTCTTGTCCTGCTTCTGCTTGGCGTCGTTGTTCTCGCCCTTGCCGCCCCCGCCGCCGCTGCTGCAAGCGGTGAGAACCAGCGCACCGGCGGCGACCGCCACCAACGCAGCCCGGGTTCTACGCATGGAAAGGTTCATAGCGGTGAATGCACCCCTGTTCGTTGTTACCTGTTAGCTGCCTGGCTCTCCTGGTGAGAGGGGCGGCAGCCACCCCCTGTTGCTGTGCTTCCTCAGCGTGCGGTCTTCGGATCGAACGCGTCCCGGACCGAGTCCCCGAGCAGGTTGAACGCGACGATGAAGATCACCATGGCGATACCCGGGAAGAACATGTAGGTGAGGTCGTTCTGGTAGATCTCACCGGCTCTGGCGAACATCCGTCCCCAGTCGGGGGTCGGCTCCACGAGGCCGACACCGAGGAAGGACAGGCCCGCCTCGGCGGTCACGAACCCGGGCAGCATGAGCGTGCTCTGCACCAGGATCGGGGTGACCAGGTTGGGCAGCAGTTCCCGGCGGACGATGCGCCAGGGCGAGGCGCCGGTGACCCGGGCGGCCTCGATGAACTCACGCTCCCGAAGCGTGAGCACCTGGCCGCGCAGCAAGCGGGCCAGACCCATCCAGCCGAGGAACCACTGCACCACGATCAGCGCGATCACGCGGATGTAGGTGGGGGTCGCGTCGGACGGCGACACCAGAAGCGCGGTGACCACGGGCATGAAAGCGACGAAGAAGAGCTGGGCGGGGAACGCCATCAGCAGGTCGCTGATCCGGCCGATGAAGTAGTCCGTCTTGCCGCCCATGTATCCGGCGACCACACCGAGGATGATCGCGGTGATGGTGACGATGATCGTCACCGCGATGCTGATCGCCAGCGAGGTGCGGATGCCGTAGAGGAGCTGGGTGAAGACGTCGCGGCCCAGCGTGGGTTCGATGCCGAACCAGAAGTGGCTGCTGATACCGCCGTTGGGCGCGACCGGGTAGCCGAACTCGTTGAGCAGGTCCGGACTGTTCTGCCCGTAGAGAGTGTACGGGTTCTTGCCGTACAGCTTGGCGATCAAGGGAGCGAAGATCGCTATCGCGAAGAAGAACAGGACCACATAGGCCGATATGACACCGGTTCGGTCGCGCCTGAACCGCCGCCACATGAGCTGGCCCGGTGACCGCCCGACCAACTCGGGGTCCACCTTCGTGGCCGCTGCCCCCTCCTTCCCGGGGTCGCCGGGGTCACCGATCGGCTCGGTGACCGTGGTCGATGTGGAACTCGTCATCGCGATTGCCCCCGCAGCAGGAGTCTGGTCGACGCGACGGGGTTGTGCGTCGCGGGTTGAGCGGACTTTCGCAATGGAATCAACCTTCAGTCAAGGGGGGAAGGAGGGAAGAAAGCTTGTTGTTTGGCATCTTGAGCGAAGATTTTGCAGATCGTCCTCCGTACGTGCTTGACAGTGATCCAAAACATCGGGCATTTCGGATATATCCAGGCGAAGCGCGTTAACATGCGTGCAACTTAGCCGTCGCAACTCCGATATACGGACGTAGCAGTCTGAACAACGTACGGCCGTGCGGGTGCCGTAGGCCGGCCGGGCGTCGCGAGCGACCCCGGCCGGCCGCTCGTCAACTCCCCGCAGTCTCCTCCTGGTTCGCGAACCGACTGTTCCTACCCCAAGTGGCACGGGTATATCTGAGGGAACACTGGGCCATGGGGGAGAAGGCCATGCAGCAGGGTATGCAGCAGCAGTCGCCGTACGGGCAGGGGTCCGGCTTCACGCCGCCAGGTCCGGTCGGACCGCGGACACTCGCGCCGGGAGCGCGGATCGCGGGGGCGCTGATCTGCGCGGTTCTCGTCGCGGTGGAGATCGCCTGGACGGTCCGCGACATCAAGCACGTCGGATTCCACGACACGCTCTGGGCCTGGCTCGGCCTCGACCACGCCGTCTACCAGCACGCTTTGCTGGCCACCGCGGCGCTGGACGGCGTACTGCTCGTGGTCCTGCTCGGCGCCCTGGTGTGGTCCGCGCGGCCCGCCGCCGGGTGGGCCTTCGTGACCGCCGGGGTCTTCGCGTTCGGATATCGGTTGCCCGGTCTGTGGATCTTCCAGTCCGACTGGACCGCCGGGGCGCAGATGCACACCCGGGCGCTGGCCACCGCGGTCGCCTTCACGCTCGGCGGGATCGCGCTCGTGGTCATCGGCCTCGCGGGCAGGCGCCCGGTGCGGGGCGGCGCGCCGGTCGGGGATGTGCCGCTGAGCGGTGCGCCGTCGGACACCGCGCCGTCGAGCGGGCCCGGCGCCGCGCCGGTGGGGCCGCGGCGCGGAGCGGCGGTGGCCGCGGGGGTGCTGCTGGTGCTGCTCGCGATCGAGGGGGCCGGCTGGCAGATCTTCGAGACGCACAAGTACACGACGGCCAACGACTTTCCGCCGCACTTCTACCGGCACCTGCTGACCGGCGAGGGCACGCTGACCACGCTGCTCGGCATGCCGGTCGCCTACGCGGGCTGGCTGCGGGTCGTGTTCGCGCTGCTCGTCGCCTGGGTCGCCTTCGCGAAGTCGGCGGCTTCCAGGGCGCTCGGCGTCGCCTTCGGCTTCGCGGCGGTCGTCTTCTGCGTCGTCGCGCTGGACAACTGGCACAGCTACCACGAGCTGTTCGAGTTCGACCACCTGCCGCTGTATCAGAAGAGTCAGCAGGTCTTCCTGGTGGTCGAGTTGGCGGTGGGGCTGGTGGTGCTCCTGCTGCTGGCGGTGCCCGGCAGGAGTACGGACGGCCCGCGGCCGGTGCCCGCTTGGGGTCCGCCGCCGCAGGGGTACGGCGCGGCGCCGGGGTCCGTGCCCGCATCCGCGCCGGGGTCAACGCCGGGCGCGGCGCCGGGTTCGGCACCGGGCTCGGCGCCCGCTCCCGGCGGCTGGAGTCAGCCGCCCCACGCGTCCCCTTATTCCCAGCCGCCTCAACAGCCGCCCGCGGGCGGGGGGTTCGGCCCGCCGCCGCAGTTTCCGCCGCAGTCCCCGCCGGGCTACCCGCCGCCCCCGCCCGGCTTCCCGCGGGAGCCGGGCGGCGACGGACGCTGATCACCCGCGCGGCTGGACCTCAGCTCTTGTCCAGGCCCAGGGACCGCTTCAGGAAGTCCACTTGGAGCAGCAGCAGATTCTCCGCGACCTGCTCCTGCGGCGTCATGTGCGTGATGCCGGACAGCGGCAGCACCTCGTGCGGGCGGCCCGCGGCGAGCAGGGCGGTGGACAGCCGCAGGCTGTTGGCCACCATCACGTTGTCGTCGGCCAGGCCGTGGATGATCATCAACGGCCTGGCGGGCTCGGCGAGTTCGGTGATGCCGTCCCGCGTGACCACCGAATTCGCCTCGTACACGCCCGGCCGCTCGCCGGGCTGCCCCAGGTAACGCTCGGTGTAGTGCGTGTCGTAGAGCCACTGGTCGGTCAACGGCGCGCCCGAGACGCCCGCGTGGAAGACGTCCGGACGGCGCAGCACCGCCGCGGCGGCCAGCGTGCCGCCGAACGACCAGCCGCGAATGGCCACCCGGCCCAGATCCAGCGGATACGTCCCCGCCAGCGCGTGCAGCGCGGCGATCTGGTCGGTCAGCGACACCTCGATCAGCTTGTCCGCCATGGCCTTCTCCCAGCCGGGGGAGCGCCCCGGGGTGCCGCGGCCGTCCGCGACGATCACCGCGAAGCCCTGGTCGGCGAACCACTGCGAGACCACATGCGCGTTGTGCGCCGCCTGCACCCGCTGGCCGTGCGGGCCGCCGTACGGGTCGAGCAGCACCGGCAACGGCCCGTCGCCCTCGGTGTATCCGCTCGGCAGCAGGACGGCGGCAGGGATGCGGTCCTCGCCCGCCTCGGTCAGCCGCGCCCTGGCGGTCAGCGACGGCGTCTGCGCGTACGAGGCGATCTCCGCGATCTGCTCGCCGTCGCGCAGCACCCGCGCCGTGCGCCCCGGACGGTCCGGCGTCGCCGAGTGCAGCACCGTCACCCGCCCCGAACGTGTCGCGGTGTGCACGCCGGGCTCGGTCGAGACGCGCTCCACGCCCCGCTCGCTCACCCGCAGCACATGCAGCTCGCCGATCTCCGGCTCGGCGGCGGCGGCGCCCGCCGACGCGGCGATCAGCACGTCCTCGTCGCCGACGTCCAGCACCGCCCGCACATGCGACTCGGGACCGGTCAGCGCCCGGTCGCCGACCATCAGCACCCGTACGTCGCCCTCGTCGGCGATCCGCACCAAGGTGCCGTCGGACGTGGTGGCGGGGACGCCGGGGAAGAGATCCAGCCAAATTCGATCTTCCTCCGTGCGCAGCGTCCGCGTCGTACCGGTCGCGATGTCCACGTTCAGGTAGAGCTGTTCGCGCTGGTCGCGGGCCTGCACCAGCAGGACCGGCGGACCGGCCGCCGACCAGTGGACGGCCGCCAGGTACGGGTAGCGCTCCCGGTCCCACTCCACGTCCACCCGGGAGCCGTCCAGGCCGAGCAGCGCGAGCGTCACCACCGCGTTGTCCGTACCGGCGGCCGGGTAGGCCACCTCGGCCGGCGGGCGCTCGGGGTGCGCCGGGTCGGAGATCCACCAGCGGCCGACCGGTGACTCGTCCACCCGCGCGGCGAGCACCGCGGAGCTGTCCGGCGCCCACCAGAAGCCGCGGCTGCGCGACATCTCCTCGGCGGCGATGAACTCCGCCAGCCCCCAGAACACCGACTCGCCGTCCGGCTCCGCCAGCGCCCTGTCGTCCGCGCCCGAGGCCGCCACGACCCGCAGCGCGCCGCCCGAGGCGTACGCCACCCACCGGCCGTCCGGCGAGGGCCGCGGATCGACCACGGGACCCGGCACCGTCAACTCCCGTGCCCCCGCGGCCCCCGGCAGCAGCCCGGCGGTGAACAGCCGCCCGGAGAGCGCGAAGGCGGCCAGCGACACCGTGTCGTCCACCGCGTAGCCCACGACGCCCGCGGAGCCCTCCCGGCTGCGCTCCCTGCGCGCCCGCTCGGCCGCCGACAGCTCCTCCTGGCCGCCGCCGAGCAGCGCCGCGGGGTCGGCCGCCGCGTACTCCGTGCCCGCGCCCTCGCCCGCCCCTTCTTCCCGCAGGTCACGGACCCACAGCAGATGTGACGGGTCGTCCCCGGCGCGGGATCTGAGGAACACCACCCGGCCGCCGTCGGGCGACACGGTGAAGGAGCGCGGGGCGCCGAGGGTGAACCGCTGCGTACGGGCGTGCTGTCGGGGGAATGAGAGCTGCGTCATATCCGTGACACTAGGCCGTACGTCCGACACTCGCCGTTCTTCCCGGGGACCGGCCGCCGCCGTACCTCCCCACCTGCGCCGGAGCACCACCGCGAGGACCGCGCCCGGTGGCTGGATCTGGTCATGCGCCCCCATGTGCTTCCGTGCCCCGACATATGCGGTGGCACGGAAAGTTATGATCAGTAGCCGTGGGTGGGTAATAAGCATGTGGCAACTGACATGACCCTGCGTACTGGGAGGTGAGCCGCTGTGGCACTCTCGATTTCGGCGGTGCTGCTGCTGCTGATCGTCGTCGTCCTGTTGATCCGCCGTTCCGGGCTCAAAGCCGGGCACGCGATCGCCTGTACGTTGCTCGGTTTCTACCTGGCGAGTTCAACCTGGGCGCCACAGATCACAGACCTCACCAACAACGTTGCGGGGATGATCTCGGACATCAAGTTCTGAGCGGCCCGTGCCGGGCTCGGTGAGCTGCGGGGAAGAGCGGTACGCCGGGGAGCCGTAGGCTTCCCTCATGACCGATCTTCCCGCGCGGCGTCTGCTGCTCGTCCACGCCCACCCGGACGACGAGACGATCAACAACGGCGCGACCATGGCCAAGTACGCGGCAGAAGGCGCCCTTGTCACCCTGGTCACCTGCACCCTCGGTGAAGAGGGCGAGGTGATCCCGCCCGAGCTGGCGCACCTGGCCGCCGACCGCGACGACACCCTCGGCGAGTACCGCATCGGTGAACTCGCGGCCGCGATGGCCGAGCTGGGCGTCACCGACCACCGCTTCCTCGGCGGCGCGGGCCGCTACCGCGACTCCGGGATGATGGGCGTCTCCCAGAACGACCGCGAGGACTGCTTCTGGCAGGCCGACCTGGACGAGGCGGCGGGACACCTGGCCGAGGTGATCCTCGACACCCGCCCGCAGGTGCTGGTCACGTACGACAGCAACGGCGGCTACGGCCACCCCGACCACATCCAGGCGCACCGGGTCGCGCTGCGCGGCTACGAACTGGCCGCCGAGCGGGGCCACCGGATCGCGCGGGTCTACGAGATCTGCACCCCGCGCTCGATCGTCGAGGCGGGCTTCGCGCGGCTGGCGGCGGCGGGTAAGGACTTCCCCTTCGGCGGGATCGCCTCCGTGGACGACGTGCCGGGTGTCGTCGACGACGACCTCGTCACCGTCACCGTCGACGGCGCCGACTACACCGGGCACAAGACGGCCGCGATGCGCGCGCACGCCAGCCAGATCGCCGTGGACGGCCCCTTCTTCGCGCTCTCCAACGACCTCGGCCAGCCGTTCTTCGCCACCGAGCACTACCGGCAGGTGCGCGGCGAGGCCCTGACCGAGGGCCGCGGCGACGACCTCTTCCCCGCCGAGGGCGGTCCCGACTCCGACGGCGGTGCGCGGTGAGCCAGCCGCTGCGCGTGGTCGCGTACGTCGTCCTCGGTGTGCTCGGAGCGCTGGTCGCGGCGGCCGGGGCGCTCGTCCAGGCGGGCTGGTTCCCCGGCGGGCTGCTGCTGGGCCTCGCGGGCTGCGTGGCGGTCTTCTACGGAGGCGTGACGCTCACCCGCACCCGGCTCGGCGCGGTCGTGCCCGCCGGGGTCTGGCTGGTGTGCGTGATGCTGCTGAGCACCACCCGCCCCGAAGGTGACTTCCTGTTCGCGGCCGGACTCGGACCGTATGTGTACCTGCTCGGCGGGGCCATGGCGGGCGTGATCTGCGCCACCCTGCCCCAACTGCCCCCATCCGGGCCGAATACCGCCTGACTTGGCGGGCGGGGGCGGGCTCGTGGTTGGCTGAGACCGAGCGTTCCGCCGGACCAGAGTCGTCGTTACACGCCGGTCGGTATGGTGGTGCGCGCCGGCGAGCCGCCCGCGGAGAACCGTGACGGGTGGCGAAGCTAACCGGGAGAGCCTGCTTTGAGTCGTGAAACTGACAGTTCGTCGTCCGGGCCGCAGGGCCGCGGCGGTGCCGCGTACCCCTCGGGCACTCCGCCGTACGGCTCGCGCCCGTTTCCTTCGCTGCACCCGCAGGAGCGTCCGCGACCGGGCGGTACGCCCGAGCCGGCCGCCGCGCCCGAACCGCCGCCGGCCGACGAGCCGAAGACCGAGACGACGCTGACGACGCGCATCCGGATCAACATCCCCGGTTCGCGCCCGATCCCGCCGGTCGTGGTCCGCAAGCCGGTCGACGAGAACAACCCGGCGCCCGAGCCGCCCGCTCCCGAGCCCGCGCCCGCCGCGGAACCGGCCGCCGCCGAGGCGTCGGGCGAGCCGGAGCCGCAGCCGGAGAAGACCAGCGACTGGTTCGCGCCGCGCAAGTCCCAGGCCGGGCAGCCGGGTCCTGGCTCCGCTCCCGCCCCCGGCGCGGGTTCCGGCACGGGCGCCGGTCCTGCTGCCGGTGCCGGTACGGGCTCCGGCGCGGGCGCCGACTCCCGTACCGGTTCGAGCCCGTACCCGTCGTCGGCCGCCGCGCCCGGTACGGCGTCCACGCCGTACCTCCCGCCGCCGGTCGGCACCCCACAGGGCGGCGACCCTTCCGCGCGCGGCCCGCACGACACCCCGGCCGCCGGTGTCCCGTCGCTCTTCGCCGGGGAGTTCGGCCCGGAATTCGGTACGGAGCCGCAGCCGGAGCCGCCGTACGGCATCGACGCGTTCCCGCCCGGAGTGCCGCGGCCCGCGGGCACCTTCCCCGGACCCGACCCGTACGGCCGTCCCGAGGACCAGGGCCAGGGCCAGGACCAGGGCCAGGGTCAGGGGCAGAGCCAGGGTCGGGGTCCCGATCCGCTGAGCACCCCGTACGGCGCCCAGGCCGCCGCGGCCCCCTACGCGCCGCCCGCCGATGGGCCCAACAGCCCCTTCCCTGAGTACCAGCCGCCCGCGGGGCCGACCTCCGGCCCGGTGACCGGCCACATGCAGGTGCCGCCCGCCGCCGACCAGCGCGGCCGGTCCGCCCCCTCCGCCTTCCGCCCGCCGACGCCCGGCGACGGACCCGGCCCCGAGGACACCAGCGGCGGCTTCCGCGCCCCGACGCCTCCCGGCGACGGGCTCGGTCCCGAGGACACCAGCGGCGGCTTCCGGCCGCCCGTCGTGCCGGACGCCCCGGGCGGACGGCTGTCGGACGACACGTTGGTCAGCGGTATTCCGGCCGTGCAGCCGGGAGGTCCGGGAGCGCGCACGCCGCGTGCGCCGGGTCCCGCCGCGCCCGTGCCGGGCGGCCCCGGCGCCGGTCCCGTGCCCGCCCCCGTCGTCGCCGAGCCGCGCGCGGCGCAGCCCGCGCCCGCCGCGCCGCGTCCGCCCGCGAAGAAGAAGGGCCGCTCCAAGGTGGCCCTGCTGGGCGTCGGGGTGTGCACCATCGCGGTGCTCGCGTACGGCGCCGGACTGCTGATGACCCACGGCGACGTGCCGAAGGGCACCACCGTGGTGGGCGTCGACATCGGCAACCAGAACAAGGGCGACGCGGTCAAGATGCTGGACACCGCGCTCGGTGACCGCAAGACCGCGCCGCTCGAACTGACCATCGGTGACCGCAAGTTGAGCCTCAAGCCGTCGGTGGCGGGCCTGTCGGTCGACACCGACGCGACGGTCCGAGGGGTCGCGCACTCCGACTACAACCCGGTCTCCGTCGTCGGCTCGCTCTTCGGCGGCAGCCGCGTCGCCGACCCGGTCATAGTCGTCGACGAGGACAAACTGCGGGTCGCGCTCAAGTCACTGGCGGGCCAGAGCGGTTCGGGCTCCGACGGCATGGTCCGCTTCGCCGACGGCAAGGCCGTCCCGGTGGCGGGCACGTCCGGCCAGTCCTTCGACGTGAACGCCGCCGCGGCCAAGGTCGCCGCCGCGTACCGTACGCGCGCCGAGACCGGCTCCAACCCGGCCATCGCGCTGCCGGTCACGACCACCCCGCCGAAGGTCACCCAGGCCGAACTGGACGCCGCCGTCAACGGGTTCGGCAAGCGGGCCATGTCCGACTTCGTCGTCGTCCGGGCGGGCCTGAAGTCCATCAAGTTCGGGCCGATGAAGTCGATTCCGAAGTTCCTGACGATGGTGCCGGACGCGGACGGCAAGCTTCAGCCGCACATCGACCTCGCGGTCCTCAAGGGGCTCTACGGCGGCACGTTCGACCCCGTCAAGCTCAAGGCGAAGGACGGCTCCACCAGGGCCGTCACCCCGCAGGACGTCGCGGACGCCCTGCTGCCCGCGCTGGACGCGACGGGCGCCAAGCGCGATGTGACCCTGCCGAACGTGGCGGGCTGAGACGGCCCCAGGGTTCTCAGACGCCGGTCGGACTCGTCTCGTCGGCGCCGACCGGCACCGTCGCCGTCAGGCGGAAGCCGCCGTCGCCCGAGGGCGCTGTGCGCAGGGTGCCGCCGGCCAGGATGAGGCGCTCGGTCAGGCCGTTGAGGCCGTTGCCCGGGGTGTGGTGGGGAGCGGGGCCGCGGCCGTCGTCGGAGACGGTGAGGGTGGCGGCGGCGCCGTCCGCACTGGTGCCCAGGGCGATCACGCAGGTGAGGGCGCCGCTGTGGCGGACGACATTGGTCACCGCCTCGCGCAGCGCCCAGGCCAGGGCGCCCTCGCCGTCCGGGGCGAGACCGGGCAGCCGGTCCGGCTGGTGGACGCGCGCGGCGATCCCGGCGGAGGCCAACGCGGAGCGCGCGGAGGCCAGTTCGGTGGCCAGCGTCGGGCGGCGGTAGCCGCTGACCGCCTCCCGTACGTCGACCAGCGCCTGCCTGCTGACCTTCTCGATGTCGGCGACCTGCCGCGCCGCGTCCTGCGGCCGGTCCGGCAGCATCCGCCCGGCCAGTTCGCTCTTGAGCGTGATCAGGGACAGCGAGTGCCCGAGCAGGTCGTGCAGGTCACGGGCGAGCCGCAACCGCTCCTCGGTGGCGGCCAGATGCGCCACCGTCTCCCGCGCCTCGCGCAACTCCCGCATGGTCCGGACGAGTTGCCGCACGCCCACCATCGCGAAGCCGCCGAGCAGGGCCGGGATGACCAGTGCCGGGTAGAGGTCGCCGCTGCTGTCGACCCAGGCGCCGACCCCGGCGAGTGCCGCCGTGACCGCGGGAATCGCCCACCGGGACTGCGTGCCCGGCAGCGACGCCCCGCAGGCGACGGCCACGTAGACGAACATCACCAGCCAGTCCTTGCCGAGCGTCGCGGACAGCGTGAAGGCGAGCGCGAGCTGGGCGGCGAGCACCCCGTACACCCAACGCTCCTGCATGTACGCGGTGTTGGTGCGCAGGAAGACGACGGCGAGGTAGGAGACGACGAAGACGAGCAGGCCGCAGCCGGCGACGACGGTGACCAGGGCGCCGTGGTGGCCGTCGGCCAGGTCGCTGACGGGGGAGCCGAGGTAGAGCAGCCAGATGCCGATCCACATCAGCTTGACCAACGCCTGGCCGCGCGTCTCGGGGGCGCGGCCCACGGCGGTGGTGTCCGCGTCCTCCACCGCCTGCCGCCACGGCGGCCAGGGCCGGTCCCGCGCCCGCGCCTGCTCCTCCGCCCGTGCCTGTGCCCGTGTCCGCCGCGCCTGCTCCTCCTTCGCCATCCGCGTCACGCCTTCTGCGTGTCCTTGCGGTACAGCCAGGCGGCCGTACCCGCGAAGAGCAGCAGGTAGAAGGCGAGGACGGCGATGTCACGGGCGTGCGGCGCGTTGCCGAACTCGATGGACTGGCCGAGCGCCGCGTACGGCCGTCCCGGCAGGTAGTCGGCCGTCGTCCGGAGCCAGTGCGGGAAGGTGGTGATCGGCACCCACAGACCGCCGAGCATCGCCAGGACGAAGTAGGCGAGCATCGAGACCGGCCGGGCGACGTCGGCCGTGGCCACGTATCCGATGGCGACGCCGAGCGCCGCGAAGACCATGCTGCCCGCCCAGGTCGCGCCCAGGATCGCGATCCACTGCCAGGCGTCGAGCCGGACGTTCTTCACGGTCGCGCCGAGGATCAGCACGATCAGGATCGACGGCAGGCTGACGGTCGCGGCGGAGGCGATCTTCGCGGTGACGTAGCCGCGGCCGGGCAGCGCGGTCAGCCGCAACTGCCGCACCCAGCCCTTCTCGCGCTCCCGCGCGATCCGCTCGGCGTTGCCCATCAGCACCGCCGTCATCGCGCCGAACGCCGCCATCGCGACCATGTAGTACGCGACCAGCGTGAGATTCAGGCCGTCGATCTTCTTCGTCCTGTCGGCGCCCGCCGTGATGATCAGGAAGAGCAGGCCCGGGTAGAGCACCGAGAAGAACATGAACTTGCGGTTCCGCAGGGTGCGGACGATCTCCAGTCTGACCAGGGTCTTCATCGGTTCTCCGCCTCCTCGGCGGACGCTGCGTCGGTGATGGCGAGGAAGGCCTGCTCCAGGCCGAGGCCCGAGACCTCCAGATTGCGCGGGTACAGGCCGAGCGCGTACACGGCGTGCGTCGTGGCGTCCGCGTCGTCGGAGCGGATGCGGACGGTCGGGCCGGTGATGTCGAGGCCGACGATGTGCGGCAGCGCGCCGAGCGCCCGCTCGTCCGGCGTGCCGTCCAGGTCGAAGGTGATCCGGCGGGCGCCCGCCCGCGCCTTGATCTCCGCGGCCGTCCCGTCGGCGATCAGCCGCCCCCGGTGCAGCACCAGGACGCGGTCCGCGATGGCGTCCGCCTCCTCCAGGTAGTGGGTGGCGAACAGCACGGTCCTGCCCTGCTCCACCTGGCCGCGCATCGTGGCCCAGAACGCCTGCCGCGCGCTGACGTCCATGCCGACCGTCGGCTCGTCCAGCACGATCAGGTCGTTCGCCCCGGCCGTCGCGAGCGCGAACCGTACGCGCTGCTCCTGACCGCCGGAGAGCTTGTTGACCTTGCGGTCGGCGATGTCGGCGATGTCGGCGCCGGCCAGCACCTCGTCCACCGGGTACGCCTTCGGGTGCAGGTCGCACGCCAGGCTCACCAGCTCCCGTACGGTCACGTCCTCCATCAGGCCGCCGCTCTGGAGCATCGCGCCCACCCGGCCCGCCGCGATGGCCTGCGCCGGGGTCGTGCCGAACAGCCGCACGCTCCCGCTGTCCGCGTTCCGCAGCCCCAGCATCAGGTCGAGCGCGGTCGACTTCCCCGCGCCGTTCGGGCCCAGCAGGGCCACCGTCTCGCCCGGGTGCAGCGTCAGGCTCAGCTCCGCGACGGCCCGCACCGGCCCGAAGCTCTTGTTCACATCGCTGAAGGCGACCACGGGCTCGCCCTTGACGGCGGCCCCCGGCCCGTTCGCGGTCGTCATCCCCATCGCGCTCATGCCACCAAGCTTCGCCCGCCCGCCCCTCGCCCGTGCAGTGCCGCGAGTCGTGTCTTCCCCATGACAGATGTCATACGGCGGTCCGCGTCCGGGTCCGGCTGTCACCGCCGGGTCCTCACGCTGTAACCATCCGTGCCGGGAATGGGACGCCGGGCCTCCGCGCTCGGTACGGTCCGGCCACCGGGCGCCGCCGTGGCGCCTTCCTGGGGGGAGTCGACGTGACGCGTTCCGCTACGAGACGTGTGATCAGACGTACGGTGCCGGCGGCCGGGGTCGCGGTGGCCGGAGCGCTCCTGCTGGCCGCCTGCGGCGGGGGCTCGGGGGGTTCCAGGCCGTCCGCCACGGGGTCGGGCAAGGCCACCGGCACTGCTTCTGCCGCCTCTCCGTCCGCCTCAGCCTCCGCCTCCGCCACTGGTGGCTCCGGCGGTGCCAATCCGGTCGACGGGCCGACCTTCTGCGCCTTCCTCGCCAAGGAGGGGCCCCGCATCAAGGACTCCGGCGCCCCTGCGGGCGCCAAGGCGTTCTTCGCCATCGACCTCGCCAACTGGATCGAGCAGCACCCCGATCAGAAGCCGCGGACCGCCGCCGATCTTGACGCTGCCGCTTTGGGCTCCTGCCCCAAATACCGTGCCACCGTCACCTCTGCCATGGGCGCCACCAGCTTCACCGAAGCCCTCGGCTAACCCCGCCGCGGGGTTCCCCCACGCCCCGGGCGGTTCTTCTGCGGGGCGGCGGGCCGATCTTTCGGGGCGCGGCCCTGGGCGGTAGACCGATCTTTTCAGGGGGCGCGCCCTGGGGCGGTTCTTCTGCCGAGGGGCCAGCCACGTGTCTTTAGGGGCGCGGGGAACTGCGCGGCCCGCCACGACGGTGGCGCGGTGTTCGCACGGCGGGTCGGGCCCCGAAGGGGCGCGGGGAACTGCGCGCTCAGCCCGCGCGGTGGCGCGGCTGAAGAACCGGCCCCAGCGGGGCAGATGCTCTTGTTTTCGGGCTGACAGCCCGGTGGGGGCGGGCCGCGCAGTTCCCCGCGCCCCTGAAAAGATTCGGCCAGCCGTCCTGGCGGAAGAACCGCCCGGGGGCGCGCCCCTGAAAAGATCGGCCAGCCGCCTTGGCAGAAGGACCGCACGGGGCCGCGCCCCTCAAAAGATCGGCCAGCCGCCTTGGCGGAAGGACCGTCTCGGGGGCGCGCCCCCAGAAAGAATCGGCCCACCGGCCTGGTGAGGGAGCGGTCTGGGGGGCGAGCCCTGGAAGGGGGGCGGGCGACCGGGCGGGGAACCGTAGGGCGGAGCCCTAGGGTGGGGGGATGAGGAGAAGCGTCCGGGTGCTGCTCGCGGAGGATCAGTCGATGGTGCGAGAAGCACTGGCGACGCTCCTCGGCCTCGAAGAGGACCTCGAGGTCGTCGCCCAGGTGGCCCGCGGCGACGAGGTGCTGGCGGCGGCCAGGACGCACCGCCCGGACGTGGCGCTGCTGGACATCGAGATGCCGGGCCTGACCGGCATCGAGGCGGCGGCGCGCCTCCGCGAAGAGCTGCCGGAGGTCAAAATCGTGATCGTCACGACCTTCGGCCGCCCCGGCTATCTGCGCAGAGCGATGGAATCGGGCGCGGAGGCGTTCCTGGTCAAGGATGCTCCGGCGGCCCAACTGGCCGACGCCGTACGGCGGGTGCTGCGCGGCGAGCGCGTCATCGACCCCACGCTGGCCGCGGCGGCGCTCGCCGACGGAGCCGACCCGCTGACGGCCCGCGAGCGGGAGGTGCTGCGGGCCGCCGCCGATGGTTCGGTCAACGCCGACATCGCGCGCGGCCTGCTGCTGTCGGAGGGCACGGTCCGCAACTACCTGTCGACCGCGATCCAGAAGACGGGCGCGCGCAACCGCGCGGAGGCCGTCCGTATCGCCCGCGAAAAGGGCTGGCTCTAGGGCCTGTCCGCCGGGGCTCAGTTCAGCAGTGCCCGCGCCGCGCGGGCCTTGCGGCGGATCTTCTCCGCGGTCTCCGGGTCGAAACCGCCGATCAGTTCGGCGTACTCGTCGAGGGCCGCGGCGCCGCCGGTGAAGTCGCCGAGGCGGACGAGGAGTTGGGCGCGCTCGTAGCGCAGGCGGGCCGGGTGGCGGGGGAGGAGCAGGGCGAGGTCGATCGTCCACAGCTCGACGGCGGCCTGTTCGAGGCGGGCGGACGCCCAGGCGCGGATGTTGTTCAGGACGCGGTGCACGGTGTCCAGCGGATCGGCGGGCGTGAGCATGCCGGGGGCCAGCGGGGCGCCGGTCGCGCCCGCGACCAGGAGTTCCGCGTCGGGCCCCGACAGCACCCGGCCGCCCTCGAAGGGGTCGACCAGGACGTACGCGCCCGCCGGATCGCCGAAGCCGACGACGTAGTGGCCGGGCAGCGCGACCCCGTACACCGGCGCGCCGGCCCGGCGGGCGACCTCCGTCCAGACCACCGACAGCAGGATCGGCAGCCCGCGCCGCCGCCGCAGCACCTGCTGGAGCAGCGACGACGAGAGCTTCTGGTAGTCGCCGGGCTCGCCGTGGAAGCCCAGCCGGGCCCCGAGCAGCCGGTGCAGGGCGGTCGCCCACTCCAGCGGCGTCGTCAGGCCGTACGGGAGCATCCCGGCGAGCCGGTCCAGCTCGATCTGGGCCGCGTCGATCGCGACGCCGTCCAGCGCCGGGTCGGCCTCCGCGCCGATCAGCAGGCACAGCTCGGCCAGGTCGGGGCGCTCCTCGCGCGCCGCCGCCGCGAACCGTTCCCGTACGTCCGCGCTCATACCGAGGGGCGCCGGTAGTGGTAGCCGTGGTGGTCGGTGAAGCCGAGCCCGTCGTAGAGCGCGCGGGCCGCCTCGTTGTCGGCCTCCACCTGGAGGTACGCGCTCCTCGCGCCCTCGTCGGCGGCGCGCCGGGCGAGCGCGCCCATGACGGCGGTCGCCAGGCCCCTGCGGCGGTGCGAAGGCGCCACCTCGACCGCGCCGAACAGCACCCACGGCCCGTCGACCACGGCCCGCCCGATGGCGCCGGGGGCGGTCGCGAACCACACCGAGGGCCCGCCGGAGACCACCTTCAGCGCCGCGTCGGCGAGCGAGCCGGTGCGGTGGTAGGCGGCCAGCCACGCCGCGTCGGGCGTCCGGGACAGCGTGACGGCGTCCGCGCCCGGCAGCCGGGTGAGCGGCGCCAGCGGCGCGACCCTGACCAGCGTGTCCGCCTCCCGTACCCACCCGCGGCGCTCCAACTCGGCCGCGTAGGGCGAGGTGTCGGGCACCTGGAGATACGGTGTCGTGCCCCGCGCCCCGTACCAGCCGACGACGTGGTCGAGCGCGGCGTCCAGCGGGCGGTCGGGATCGCCGTCCACCAGGACGGAGTTGGCGCGGCGGGTGAAGCCCTCCCGCCGCCCGCCGCCCTTGTCCTGCTCCGCTTCTCGCTCGCCCGCGACGGCCGAGCGCAGTGTCCACCGGCCCAGCGGCGCGGTCTCGGTGGCGGGCCAGGCGCGCGAGGCGAACGCCTCAAGCTCCTCGGGGGACGCGGACGTCACACGCGACATTCTCCGTGACGGCGGGGTGGGCGGCACCACCTTCCCCGCGACGAGGAGCGATTCGGCGATGCGTACCGTTTCCCCGGACCTCCGCGTGACGCACACCACTCCCGCATCCCACGATACGAGAACACCGACCGTATCGGTGAACGTAGGATGCCCGTCGGTGATCTCCAGAACCTGCCGTACCGATACGCGTTTTCCCACGTCAGACGGGGTAATCCGGATCACGAGCCGCGCTCCGGAAGAGAAATCCCCTGCCATGCGTGCCCCTCCTGTTCGGATCGTGCTCAGGAACGGAGATACTAGGTGCGGGCATCGACGACGCCGCGCTCCCGCGCGAGATGAGCCCTATCGAGGAGGAACGACAGCGTGACCTACGTCATCGCGCAGCCTTGTGTCGACCTGAAGGACAAGGCGTGCATCGAAGAGTGCCCGGTCGACTGTATCTACGAGGGCTCCAGGTCCTTGTACATCCACCCGGACGAATGCGTCGACTGCGGCGCCTGTGAGCCGGTCTGCCCCGTCGAGGCGATCTTCTACGAGGACGACACCCCGGAGGAGTGGAAGGACTACTACAAGGCGAACGTGGAGTTCTTCGACGAACTGGGGTCGCCCGGCGGCGCGTCCAAGCTCGGTCTCATCGAGCGCGACCACCCCTTCATCGCAGCGCTGCCCCCGCAGAGCCAGGACCACTGATCCCGGTCGGGCAGTCTCCGCCCGGCCCCGTACGGCGCACCGAGCCACGCTCGGCGCTGTGCGGGGCCGCGGCGTACGTCCGTCATGGACATTTCGATCACGGACCATCGATCGACAAGCGAGAGTGAGCACGTGAGCATCTCCGCCCGCCTCCCGGTCTTCCCGTGGGACCGCCTGGAGCCCTACAAGGCGACGGCCGTCGCGCACCCGGACGGTGTGGTCGACCTGTCGGTGGGGACCCCGGTGGACCCGGTGCCCGAGGTGATCCGGCGCGCGCTCGCCGCCGCCGCCGACAGCCCCGGCTATCCGCTGACGTACGGCACGCGCGCGCTGCGCGAGGCCGCCGCCGGATATCTCAGCCGCTGGCACGGCGTGAGCGGCGCCGACCCGGCGAACATCCTGCCGCTGCTCGGCTCCAAGGAACTGGTCGGCTGGCTGCCGACGCTGCTGGGCATCGGGGCGGGCGACCGGGTCGCGTACCCGCGGCTCGCCTACCCGACGTACGAGATCGGCGCGCTGGTGGCCCGCGCGGAACCGGTCACGTACGACGACCCGGTGACCGAACTCGACCCGGACGGCCTGAAGCTGCTCTGGCTCAACAGCCCGTCCAACCCCACGGGCCGGGTGCTGTCCGCCGCCGAGCTGCGCCGGATCGTGGCGTGGGCGCGCGAGCACGGGGTGCTCGTGGTGTCCGACGAGTGCTACATCGAGCTGGGCTGGGAGGGTACGGAGCCGGTCTCCGTACTGCACCCGGACGTGTGCGGGGACAGCCACGAGGGGCTGATCGCCGTCCACTCGCTGTCCAAGCGGTCCAACTTCGCGGGCTACCGCGGCGCCTTCCTCGCCGGTGACGCGTCCGTGGTCGCCGGTCTGCTGGAGGTCCGCAAGCACGTCGGCATGATCGTGCCCGCGCCCGTACAGGCCGCGATGGTCGCCGCGCTCGACGACCGCGAGCACGCGGTGGAGCAGAAGGAGCGGTACGCGCGCCGCCGCGCCGCGCTGCGGACCGCCTTCGAGGGCGCGGGTTTCCGGATCGAGCACAGCGAGGCCAGCTTGTACCTGTGGGCGACCCGCGCGGAGAACTGCTGGGACACCGTCGGCGACCTGGCCAAGCGCGGCATCCTGGTGGCGCCCGGCGAGTTCTACGGGCCGACGGGCGAGCGGTTCGTCCGGATCGCCTTCACGGCGGTCGACGAGCGGGTGGCGGCGGCCGTCGAGCGGCTGCGCTGAACCGCTCCCGCTGAATCCCTCCCGCTGAACCGCTTCCGCCGAACCGCTTCCGCCGGGCTGACCCGCTGGGCCGAGCCGCTGGGCCGAGCCGCTGGGCTGACCCGACCAGGCCGGCCTGAGGGCGCCTCGCTGGGCTGAGAGCCCTGCCCGGCAGACGCGCGCGGGGGCCGGGAGCGGTCGCTCCCGGCCCCCGCGCGCGTGCGGTTCGGCGATCAGCCCAGGGGGAGGCCCTTGAGCGGCAGCATGTCGGTGGTGGGCAGCGCGCCGGCCGGCAGTTGGCCGGTGTTGGGAAGCGCGGAGACCGGCAGCGTCTCGGTGTGCGGGGCGACGCCACCGGCGGACTCGGCGGTCTGGCCGACGATCCGGCCCGCGGAGTCGGCGGCGTCGCCCGCGGCCTTCTGCGCGGCCGGGGCGGCGGTCCTGCTCGCGGTGCCCACGATGCGGCCGGTGGCCGGGAGCGTGGTCTTCATCGCCTGGGTACCGGCCTGCCCGGCCACCCCGGTGGCCTGCTGGGAAGCGCTGTCCAGCGTGTTGCCGACATTGGCGCCGTCCAGATTGCTCAGCCCGCCCAGGTCCGTCGGCGGCAGCGCGGCGGCCTGCGCGGCGCCCGCTCCGATCAGCGGCGCGGCGGCGGCGCCGATCAGCAGGGCGGCCTGGGCGAAGCGGCGGGTCAGGGGGAGGGACATGGTGCTCCTTTTACGGAGTTGGCTCCGTGAGGGGACGTATTGCGTCCGCCGGGCGGACGTCGTGACTACCGCTCAAGGAGCCCGAAGGTTGCGGTCGTTCGAGGTAAAGAGTTGGCAATGTGTCGCATTATAGGAATCCGACAGATCGGATATAGCGGACAGCTCATATGACTTTGATGAAACGTCACATCCCTGCTGCGGCAAGGGAATTGCCATCCGGTCGAGCGGTTTTCCCGCAGCCCGCGTTTGACCGCGGGAGCGGGCACTTCCGAGTGAATGCGCGCACTATTGCGCGACGGTGATCCGTACGTATCCGTCCGGCTTGACGGCCGCGGAACTCTGCGCGCCGCCCGCTTTCTGCTTCTGCCAGCCCTTGCCGGACTGCGCCGCGGCCCACTTCCGGCCGCCGAAGGTCACCTGCTCGACCTTCAGGTCCTGCGCGTGCGCCACCGCCCACTGCGCCAGCTCCCAGCCGCGCCGGGTGCCGTCGCCCTCCGCCGCGCCGCCCGCGGGCCTGGCGGGCACCGCGACCGTACGCGGCTCGTCGGCCGCCACCGGCTTCACCTGGCTGCCGAACTCCCGCGTCAGCCTGGCCGTGACCTGCGACGTACTGCCCAGCTTGCCGCCCGCGCTGAAGGGCGTGTCCGAGCCCGTCGTACAGCTCAGCGCGCCCGCCTTGCGGCCGTACAGCGCCGCCGACAGCAGCGTCGCGTCCGCCTCGTGCTTCGCGTACGCCTGGGGGAAGCCGCTCTTCTGCACGCGCTGCGCCGCCACGGTCAGCGGCAGCCGCGAATAGCCCTCGATCTTCACCAGGCCGTCGAAGAAGGCGTTCGTCGAGTACACCGGGTCCTGGACCTGCTGCGCGGTGCCCCAGCCCTGCGAGGGGCGCTGCTGGAACAGTCCGAGCGAATCCCGGTCGCCGTGATCGAGATTGTCCAGCCGTGACTCCTGCAACGCCGTGGCCAGGGCTATGGTGAGCGCCCTTTCCGGCAGCCCGCGCGAGGTGGCCACGGCGGCGATCGTCGTCGCGTTCGCCGCCTGCGACGGGCTCATGTCCAGCGTGTCGCCGTCCGCCGTCACTGTGCAGTCCGCGCTTTCCGGCGCTTTGTTCTCCTCCGCGGCGCGGTAGAGGCCATAGGTGGCGAGCCCCAGCAACACCACGGCCGCTGTGGCGATCCTGCGGCCCCGGCGCTTGCGCTTGGGGGGCTTCTGAGGGGGGGAGCTGGGCACGCGCCGAGCGTACCGAAGGCGGCGGGCCCCGAATGACCTACGACGGCGCCGTCTTCGGCTTTCTCCTCCGTGCGCGTGAACGGGGCAGGCGGCCGGGGCCTTCGGGGCATCCGGGCCCGAGGCCCTACGCTCGGCGTATGCGCAGCGAACTCGACCTCAGCCAGGATGCCGCTCGGCTCACCGCCCAACTCGTGGACGTGCCGTCCGTGAGCCAGCAGGAGAAGGCGCTGGCGGATCTGGTGGAGGAGGCACTGCGGGGGCTGCCGCACCTGACGGTGGACCGGGACGGCGACGCGGTGGTGGCGCGGACCCGGCTCGGGCGCGCCGAGCGGGTGGTGCTCGCGGGCCACATCGACACCGTGCCGATCGCGGACAACCTGCCGTCGCGGCTGGACGAGAACGGCCTGCTGTGGGGCTGCGGCACCTCGGACATGAAGGCGGGCGTGGCGGTGCAGCTGCGGCTGGCGGCGACCCTGACCGCGCCGAACCGCGACCTGACCTACGTCTTCTACGACGCCGAGGAGATCGCGGCCGAGTTCAACGGACTCAAGCGGCTGGTCGAGCGGCACCCCGAGTGGCTGGCCGGGGACTTCGCGGTGCTGATGGAGCCGACCGACGGCAAGGTCGAGGGCGGCTGCCAGGGCACCCTGCGGATCCGGATCGAGACCACCGGCCGCCGGGCGCACTCGGCGCGGAGCTGGCTCGGGGACAACGCCATCCACAAGGCCGCGCCGATCCTGGACCGGCTCGCCGCGTACGAGCCCCGCCGGGTCGTCATCGACGGCCTGGAGTACCGCGAGGGGCTGAACGCGGTGCGGGTCGAGGGCGGCCACGCGGGCAATGTGATCCCCGACTCCTGCGCGGTGACCGTCAACTTCCGCTTCGCGCCCGACCGGAGCGAGGCCGAGGCGCTCGCGCACGCCGAGGAGGTCTTCGACGGCTTCACCGTGGTGCTCACCGACAGCGCGCCGGGCGCGCTGCCCGGCCTCGCGCACCCGGCCGCCGCCGCCTTCGTGCGCGCCATCGGCACCGAACCCGCCCCCAAGGACGCCTGGACCGACGTGGCCCGCTTCTCCGCGCTCGGCGTGCCCGCGGTGAACTACGGCCCCGGCGACCCCAAGCTCGCCCACGCCCGCGAGGAGCACGTGGCGGTCGCCGCCGTGCTGGAGGCCGAGGAGCGGCTGCGCGGCTGGCTCACCGACTGACCGGGCCCGATCCCGCGGCCCCGGCGACCGCCCCGCCTCACTCGTCCGATTGATCCGGCGAAAGGCGGAGCAACCGAACAGGGGTGCCCATCGGTCTTCCCTCGCGGCATGGTGTGATCGGAGCCGTAGGGATCGGTTGGGGGAAGAGGCGTGTCGTGGGACTGACCAGCAGAGGATTCGCCGTACTGCTCCTCGTCGTCGCGGTGGCCGCGGTGGCGGGCGCGGTGCTGCTCTGGCCGCGGGTACGGGGCCCGCGGCCGGTACGGGTCGTCGCCCGCGTCGGGATGATCGTGCTCTGTCAGGTCACCGCGATCTTCGTGGTGATGGTCACGGTCAACAACGACTACGGCTTCTACGCGTCCTGGGACGACCTGCTCGGCAACGCCAACAGCGGCGGCAAGTCCGTCGCGGGCCCCACCGCCACGCCCACCCCCACCAAGCCCGACTACCGGGTCAAATTCGCCTCGTACTCCCAAGGCTTCGAGAAGGCCACCGTGCGCGGCTGGAAGTCCGGGACGAAGGGCGACGTCATCGTCTGGACGCCGCCGCAGTACAAGAAGAAGGAGTTCGCGCACACCCGCTTCCCCGTCATAGAGGTCCTGCACGGCATACCCGGCACCCCGCACAGCTTCCTGCGCGGCATGCGGCTCGGCCAGATCATGCAGGGCGAGATCACCGCCGGCCGCGCCGAGCCCGCGATACTCGTGCTGCCCACCATCACCCCGGACCGGGCCAACACCGGCTGCGCCGACGTGCCGGGCAAGAGCAAGGTCGGCACCTGGCTCACCGACGACGTGGCGCAGACGATCGCGCACAATTTCCGTACGCTCCCGGCGCCGCGCGGCTGGGCCGTGATGGGCATATCGACCGGCGGCTACTGCGCGGTGCGGATGGCGCTCGAGCACCCCGACCGGTTCGTGGCCGCCGCCGCGATGGCCCCGGACAATCCGGCCGAGTCCGCCCGCGGTGTCCGCTCGCCGCTGTGGCTGGCCCAGAACACCCGCCCCGACGTGCACATCCTCATCGAGTCCAGCAAGCAGGACCCGGAGAGCCCGCCGAAATTCGGCGACTGGATCACCGCCGCCGTCCGGCCGCCCACCTCGGTCAGCACGCTGCGGATCGACCGCGGCGGGCACAACTGGAAGACCTGGGGCGGAATGTTCCCCGCGGCCTTCACCTGGGTCAGCGCCCGCCTCGAAGCGCCCCGGGCGGTCCCATTGGCGCCGTCCGCCGCACCATGATGCGTACGCTTCCCGTATGACTGACTCACACACGGGAGCGGCCGGGCAGAGTCCGGACGCGCAGGAGGCGGCTGCCGCGGCCAACGAGGCGGCGGAGACCGTGCTGACCGGCAAGGGCTGGCCGGAACGGCACACGGGCCCTGTCGTACGGCGGCGCGGCCAGGTGCAGGCGGGGACCACCGATCAGCGGTTGCTGGACAGTCGAGGAGAGTCGGACTGGGTGCACGGCGACCCGTGGCGTGTGATGCGGATCCAGTCGGAATTCGTCGAGGGCTTCGGCGCCCTGGCCGAACTCGGCCCCGCCGTCAGCGTCTTCGGCTCCGCCCGCACCCCGGTGGACTCCCGTGAGTACGCGGCGGGCGTACGGATCGGCCGCGCCCTGACCGAGGCCGGTTTCGCCGTCATCACCGGCGGCGGCCCCGGCGCGATGGAGGCCGCCAACAAGGGCGCGCTCGAAGCGGGCGGCATCTCGGTCGGCCTCGGCATCGAGCTGCCCTTCGAGCAGGGCCTCAACTCCTATGTCGACATCGGCGTGAACTTCCGCTACTTCTTTGTCCGAAAGACGATGTTTGTGAAGTACGCGCGGGGATTCGTCGTGCTCCCCGGCGGCTTCGGCACCCTCGACGAACTCTTCGAGGCGCTCACCCTCGTCCAGACCAAGAAGGTCACCCGTTTTCCGATCGTGCTCTTCGGCACCGAGTACTGGGGCGGCCTGGTCTCCTGGATCCGCTCCACGCTCGTCGCGGGCGGCAAGGCGTCCGCGGCCGACCTGGAGCTGTTCCACGTCACGGACGACGTGGACGAGGCCGTGGCGCGGGTGACGAAGGAGAGCGCCTAGGGCCTCGGGGGCCTCTGGCCCCCGCCTCGCAGGGCCCCTGGCCCCCGCCCAGCGGGCCCCTAGGCCAGGCCCCTGCGGGCCACGGCGGGCGGGCGGTGGCCCGCGATCGAGGCCACCATCTCCAGCACCTGACGGGTCTCGGCGACCTCGTGGACGCGGTACACCCGCGCCCCGAGCCACGCCGACACCGCCGTGGTGGCCAGCGTGCCGATCAGCCGCTCCTTGACCGGCCGGTCGAGCGTCTCCCCGACGAAGTCCTTGTTCGACAGGGAGACCAGCACCGGCCACCCCGTCGCCGTCATCTCCGGCAGCCGCCGGGTCGCCTCCAGCGAGTGCCGGGTGTTCTTGCCGAAGTCGTGACCCGGGTCGATCAGAATCCCGTCACGCGGCACGCCCAGCGCCGCCGCCCGCTCGGCCAGCCCCACCGTCACCCGCAGGATGTCGGCCATCACGTCCTCGTACCCCACCCGGTGCGGCCGGGTCCGCGGCTGGGCGCCGCCCGCGTGCGTGCACACCAGCCCCACGCCGTACCGCGCCGCGACCTCCGCCAGCCGCGGGTCCACCCCGCCCCACGCGTCGTTCAGCAGGTCGGCGCCCGCCTCGCACACCGCCTCGCCGACCTCGTGCCGCCAGGTGTCCACGCTGATCACCACATCCGGGTGGCGGCGGCGCACCTCCGCCACGAAGGCGACCGTGCGGCGGATCTCCTCCGCCGCCGAGACCTCCTCGCCGGGGCCCGCCTTCACCCCGCCGATGTCGATGATCGCCGCGCCCTCCGCGACGGCGCCCGCGACCCGCTCCAGCGCGGGTTCGTCGGTGAAGGTGGCGCCCTGGTCGTAGAACGAGTCCGGCGTACGGTTCACGATCGCCATGATCACCGGCTCCCGCTCGCCGAATTCGCGGGTCCCCAACCGAAGTGCCACTGCCGCTCCTCATCTCAGACTCATGCGATCGTGGCACGATCGTGCCTGACACGTAGGCCGGACCCCGGGAGATCGAGTTGTTCTGGTTCATGCTCATCGCGCTGGTCGCGGTGGTCGCCGCCGTCGCGATGGCCGTACTCGGTGACGGCGGCACCCTGCGGGACTCCGAACCCGACCGGATCGACGACCGGCTGCCCGCCGACCGCCCGCTCATCAGGTCCGACATCGACGCTGTCCGGCTGCCGATCGCCGTACGCGGCTACCGCATGCTCGACGTCGACGAGGTGCTGGACCGGCTCGGGGCGGAACTCGCCGAGCGGGACGCCAGGATCGCCGACCTGGAGGCCGTGCTGGCCGGGGCGCGGGCCGACGCGGTCGGCGCCCCCGTGACGCCGTCCCCGGACAAGGACGAGACGCCGCGGGACGACACCGGTGAGTGACGCGATCGTCGGGCCCGACGGACTCGCGCGGTGCCCCTGGGGGCTGTCCGCGCCGGATTACGTGGCCTACCACGACACCGAGTGGGGGCGGCCCGTGCACGGGGACGACGCCCTGTTCGAGCGGACCTGCCTGGAGGCGTTCCAGTCCGGGCTGTCCTGGATCACGATCCTCCGTCGCCGCGAGGGGTTCAGGGCCGCCTTCGACGGCTTCAAGATCGACGCGGTCGCGGGCTTCACGGCGCAGGACGAGGCGCGGCTGCTGCTCGATCCCGGGATCATCCGCAACCGGGCGAAGATCGCCGCCTCCGTCGCCAACGCGCGGGCCGCGCAGGTCCTGCGCGACAGCTACGACGGCGGGCTCGACGCCCTCATCTGGTCCTTCGCGCCCGACCCCGCGACCCGCCCGGCGCCGCGCCGCCTCGCCGACGTGCCCGCCACCACCCCCGAGTCGGTGGCTCTCGCCAAGGCGCTCAAATCCCACGGCTTCCGCTTCGTCGGCCCCACCACCGCCTACGCCCTGATGCAGGCCTGCGGCCTGGTCAACGACCACCTCGCCGACTGCTCCGCCCGCTAGGGCCGGTCCGGACGGGCCCGGGGTCGCGCCGGACCCGTGCCCCCTTCAGCCCGTCCGGCGATCGAGGACCGGCCGGAGCGGCGACGGGCGTCCCGCGTCAGCGGCCCACGTAGCGCGGGGGCTGCTTGGCCACGAAGGCGTTGACCGCGATGCGGTGGTCCTCGGCGGCTCCGGCCAGGGTCTGGAGCTCGTCCTCCTTGGCGAGGGTGGAGAGCAGGGAGTGGGCGGCCCCGTGGGCGAGGGACGCCTTGATGGCGGCGTAGGCGACGGTCGGCCCCTCGGCCAGCCGCCGGGCCACGGCGACGGCCTCGGCGGGAAGATCCGCGGCGGGCACGACCCGGTTGGCGATCCCGAGGTCGTACGCCTCCGCGGCCCCCACCGAGCGCGGGAAGAGCAGGAGATCCGAGGCCCGGCTGTGCCCGACCAGCCGCGGCAGCGTCCACGACACACCCGAGTCCGCGCTGAGCGCCACCCCGGCGAAGGACGTGTTGAAGGCGGCGGTGTCCGCCACGATCCGGTAGTCCGCGGCGAAGGCGAACCCGGCCCCGGCGCCCGCGGCGACCCCGTTCACCCCCGCCACCACCGGCTTGGGCATCGTCGCGATCGCGGTGACGATCGGGTTGTAGTGCTCGGCCACCGTCGTGAGCCCGCCGCCCGCCGCCAGCGTCGCCAGATGCTCCTTGAGGTCCTGTCCGACGCAGAAGGCCCGCCCGGTCGCGGTGAGCAGCACCGCCCGCACCGCGGTGTCGTCGGCCGCTTCCCGCAAGGCGTCCCGCAGGGTGTTCTTCGTGTCCGTGTCGAGCGCGTTCATCGCCTCGGGACGGTTGAAGGTGACGGTCGCGAGCCCGTCGCTCACCTCGTACAGAACGCTGTCGGCCATGGCTGAACCCCTTCGTCGCGGCATCGGTCCTGGCCAGAATGCCGGACTTCACGGCACCCCGACATGTGACGTACGTCAAACGTCCGACCGAACCGATACCCTTCGGGAACCCGGTCGATCACTGTCCACTCGCCGAATTGGCCGGTTTTGGGGAGGGCCCATGCTGAACGTAGTGCGACCGATGTTGGTCATCGGGTCGATAGATGCGGGATAATGGCCGAGAACCAATGTGTTCGAGTCCGAGCTGGTTTCAGGAAGGGGAACGAGCATGGCGGCCATGAAGCCGCGGACGGGTGACGGCCCGCTCGAGGTGACCAAGGAGGGGCGGAGCATCATCATGCGCGTTCCGCTTGAGGGCGGCGGGCGGCTTGTTGTCGAGCTGACCCCGGACGAGGCGGATGCCCTCGGCGACGCGTTGAAGAAGGCCATCGCCTGAGACCAGCGGTCCCATAAATCGTCGCGGCCCCGTACACGGAATGTCGTGTACGGGGCCGCCGTCGTTTTCCTGCGCGCGCCGCCGCGTCACTTCCGGCGCACCGCGCACAGCAGACCGTCGTCGGTCGGCAGCAGGACGGGGGAGAGCCGGGGGCTGTCCCGGACCGCGCGCATCAGCTCGCGCAGCCGCACCGACTCGGCGTCCTGGTGGGCGGCGTCCAGCGCGCGCCCGCGGGCGAAGGCGCCCTCGAAGCAGACCAGGCCGCCGATCCGCAGCAGCCGCAGCGCCTCGTCGAGGTAGTCCAGGTACTCCAGCCGGTCGGCGTCGCAGAAGACCAGGTCGTAGCCGCCGTCGGTGAGCCGGGGGAGCACGTCCAGGGCCAGGCCGGGGATGACGCGGGAGCGGTTGGCGGCGAAACCGGCCTCGCGGTACGCCTCGCGCGCGAGCTGAAGGCGGTCCGGCTCGGTGTCGACGGTGGTCAGGATGCCGTCGGGGCGCATGCCGCGCAGCAGGTGGATGCCGGAGACCCCGGTGCCGGTGCCGATCTCGACGACGGACTTCGCGTCCCCCGTGGCGGCCAGCAGCCGCAGGGCCGCACCGGTGCCGGGCGAGACGGGCCGCAGACCGGCCGCGTGGGACCGGGCGCGGGCGCGTATGAGGGCGTCGTCCTCGGCGACGAACGCGTCGGCGAACGCCCAGCTCGCCTGCCGGTTGCCGGTAATGTCCCTCTCCCTGTCCCCGGGTCGATCCCTGTCGTAGGTGCAGCCCGCCCGGCGACTGTATCCGCTGGGGGCGGGAACCCGCTGATGGGACTGTGCGTTATCCGTAAGGACGGCTACCGGCGGGAGAAGGCCCCGGCTCTCCCCGCCGAGTGGAAGTCCTGGGAAGTCAATGGCAACAGCGCACTTATCCGGAGCTAACGGGCGAGGTGGATATGGTAGGGGCTCTACTGGACACCACCAGAGCCGACAGGGGAGGTGCGGCTGCGGCCGGTGACAAGGGAGGAACGCTCAGGCGTATTCTCCGGTCCGCCGGACAGCCGAAATCCGTGACCAACACTGCTGATGACCGTTCACGCGAAAACACTCCCGCGACCGCGACGTTCGCCACCGACGGGGACGCTCAGGCGTGGACGCCTCCCTCTTGGGAGGAGATCGTCAGTACCCACAGTGCCCGGGTGTACCGGCTGGCGTACCGCCTGACCGGCAACCAGCACGATGCGGAGGACCTCACCCAAGAGGTCTTCGTGCGGGTCTTCCGTTCCCTGTCCACCTACACGCCCGGCACGTTCGAGGGCTGGCTGCACCGCATCACGACCAATCTCTTCCTGGACATGGTGCGCCGCCGCCAGCGGATCCGCTTCGACGCCCTCGGGGACGACGCGGCCGAGCGGCTGCCCAGCCGCGAGCCGTCCCCCGCGCAGCACTTCAACGACACGCACTTCGACGCGGACGTCCAGCAGGCGCTGGACACCCTCGCCCCGGAGTTCCGCGCCGCCGTGGTGCTCTGCGACATCGAGGGACTGTCGTACGAGGAGATCGCCGCGACGCTGGGTGTGAAGCTGGGCACGGTGCGGAGCAGGATTCACCGTGGCCGCTCCCACCTGCGCAAGGCTCTGGAACACCGGGCGCCCGGCGCCCGGCCGGCTCCCGCGCTCGCTGCCGCCACACAGAAACCTGGCCAGGAGGGCGGGAGAACGTGAGCAGTAGCGGTTCAGGCGAACAACGTGCAGCGCCTGCCGAGCAGCACCTTGGCGACCGGCTCGCCGCATTTGTCGACGGCGAGCTCGGCGACGACACCCGGGACCGGGTGCTCGCCCATCTGGTGACCTGTCCGCAGTGCAAAGCCGCTGCCAGCGAGCAGCGGCGTCTCAAGAGCGTCGTGGCGGCCTCCGAGCAGCCGATGCTCTCCGCCGGGCTGCTGGCCCGGCTCCAGGGCCTTCCCGGCCTACCACCGACCGGCGACGGGACCGAGGACGCCGACCGTACGCGTGACTGGCGCGACCGGGACGACGAGGGCCACGGCCCCGGCGCCGCCGGCGGGCGGGACCAGGAGCGGCGCGGCCCCTTCGACGGCGGCCTGCTCGGCTCCGGCGTGTTCGGCGGCGGCGGTTCACGGCGCCGCGAGGAGTTCTCGTACCTCACACCGGGCCGCGACCTCGTGCCCGGCGGTTCCGGCGGTCGCGGTTTCCGCATCCATGAGCTGACCCGCGCCGCCGCGGCCGACGGGCGCCCCGAGGACCGGGAGCAGCCGGAGGCCCCCGCGCACAGCGGCTCCGGCACCGCGGCCTCCCGCGGCAGGCGGTTCGCCTTCGCCGCCGCGGGCGCCTTCTCGATGGCGGCCATCGCCCTGGGCAGCGCCCTGCCCATGGAAGCCGCGGTCGACGGCGGCGCCCGCCCCGACGACGGCCCCGCGGTCAGCCCGCTGAGCGCCAACTCCGTGCCGGACACCCGCGGGGTCACCCCGCGCGGCGTGCTCGACGCCGGGGACCGGCGCATGCTCCGCGCGCCCGCCGCGGTCACCTCGGTGACACCCGTTTCGGTGACCCGGCCGCTGATGGCGCCCGGCGCCCTGCCGCTCGTGACGCCCGCCGCTTCCCCCGTGTCGCCCGGTCCCCAGGCCCCCGCGATACGGCGCTGACCGGCCACCGGCCGGTCTCCGGCCGGTCACCGGAGCGGGCTCGGGGGCTGACCCTTTACCCCCTGGCGACGTACTGTTAGCCGGAGCCACTCCCGCACCGCCCGCGTGGACAGGTACCGTAAAGTCCGCCGGACCCTGCCTTCCCGGCTGTGGACGTCCCAAGGAGCTGCAAGGTGTTCTTCGACATAGGCCCGCTGGAGCTGGTCGCGATCGTGGTCCTTGCCGTCCTCGTCTTCGGCCCCGACAAGCTGCCGAAGGTCATCCAGGACACCATGAACTTCATCCGGAAGGTCAGGGAGTTCTCGGACAGCGCCAAGGAAGACATCCGGCGGGAGCTGGGTCCGGAGTTCAAGGACTTCGAGTTCGAGGACCTCAATCCGAAGACGTTCATCAAGAAGAATCTGATGAGCGACAGCGACATGGACGAGCTGGGCCTCAAGGACATCCGCAACGGCTTCGACTTCCGCAAGGAGATGGCCGAGGTCACCGACGCGGTCAACGGGGTGGAGCCCGCCTCCGCCGCCAACGGCTCGTCCGGCGCGGCCGGTTCGTCCTCCGGCGTGCCGGGACCGACCTCCGGCGGCGGCTCCTCGGCCACCCCCGACAGGCTCCGCAAGAAGGACGGCCTGGAGCCCGGCGAGGCTCCGCCGTTCGATTCCGACGCGACCTGAGTCAACCAGATCACGCCTTTTCACCCCTCCAGGTGGCTATTGTCCGTGTGTTCGCCGTCACCGTGAGCCGGTTCGGCTCCCGAACCCACCCAGGGTCGGGCAAGATGGCGAGTCGCCCAGATGGGCACGGAGGAGGCGTAACACCGCATGGAGACGAAGACCGGCAGTGCTCGTGGGACGGTCGACGGCTACTTGATGGCCGACTTCCCTTGGTACGGGCTGGACGAGGCGTTCACCGGACGGCGCTGGCTGGGCACGGTCGGCGTGAGCGGGGACGGCACGGTCGAGCACGGCTCAATAGGGCATGGTGACGAGCCTTCGCTGAAGGCGGCTCCGGCGGACGCGGAAGGGCTGCGGTTCACCGCGGTCGTCACCCTCGCCAACCGACCCGGACGGCGCAGCTCCGACGGCACCGGCGTACTGGAGGCGACCTCGGTCTCCTCCGCGGCCTGGCTCGCCGGGTCCGGGCTGCTGTCCTGCACCTGGCCCACCACCATGGACCGGGCCCTGCGCCAGGACTGGCTCGACCAGCAGACCGCCACCGCGTGGGAACTCGCCGACGACCTGGCGGGCAGCGGCTGGTCGACGCTGACCCTTCCGGTCGACGGCGACCCGACGCCGTTCCACTACCGCGAGTCCGAGTACGGCTGGGTCATGGCGGGCTCGGCCCGCGGTGTCCACCTCGGCGCGTACGGCCGCGGCATGAGCGCGTACGGCCTCGGACTGGCCGTGGTCAAGGACGTGACCCTGTACGAGGTCTGAGGCGCCCTCAGGGCGCTTCCAGGCACCTTTGCGGCGCTCCGCGGACGGCGGGGGCGGGCTGATCACCGATCAGCCGCGCCCCCCCCCCCCCGCCGCGCGCCCCCAGTGGCGCGGGGAGCCCCCCGGGCGGGCCGGCCCCCCCGAACGGGGAAGAGACACTAACACCCCCCCGG